>DYJV01000009.1 GCA_020722945.1 Candidatus Methylomirabilis sp. | reverse complement strand
ATTAAAAATTTAAATTCTACACTTTTTCATTCTTTTTTTACAGGGACATTATACATTTGCAATGTCCGGGACTTTTGGACCATATCCTATCCCATGAATAGCAGAAGCAATTCCCACACCTCGTTTAAAATTTTTAGCAGCTCCATCTTTCCACTCTTCCCTATTTTTGTAAAAATAGTGTTCGCTTATGGTTTTGAGGCACTCTTTAAATCCCATTGAAGTGGTTATTGTGGAGCCAATAGCACTCTTTTCCCCTTTATTTATAAGATTTTTCATCCGTATATCTATATCTGATATTTTGAGCTTCTCTGCAATCATATCAATAATCTGTTCTAATCCTGCATTTACCTGCGTAACCCCAAACCCTCTGAATGCACCACCCAAAGGATTGTTGGTATAGATGCTGGCAGATTCAATTTCGGTATTTGGAATACGGTATGCCCCGCCAGCATGCTCAAGCCCAAGAGCCATAACCACACCACCTAAGTGGTCGTAACAACCAGTATCGTATTTTATATTTGCATATAGGGTATTGAGTGATCCATCACTCTTTGCTCCAAGTTTGTAAAAAACTTTTGCAGGGTGTCTTTTGCTACTTGATACAAAGCTCTCCTCACGACTATTGTAGATTTTTACAGGTTTACCCGGTAAATTGATAGCTGCAAGGCCAAGAAATGTCTGGACAGTTATCCCATCTTTCCCACCAAATGCTCCTCCGCAATAGGGAGCAATTATATTTACTCTCTCTAATGGGATACCAAGTGCTTCAGAGACTTCAAATCTATCTCTAAAAGGTGTCTGAGTGGATACAGTAATATTCAATCTCCCATCTTCACCCATTATTGCCCAGCCCGCTTCGGTCTCTATATAAGCGTGCTCCTGCATAGGAAGATTTATCTCTAACTCTACTACAACATCACACTCTTCAAAACCTTTTGCTCCAAGACCTTTTTTTATCTTACCACCTAATAATTTGTTGTCTGTTTCGGAATTCTCCCGCTGTATCAGTGGAGCGTTACTCTTTAATGCTTCATCAACATCAAAGATAGGGGTGAGAGGTTCTACCTTTATAACTATTTTATCAAGACTATCTTTTAGTGATGCTATATCTTTTGCAGCAACAAGTGCAATAGGATCTCCGTAATGTTTTATGATGCTGTCAACTAATACAGGCTGATCTTTTTTAGCAACCCCTTGACGATTTGTGCCTTTAACATCTTTGTAGGTAAAAATTTTTACTACACCATCGACTTTTGAGGCTTGTTCTATATCTATATCAAGTATTTTAGCGTGTGGTGCACCACCTCTTTTTACTCCAAGCCATAACATATCTTTTGAGTGGTAATCTGACGCATAGATTGTCTTACCTATAACTTTTTCGTAGGCATCAACTCTTGGGATTCTCGCCCCTATTTCGCAAGATATATCAAAAATATTATTTTTCATTTTTAAACTCTTTTTTTAAGTATCTTTTCTAATGTATCTATAAATTTTTCCATAATTTGATGTGTGCTGATACTCACCCTTATCCAGTTGGGAAATCTAAAACCTGTCATACTCCTTATAATAATCCCTTGAGTTATAAATTTCCTGTAGGCAAGAGTATCACTAATAGGCAGCTTAAACATAAGGTAACAACCTTCACCAGAGATATGGTAAACTCCCAAACGAGAAAGCTCCTCTGTTATAAAATTTTTTTCAGTTTTGATAAGATTACGAGTTTTGTAAATATGTGTATCATCATCAAGTGCAGCGGTAGCAGCTTCTTGTGCAAGAACATTGACTGAATAAACTACACAAGTTTTCCTTATTGTGTCAACAACATCTATTGTCCCTGCAAGAAATCCTACTCTTAACCCTGCAAGACCATACATTTTGGAAAAAGTTCTGAATACTACAAGGTTTGGATATCGCTCTATTAAATTCATCCCATTAGGGTAATCTTCTTTATCAACAAATTCAAAATAAGCTTCATCAAGAACAACAATCTGCCGCCCGTTGACTCTATCAAGGAAATTTGTCAGAGTAGTTGTATCCCAGTAAGTCCCGGTAGGGTTGTTGGGGTTGCATATAAAGATAATTTTGGTTTTGTTATCTATGGCATTTAAAATCCCCTCAGGATCAAAACCGTAGTTGAGAAGTGGAACGAGCTTGCTTTGAAAACCTGAAAATTCAGCTACCCATTCATAGACTGCAAAAGTTTTGTCAGCAGTAACGATATTGTCTCCCTTTTCGCAAAAAGCTTTAATTACGAATGAAATTAACTCATTAGCTCCATTGCCAACAAGAAATTGGTCATGATGTAAATTAAATTTATCTCCAAGTTTAGATCGAAGATGGTATGAATCACCACTTGGATAAACTGATGCTTTAAAAGGTAGAAACTCTTTTATTATCTTTTGAGATGCTTGAGGTGGTCCAAGAGGGTTTTCGTTATTGTTGAGCCTGTAAAGATGTGGACAATGGAAAGTTTTACAAAGGATATCGTCAGGCTTTGAAGGGGTATAGGCTTCAAATTTTTTTATATAATCTGGAATCAGATTTTGTAAATTTGAGTAAGGCATTATCTATTCAATCCACTGAAAAATAATTATATCACTGACACCTGCAGAGGGGATTACTACTTTTGGGGTAAAGTTTGCCTCTTTCAGAGCAGGGATAGTGTATGCCTGCCAAGATATTCCAAGATCTATCTCAAAAAAGATATTATTAATGAGTTCGCTATTTAGAAGTTGGATATGTTTATAAAGATTATCTTTTATATCAGCACCAAATTCTATTACTCTTAATACTGCTGTTTTTTGAAATCTGTTGATCTCTGCTGATATTACAGAGTATGGAGAGAAAATTTCTCCCATCTCTTTTACAACCTCTATATTTCTTGTAAGAAAAAGATTGCTGTAAGTCTCAAATAAAAAATCTTTTACAGAGATGTCGCACCATACAGTCCCACCAGAATCTTCATTGAGCTGTCTGAAATAGACTTGGATGTTGTCTGGCTGCTCTTTTGAAGTGTTGTGCACTCTTAGTTCACCTATCTTTTCAAAATATTCAAGAGAGAGAGAGTTGTTGTGGACTTTTGAGAATAATCCGGTAACTCCTGATTTAGCAACGGATTGGATAAAATGTTCGATCAATTGCTCATTAATATCTTTGTTTAAATTTGGAGTAAGAGTGTAAGGTCCATAAAATTCTATTAATTTATGATTTAAAAGATTCCAGATAATCCCTCCGGTTATATGATTGTCAGTAGTTTTTGCAATCAAAGCATTGAATGTTCCATTTGTAACCATGTCAACAAGTTTCCCAGGATAATTAATAAAATCTGGGATTAGCTGGTTGTTTGGAAAATTGCTTAAATATTTTGAAAAAAGTTTAAGCTCTTCATTGTTGGGAGTGGTAACAGAGGAAGATTCAATATTTTTGAAAGATGGAAGCTCTTTCTCTTTTGTGGCAAATGGGTAGGTTTTCTCCTTTATTAGGGATAAACAGATATTCCCCTTATTGTCTTCATAAACCTGAAATTTATCTGATGTTCTTGATGCAAGCATAAGACCAAGTTCATCTATGTCTTGATCATTATCCAGAGATATTGATGTGGTAAGATTGAATGTTCTTAAAGGGATATGCCCTGAAAATATAAATGATAACTCCATAAAATATCCGCCATTTGAAACAATTATCTCTATAAAGGTGTCAAATGAGAGAATTTTGCATATATATGAATATATCTCTTCAGCTCCGAGCCTCAATGAAAATCTCTCTTCTATCCCAAAACCGAATGCACCAGCAGCTTCCTCTGCAAAAGATGTGACGATGGGTAGAAATTTGTTGGAGCATTTGACCTTGAGAGTCATATAATTTTGGTTGGTATCGCTATTTATTTTAGTGAATGTATTGTTTTTTAGCCCCATTATATCTCTCCGATTCAAGATCTTATAAATTATACAATCTTAATTTTTAAAGTTGTATTATAGAAATGTTACCTAACCACTTTATAAAAATTTTTGAATTATAAAAGCTACTTTTATATTGCTATTAATTATTTATCTAACCCTTAATATCAATTTTGATTTTCTCTGATTACACCGTTTGAAAGCTCTATCTTCTTTTCACATCTACTTATGGTTGATAATCTATGGGCAACTATTATCATTGTCTTACTTTCGGCAAGTGTGTAAATTTCATCCATTATGTTGCTCTCTGTTTCGTTGTCAAGTGCACTTGTAGCTTCGTCAAGGACAAGGATTTCAGGGTCGTGGTAGAGAGCCCTTGCTATTGCAATTCGCTGTTTCTGTCCTCCGCTCAATTTTATTCCATTTTCACCAACAACTGTGTCAATCCCCTCTTGAGTTTGTAGAAATTTGTAAATATTTGCTTTTTTAAGAACATCTATAACTTTTTCTCTATCTTCAACTCCATCAAAAACAACATTTTGTGCAACTGTCCCATCAAAGAGATAAACAGATTGAGGTATATAACCTATCTTTCTTCTCCAAGATTTTATGTTATCCTGATTTAGTTTCTTCCCATCTACTGCAATAAAGCCAGTTTGAGGTTTGTAAAGGCCGATGATTATATCAACTAAGGTTGTTTTCCCACTGCCACTTTCACCTACAAAAGCTATCTTTTCACCCTTTTTAATTGTAATATTTATATTTTTTAGAACAATCCTATCTTTGTTATATTCAAATGATATATCTCTCAACTCTATCTTATCGTTAAATTCTATCTCTTTATCTTTTAACTCTTCACTTCTATACATAAGGTCATTATGGACAATATCAAGGGAACGTTTGTTGTAGAGTATTTGGTTGTAACTGCTAAGTATCCTATTGACTGATGGCATGAGTCTGTAAAGTCCAAGCACAAACATAGATATAAGTCCAAGAGCTGAAGATACATCTCTCTGATATTTAAAAACAAGATATACCACTACAAAAGTAACTATTGAGAAACCTACTGCTTCAAGGAATAATCTTGGAAACTGCACAAGAGTCTCATTAAGAATATTTACTTTTGCAAAACCTGAACTTGATTCGATGAATTTTTTGAGTATCTCATCTGTATTGGAGCGTAATTTCATAATTTTGAAATTACCAAGTGTGGTATTTATTATTTCGTAAAATTTTTTCTGATGCTCCTCCCTTTTTACTCCTGCTCTCTTAATTTTTTTAGAGATAGTAAGTATGAGGAGAAGTGAATTAAAGATAAGTATTATGGTCAGTAGAATTGTAATTTTCCAGTTAATATAAAGCATCATAGAGTAGATAAACATTACCACAAATATCTCACTCATCATAAATAGTATTGCTGAAATAATGTTGGTAAGGTTTTGTGCTTCATTTATAATTGCTTTATTAATATCAGCACTATTTTTCTGAATGAAAGAGTGGTAGCTCATACCGATATAGTTCTCAAAAAGTCTATAAGCAAGAAGATGGTATCTACCTTTTGAAAATCTTGATAGTAGGTAAAAGTAGAAGAGATTTATGGCACTTCTAACTGAATAGAAAATTATAAGGAAAATTCCAAAAACTATTACGAAATCTATATGTTCCCTAAAACCAAATAGAGAGTATAAAAAATTAAAATATTTGTTGCTATCTATAAGCGAAAAGTTGCTCGCAACAGAGATAAATGGCATTATTACTGATACACCTGCGGTTTCCATTACTGATATGAATATTGAAAAGATAAGGAGAAATAGTAAAAATTGTTTATCCCTTCTTGTAAGTAGTGAACGTAATTTGTTTATCAATTCTGCTTTAGTCTCCAATTCTGATTAAAGATTTAATCTTTTGCTTATTATTTTGGTTTTAAAATGTCAAATTATTTTAAAATTATCTGCCAATATTGAGTAATTTAAAGATGTTGAAAATTATTCCAATCTCTGCTACAACTCTTTTTATGAAACAGATACTATGGTTTAGAAGAGACCTTAGAGTTAGAGACAACCCAAGTTTATCTGTAAAAGGTGAAGTTTTTCCTTTATTTATTTTTGACAAAAATATCCTTCAACCTCTCTCCAAGCAAGATAAAAGAGTCAGCTTTGTATGGTTTTACTTAAAAAAGTTAAAATCTGATCTTCTCAAAATAGGATTAAACCTACACATTTTGTATGGTGACCCTCTTGAGATATTTTGCAAGTTAAAAGAAGCTGGTTTTGAAAAAGTATATGCATCTGGTGATTACGATTCTTATGCTATCAAAAGAGATAAAGAAGTATCTGATGTTATTTCTTTTGAAAGATTAAAAGATACATATATATTCGACCCTGATCAGATAAAAAAGGATGATGGTTCTCCATATCTTGTTTTTACACCTTTTTATCAAAAAGTTAAGTTTATATACTCCCCATCTTATCATTTAGAGTATCTTTGTAATAGTAATGAAAAGACCCAAGTTCAATATGATATTAAAAGTATAGAATCTTTATCAGATATATATTTTGAGGATTCTAATATTTCCCCTTTATCTCCTTACGATAAACTTAAAATATTTAAGGATAAAATTAATTCTTACAGCAAAGATAGAGATTTTCTCAATATTGATTCGACATCTCATTTGGGTGTTGATTTAAGATTTGGCACAATAAGCATTAGAGAAGTTTTGAGAACTTTAATTCAGTGGAAGAGTGAGGGTCTTGAGGTTGAACCTTTTTTTAGACAACTGATATTTAGAGAATTTTATGCTCATCTACTTTACCATTTTAATAATCTTGAAAAGGTTAACTACAGATACAAGATACATTATATTAACGACGAAGAGAAGTTTATAAAGTTCTCAAATGGAGAAACAGGTGTTCCTATTGTAGATGCTTCGATAAGAGAGCTTCTTGCTACTGGCAATATGCACAATAGGGCAAGAATGGTAGTTGCCTCTTTTTTGACTAAGGACCTTCATATTGACTGGAGGTGGGGTGAAGATTTTTTTGCAAATTACCTTATGGATTTTGATAAATCGTCCAATGTTTTATCTTGGCAATGGTGTGCTGGCACAGGGATAGACCCCCAGCCATATTTTAGAATTTTCAATCCGTATAGTAATTCAAAGAAATTTGATCCTGATGGGAGTTATATCAAACATTGGTTACCTCAGCTAAAAGATATTCCTTCAGAATATCTACATAGTGAGAAGTATCTTCTGAATACAAAATTATTTGACTATCCAAAACCTATTGTTATACATAGTCAGGCAAGGGAGAAATTTTTTGATATTATAGAAAAGTAATACAATTTCAAATTTGAATATTTAGATTCAAAGCTAAAAAATAGATAAATCAAGTAGATTAGTAATTATTATTTAAAATTTTAAGGTTGTATTTTATAGTAAAGAGGAATGGTATTATGGCAATTCCAGAGTATTTTAAAAATTTTGGTTGTGAAAGATGTGATGGTGGCTATGGACTTGGATTTGATTTTACAATGGCGTTTCAACCTATTGTTGATTTTAATCAGAGAGCGGTTTTTGGTTATGAAGCACTTGTCAGAGGTAGTAATAATGAATCTGCAGCTTTTGTTTTGAGCAGGGTCAATAGCGACAATCTATACAAATTTGATCAGGCTTGCAGGATCAAAGCAATAGAGTTAGCTGCAAAGCTTGGGATTAAAAGTTTTTTGAGTATCAATTTTCTCCCTAATGCTGTTTATGAGCCAGAGCTCTGCATTAGGACAACTCTTCAAGCTGCAAAGATTTATGGATTCCCTACTGATAAGATAATATTTGAGATTACTGAGGTTGAAGAGGTAAAAGATACAAAAAAGATAAAGGATATAGTTGAGTATTACAAAAAACTTAATTTTTTGACAGCAATAGATGATTTTGGTTCGGGTTATGCAGGATTAAATTTACTTGCAGATTTTCAACCTAATTTTATAAAATTAGATATGCTCCTAATAAGGGGGATAGATAATAGCAGGGCAAAGCAGTCTATTGTGAAGGGAATGGTTGAAATTTGTAAAGAGCTTAATGTATCTCTTCTTGCTGAAGGTGTAGAAACATATGAAGAGTTACAATGCCTTAGAGATTTGAATATAAATTATTTCCAAGGTTACTATTTTGCCCGCCCCTTATTTGAAGGGATTGCTGATGTAACAGATGATAAATTTTCTATTTAAATGAATACTCTGAAAATACATTATAGGCAAGTTAGAGTTTAGTATGGTGGTAAAAGATATATTTTATAAGCTTAAAATTTTAAGTATTAGTGCAAAATATGATGTAAGTTGTAGTTCAAGTGGAGCAGGTGATTATTACCGTAAAGGTGAGCTTGGTTCCACAAAAAGTAGTGGTATCTGCCACTCATTCACCCCTGATGGAAGATGTATTTCACTCCTTAAAGTCCTTTTTACAAATTTTTGTATCTACGATTGTGCATACTGTATCAATAGAGCAAGCAACGATGTTGAAAGAGCTTCTTTTACACCGCAAGAGCTTGCTGATTTGACAATCAATTTTTATAAAAGAAATTATATTGAAGGGTTATTTTTGAGTTCTGGTATAATAAAAGATGAGAACCATACTATGGAACTACTACTCAAAACTCTGAAAATATTGAGATACCAATACAGATTTAATGGATATATCCATACCAAGTTAATTCCCAATTCTTCACCTGAAATTATAAAAGAGGTGATGAAACTGTCAAGCAGAGTAAGTTCAAATATTGAGCTTCCGAGTGCCAAAAGCCTTATGTTACTTGCACCTGATAAGAGCAAAGATAAAGTCTTGGGACCTATAAAAGCTGCAAAAAATTTTTCACTCAATACTACTGGCAAGGCTGCATCGCTTACTACTCAGATAATAGTGGGAGCCACTCCGGAAACTGACTACGATATTTTACAACTTTCATCCTCTCTTTATAAAAAACAACTTTTAAAAAGGGTGTATTATAGTGCTTATATCCCTATAAATCAAGATAATAGATTACCTGCTGTTACTTTGCAGCCTCCACTTTTAAGAGAGCATAGACTCTATCAAGCTGACTGGCTTATCCGTTTTTATAATTTTTCATTTGATGAGATAGTAAATGAGAAGAATATGAATCTCAATGAAGCTCTTGATCCTAAAAGTTTCTGGGCGTTAAACAACCTTCACCTCTTCCCCATCGAAATAAATAAAGCTGATTTTATGCAGTTGATAAGGATTCCAGGGATAGGGATAAGGGGTGCTCATAAGATAGTAAAGGCAAGGAAATATAAGAGGTTAAACTTTGAGGATCTAAAATATCTTAAAATTTCTCTTAAAAGGGCAAAGTTTTTCATCACTGCTGATGGTAAATACTCTTCTGGTCATTCATTTGAAAAGGGGAATTTCCAAAATTTACTTATCCCTGAAAAAAAGAATCAAAATCTTATCTTTACAGATCTTACTCCTATTACTGGTGAGTTATGATTTTAAAGTATGATGGTAGTTTTGAAGGATTTTTATCTTTGGTTTATGATGTTTATTATGACAAATTATCACCTTCCGATATTGTAAGGGGAGGGGATAACTTTCTCTTCTCAGAGTATATTGAGATAAAATCATCTGAACAAAAAAGTGAAAAAGTTTTTAAAGCTTTAAAAAAGAGTTTCCCTACAAAATATTTAAATAAAATTTTGAATACTTTTATGTGTGATACTGTTAAATTTGAATTAGAGCTACTTAATTACATAGTAGTTGGTTTTTCTGATGTGAAGAATCTTGATAATATAAGTAATAGGTCAATACTGTTTGTTGATGAGCTTGAGAAGAAATTTTACAGGTATATCCACAAAATGTATGGGTTTTTGCGGTTTGAAGAGTTGGGAGATAAGACATTATATGCAAAATTTGAGGCTAAATACAATATTTTATGGTTTCTTGGTAACCATTTTCAGAAAAGATTGGGGAGTGAAAAATTTATTATCCATGATATTGGAAGGGGTATTGTATTTTTAAATAATAGTATGGTAAAGGGTGTTTATCAACTTGAATCTTTTGATTTGCCATCCTTCTCATCTGAAGAGAGAGATTTTAAAAAATTATGGAAAACTTTTTTCAATAATGTTACTATAACCGAAAGAATTAATATAAAGCTACAGAAACAGTTGGTTCCACTAATTTATAGGGAATATATGACAGAGTTTCAGATTTAAAATAACAGTAGGAGTGTATGATGAATATTTACGATGTTTTAATAATAGGTGGAGGTCCTGCAGGTTTGACTGCTGCTATCTACACATCAAGAGCCAAATTTAAAACTTTAATTCTTGAAAAGATGATAGTTGGAGGGCAGGTTACGACTACTCATGAAGTAGAAAATTATCCCGGTTTTGCAGAACCTATAAACGGTTTTCTTCTGATGGACAATTTCCAAAGACAAGCTAAAAGATTAGGGACAGAGATTATCACAGGTGTAGAGGTCAAATCGATAAGTATGAGTCAAGATATATTTGAGATTAACAGCAATAAAGATACATTCTACTCAAGAGCTCTTATAATTGCTTCAGGGGCAAGATACAAAAAATTGGGGATCAAGGGTGAAAGTCAATATATCGGTAGAGGGGTATCTTACTGTGCTACTTGTGATGGTGCATTTTTTAGGAATATGGAAGTTGCTGTTATTGGGGGTGGTAATTCGGCACTTGAAGAGGCCATTTTCCTTACAAAATTTGTTAGTAAAGTTTATATTATTCATAGGAGAGGTGAGTTTAGAGCTGATAAGATAGTTCAGGAGCGAGTTTCCCAAAATAGCAAGATAGAACTTCTCTTAAACAGTGTACCTCTTGAAATAAAAGGTGGGAATGTGGTTGAAAAAATTGTCATTCAAAATAAAATTTCAGGTGATATGAGGGATATAAATGTTAGTGGAGTTTTTGTTTTTATAGGGCTTGATCCAAATACCGAATTTATAGACCCATCTTTTATAGAGAGCAAAGATGGATATCTAATTGTTGATTCTGAATGTAAAACTAACCGTAATGGTTGTTTTGCAGCAGGTGATGCTGTTCATAAAAGTTTGCGACAGATTGCAACTGCTGTTGGAGATGGTGCAGTTGCTGCTAATTCAGTCAAAAATTATCTTGAAAAGCTTGGTATATAGCTGAATGATTAGATATTGATAATCCCTCTCCCTATTACTATTTCTTAAAGTTTATTAAATTATCTTGATTTATCGGAGATTTTAAATTATAGAAGCGGCTATGAAAAAGTATATAATTTTTATGATTTTGCTAATTCTCTCATCATGCGGATACAAGATGGGTTATAATAGTGATACAAACTACAATGTTTTTGTCGATTTTTTTAACAATAAAACAGCTGAGCCAAGACTTGAAGATTATTTTATAAAAGAGTTTAAGAAAGAGTTAATAATTCATCCGAATATTAAAGTTGTATTTAAAGATCAAGCTGATTTTGTTATTTCTGGTGAAATTAAAGACTTTAAAAAAGCATCTATATCATACTCTGTAGATGATAGGACTCTCGAATATAGATTGTTTGTTAATGTAAAAGTTATTGTAAAAGATAAAAAAGGTAAGCTGATCAACCAGAAAAACTTTGTCTGGAACAAAGAGTATAAATCTGGATATACAGGAGTTAAAGATTTTGATATCGGAGCTTCTGAGGCTAAGAAGAAAGAGTTTATAATAGTAATTTTTCAAGATATTTCAGCAGAGATATATCATTGGTTCTTGTCTAATGATTTCTAAATGAATTTTAAAGAGTTTCAGAAGACATTTTTAGATACTCCAATCAAACCGTTCTACCTAATCAATTCACCTAACCCTTTTTTAAGAAAGCAGATCTTATCTCACTTTTCTGATAGATTGGCAGAGACTCACTCTTTGATAAAATTTTCCATTTCAGACACAGAAGTTACTAATATAATTAATCATTTTTATCAAAATCCGATGTTTGGTAATAATTTTCTTATATCTGTTACTGAAGTTGAGAGTATTGATAAAGATGATCTAAAACATATTATCAGAGTTTTTAAAGATTCAACTATTGCCACAAAAAATATTTTAATACTTTTTATAAATTCAAAAGATAAACAATCTGTAAAGAAACTTATTGATGAAGCTCAAAAGAGTGGTTTATATATTGTTATCGATGACTTTACTGAATCGGATATAAAAAGTTATATAAAAAACTATTTTAGCAAAAATCAAATAGCTATAGAGGATGGTGTTGAAGATATTATATTTGAGCTTATCGGTAAAGATATTGAAGCTATCTCTATTGAAATTCAAAAATTATCAGGTTTTGTCAATAGTAAAGGGTCTCTTGCTATTGACGATGTGAAGAAATTTATTGGGTATAGTAAGGTTGAGAACATCTTTAAATTTGCTGATAATATTATTGAAGGGAATGTAACTCTTACATTTGAAAGTCTCAATAATCTCCTCTCACTCAACACTGATGTAGAGCAGATAATAAATACCACCTTAAACAAAGTTAATACACTTTTGAAAATTAAATCTATGTTAAACGAAAAAGGTTTGAGTTTTCCTGAGATAAATAAAACTCTCAATATGAATAGCTACGCTCTAAAAATTAATATCGATAAGTCGAAACTATTCACATTTGATAGGCTTTATTATATACTTTTTGAATTGGTAAAGTTACAATACAAAATAAGAAGTGGTGGTTTAGATAAGAAGACACTCCTTATAAACTTCCTCCAAAACTACTTTGGAAAACTTAAAAAATGATTTTTATACTATTGTTAAAAAGTTTACTCTTATGCCGATAAGTTGTAAAAATATGAATCGTGATACCTTAACCCCAAAATATTTATGGATAGATTTTATAAAGATATTTTCGATGTTTTACATAATTATTTTCCATTGGTATCAGGCTTATTTTGATAAAATAGATTATTTTAGTATATTTATCAGAGAAACATTTTCAAATTTTCTTGCAAATCCTCTTACAAAACCTTTAATTATATCAATATCAGCCCTGCCTCTACTCGGTTATCAGGGTGTTGGAGTCTTCTTTCTGGTAAGTGGTATTGGTCTGACCTTATCGATAAATAGGGGTAACTCTTGGGGGCATTTTATATTTAAAAGATTTATTAGAATTTATATCCCGTATTGGATAGCTCTTATCTTTTCGGTTTTTATTATAATACTACTTACTATCTTTGATATAAAAATTGAATCACCTGTTTTTAGAATTCATCACACATTTTCAGAGTGGTTTCACATTGTTACGCTTACAAATGACATTATCCCCAAATGGGCAACTTTTTTTAATGGAACATGGTGGTTCCTTAATGTTATAATTTTATACTATTTAGCTTTCCCATTTTTTTATAGAACATTACAAAAGAGGAGGGGGACAATCTTCTTATATCTGCTAATCTCTCTACTTATAAGATTTTTTTACAATTATTATAAAATTGATTTGCCACCATATCCGGTAATAGTTTTTGCACTTAGATTTTTTGAATTTATCTTTGGTATTTATATTGGGATTACCCTTATTGAAGATAGATACACTATTATAAAGTTCTTTGATAGAATTTGCTGGTTAGCTCCTCTTTTGTGGCTTTACTCTACTTATCTACGTTACAATAAATCTTTCTTCTTAATATCAGATACAGTTATTACAATTTTGTTCTTTTTCTCTATTTATGCCATTTATAAGATTGTTCGACACTCAAATTTTTTAATGAAAGTTGCTGGATATATTACACCGATATTTTATGAAGTGTATCTTATCCACTACCTTTTTATTGCTATTATGATACTTAAAAAAGGTTTTTTTCTCTTTTCTTCATTACTGCTATTTTCTGTTATCATTGGGGCAGCTTATTTTTTGAAAGAGTTAAACAACTTACTAATATCTAAATTCTCTCTATTAAATTTCAAAAATATCTGATATTTTTGATAGTGTGAGTAAGTTTATATTATTTTTACTTGTAAATATTTATAGTGATTATTTAAAGTTTAAAAATTAGTTGAAAAAATATAAAAAGTATATTATTTCATTAAAAAAGATTTATTAAGGGGGAGGTTATGAGAAAAGTTTTTTATTTTGTATTGGTTACTGCCTATATATTATCTCTTTTTTCAGGATGTTCACATAGAGTCAAGGTCAAGGAGGAATCCAAAGTTCTACCCTATGATCCCTCTTATAAGTATGATAAGCTTGTTATTCTTCCTTTTGAATGCAATGATTTACCAAAAGCTTCAAAGGGTTGGTATGACACCAATTCTGCAATACACGACTTAATCACAGAGATATTTTACTCTCACAATACTATCTCAATACCTAATGATGAGGTCTTTTATACACTTAAATCTAATAACTTTCTCAACCTAAAATCTACTAAGACTTCTTCAAGTCTTGTTAATGAATACAACAATAATAATTGGTCCCGAGCAATGAAGGGTGAAATTGCCAAAATATTAAAAGATGAGAAGGAACGCTCTTTTCTAAATGATGAGATAGAACCTCTGCTAAATATCTCAGAACAGCAAATTTACAATCTTGGTAAACATTTCAATGCTAAATTTGTCGTAAAGGGTAGTATCAGCAAATTATCTGTCAAGGATCAAGATACCCTAAATCCTCTAAAAGTTGGATTTTCTAATTTCCCTACCAAGTTTATGAGTAGAACATTATACGGTAAAGCCAAGAGTGATTCTTGGGGCACAGGTCTTGATGTATATACAGGTGCTTTGATTGGTGGAGTTTTTGGCAGTATGGCAAATGAACCTTTCTCCCCTTCATCTTCAAAAACTGTAGTTTCTGGTCACCCTCTGATGGGGAATGTTTATAAAAGTGGGACAAGTAGTGGTGATTACCAAATAGGGAACTCTTTATTTTGGGGAGCTGTTGCCGGATTTACAACATATTTAGGTTCGCATGGTGGTTACTCTCCTGAAGTTGGTTTAATCATAAGAGTGTATGTATACGATGTAGCTTCAGAGGATTTAGTCTGGACAAATAGGGTAAAACTTTCTGTCAGCACTGAGACTATGTGGGCTGAGCAGGATGCAGAAAAGCTTGTTTATACTGCAATAAGAGAGTCTGTATATAGGGTTTTTGCTCCATTTTGGACAAATTATAAAACAATGAATCTTTTAGATGATTATTGTGTCCTTGATTAAAAGTTTCCAAAACTGCAAGGGGGAGTTTTTTATGAAAAAATTAATTGTATTTTTTACTATTTTTCTTAACTTTCTATTTATTTTTAATATTCAGCAAGGTTATACAAAGTGTTCAGATGAAGTATGTCAGGAGTGTGGAGTTGTAACTATAAGTTACGATTCTATCAACTATACGATAGATGTTCCACAAAATTTTACAGAACCGATTACCTTATACCTTGGTTTTACTTGTGTAGGTTTTCAAACTCTCACAATGGAAGATACTGGAGCGGTATGCACATTTGATACTGCAAAGATTGGATGTTTTGTTTCCTCAAATGTTGCATGGCTTGAACCTGAAAGTGGCTCTGCTGTATGTAACTCTGCAGTTCCTTTTAATTTTGATTTTAATAAGCTGCCTATACAATCAGCTTCTTCTCAAACTTTTACTGCTCAAATAAAAATTTCTTGCAGTAATGGTTTTGATGATGCTGAAGACACTCTAAATATTACACTAAATGTTTCTAATCTTGATGATTATCTTCTAAGTGTATCTCCAGAAAATTTACTCTGGTCATCAAAATATCAAGGTGACAATTCAACTTATACTTTTGATGAAAAAACTATAAAAATTTCAAACTCTCTTAAAGGTTGGGATTATGAGTGCAATGTCCAATGGCTTACTATTACAAAGGGAGCAGATGATTCTACTCTTACCGTAAAACCTTCTGAAAGTTTCTTTGCAGATGTAAAGCAGGGTTACTACCAAACCACCATTACAATCAAGGATAAGGCTTTTAATATATCCAAAGTAATCCCTGTAACTGTTGAGATAAGAGGGGAGGGGGATCCTCTGATTATCCCAAGTTACTACGACTACGATTCTGATGCATCCAACTCTTTCTTTCTTGAAAGTTGTGATGCTGAAAATCTATATTTATCATTTAATATAGGGAGTTACTTTACCGTTCTCCCTACTTCATTACTCTCTAATTACAAAACTTTTATCCTTCTTGATTTTCCAGAGCTCAACAACGGTTTAGTCTGGTCATATACGGCAACATCTTCAGCTATTTTTCAACCTATATCTTACTATGGGGTATCTGTTGCTAATGCCGATAATCTCTATTATGCAAAGGGTGAGCTTTCTTCAATACCGTTTGGACCATTTATAATAAATGGGTTAAAAGATAAGATGCATATACAGGTCAAAGTAGGTGAGACTTTTGCTACATCTCAGACTGTTCAAGATATTAATATGAATATTTATACTTTGGAGGGTGATTGGGTTATTACGGATGAATATCAAGGGACAATCTATCAACACCCAGAGACATTTGCAATATGGCATAGTGGTCAGAGCCTAATTGGTTGTATGTATCAAAATGGGGTTTGTTTTAATGGATTAGATGTAGACTACGGGTATGGTTCACCTGATATCCTTTATCAGATATCTTTTACATACAGCGGTTATACTTTTGAATACCTTGTTGAGAGTATAAATTCCCTTAAATTTTCAGGAAAATGGAGATGGTGTAAGGATAGCTACTGTTCAAGCTATGATCATTTTACAGCAGTCAAAAATATAAACACCTTTTCTGGAAAGTAAATTTCCACTATCTAAACCCGATACAATTTAAATTGCATCGGGTTTTTTATTTTCAGATTTAAAAGTGAAGGTCCAACCATTTATGAGAAGATTTATCTTTTTAATCCCTTTTCTCTTTTTTATCCTCAATATTACTATTGAAGCTGCTCCTTTTGCAATAGAGAGATACAATGTCGATGTTATTATAAACAAAGATTCCACAGCTTACTTTGAAGAGATTATATTAGTAAATTTTAATGCAGGGCCAAGACACGGGATCTACCGCACTCTTCCATACAAATATCAAGACCGAAAATTATACTACAAAATTTTTTCAGTTGAGATATCTGATGATGGTGAAAACTTTTATAATGAAGATTATAAACAGAGCAGTTATAGGGGGAATATCCTCCTTAAAATTGGAAGCAAATTAAGAACTCATATAGGAGAAAAATATTACAGAATAAATTATAAAGTCATAAATCCGATTATTAATAACCAATTTTATTGGAATATTATCGGTCATGCTTGGGATGTCCCTATAAAAAGAGCCTATTTCTCAATAAAATTTCCTGAAGTGGATAAAGATTCTCCTATTGAAACCAAAGTGTTTTATGGTTTAATGGGTAGCAGGAGTGAAGTTAATTATGATATTGGTAGTAGTTATCTACGGATTTCAAAATCGATATTTCTTCCGCCTCACAATGGTATTACAGCAGGTATACTATTTCCTAAAGATTTTTTCAGTAGCCCACCAATTAGAGAGAAATTAAAGTATTTCTTTATCGAAAATGCTCCATATTTTTTTACACTCTTTATCTTTTTTGTAATGTGGAGTATTTGGTTTTTATGGGGAAGAGATGAGAAAAGAGGTGTAATAACAATAAAATATGAGCCTCCAAAGGATCTTGCTCCTGCTCAAGCAGGTGTTTTGATTGATGATAAGGCAGATAAAAAAGATTTGGGTGCAGCAATACTTGGTTTGGCAGCCAAAGGTTACTTAAAACTTGAGAAAAAATCTGAGAAAGGATTTTTGGGTGAAAAGGTAAAGGTTTATTTTGAACAGTTAAAGCCAGCCGGAGCAGATATGAAGCCTCATGAGCAGATTATTTTTAACGGTATATTCAAATTTGGAAATTATATTTCAATAGATGCACTTGTAAATCTTAAAGAGGATTTTGCTAAAACAGTTGAGAATTTTAGAAAGACCTTATACCAAAATATCACAGAGAGGGAGAATCTCTATACAGTCAATCCTGATAAGATAAGAAAAGTAATATTCTTTATTGGAACACTTTTTATTCAAATTGGGATAGTCTTTCTATTTATTAAAAATTTTCAGAATCTAATTCTCTCATTAAATATAGTTGCTTCAGGCCTTATAATTATATTTTTCTCTAAAATAATGCCTAAGAAGAGTCCAAAGGGGTCCAAGCTTTATAGAGAGTTACTTGGATTTAAAGAGTTTATAGATAAAGTTGAAAAGGATAGAATCGAAAAGATGGCTATGGAGAACCCAAATATGTTTTCAGAGATTCTCCCTTATGCTCTTGCTTTTGGACTTGAGAATAAGTGGGGAGAGAAGTTTGAAAAACTTGATCTTGTCCCTCCAAATTGGTATGTAAACAGAAGTTTAACCACTGACAGATTTAGCTCATTATACCTTATTTCAGCTCTTAATACTGATTTGGATACCCTTTACACTAATTACAATCATATAAACAGTAGCTCATCTTACTCAGGTGGAGGATTTTCAGGTGGTGGTGGTTTTAGTGGCGGCGGCTCCGGAGGTGGAGGTGGTGGAAGTTGGTAAAAAATAGTATTACTTTTGAGGAGTTTACTTCCAATTTTAAAAAAGATATAGATTTTGATAAAGTAGGGATGATACTTTTTCATAATGGAGTTATGAGAGGTAGAAACATTCAATATCAGCAAGTCAAAGAGCTGATTGTTAGTTGCAATAATGATAAAGTAGATGAAATATTGAAAGATATTTCAATGTTTAAAGGTATTTTTAAGGTTGATGCTGCTATTTTTGAGGGTAATTTTTATAAAGGTGAAGATCTTATGTTTGTGGGAGTAGCTGGGGATGTCCGTGAAAATGTTTTTTATGCACTTACATCTGCTGTAAACATGATAAAAAGTAGTGCATTAAAAAAGATTGAGATTCTCGATTAACCACACTACCAATATTTTTATTTAAGGTTGAGAGTTGTTAAACTACTCACTTTTTTTTAATTGAATATTGTAAAGCTGAGTATACTCGCCACCATCAGAGAGTAATTTGTCATGTGTCCCTACTTCAATGATACAACCATCTTTCATCACAATTATACTATCAGCATTTAAAATAGTGCTTAGTCTGTGTGCAATTACAATAGATGTTTTGCCTATCATTAGATTGTCAAGTGCCTTCTGAACCTCTTTTTCAGATTTGGTATCCAAAGATGCGGTTGCTTCGTCTAATATAAGAATTGGAGAGTTTTTAAGGATTGCTCTCGCTATTGCTATCCTCTGCTTCTCACCACCTGACAACCTTACCCCTTTCTCACCTATTACTGTATTAAATTTGTCAGGGAACTGTATTATAAAATCGTATGCGTTAGCTTTTTTTGCAGCATTGCAAATATCATCAAAGTTTTTATCAGAGGAACCGTATAAAATATTGTTTGCGATAGTGTCGTTAAATAAAATTGTGTCCTGAGTCACTATAGATACAGAATTTCTTAAAGAATTGAGTGTATAACTTCCAATTTCATTATCATCAATATAAATGTTCCCCTTCTGAATATCGTAAAATCTTGGAATTAGACTGATCATAGTGGATTTACCACTTCCACTTCTACCAACAATTGCAAATCTTTTACCCTTTGGTATCTCTATTGAGATATCTTTTAAGACATAATCCTCATCATCATTATATCGAAACCACACTTTGTCAAAATTTATACTTTTTCTAAAATCATTAAAAATAAGCTCTCCTGTATCCTTCTCCTTATCCATATCGATAACAGAGTATATACGCTCTGCGGCAGTCACACTCTCCTGAATTTGGTTGTTTTTTCTGGATATATCCCTTATAGGTTGATAAAGCATAAAGACAGCGGTAAGAAATGAGAAAAATGTCCCTGGAGTAGAGTATCCTTGAATTATTTGAAAACCACCATACCAGATAATTATTGCTGTGGCTATCCCACCTATAAATTCCATTGTAGGTGCAGAGATCGCTCTATATTTTAACCTTTTTAAAATAAGTTTGAGAAATTGGTAATTATCACTCAAAAATCTCTTCACTTCAAAATCTTGCATATTGAAAGCTTTTACAACCTTGATACCTGTTATGATTTCGTGAGCAGAAGTGGTAAGCTCTCCAGCCTGTGTCTGGCTCTTGCTACTTACTTTTTTAGATTTTTTGCCAAGTTTTACTATTGGGATAATGACCAACGGGAGTATAAACATTGTGATACTTGCAAGTATGCTATCTCTGTAAAAAGCAACAAAAATAAGACTTATTATAGTGAAAAAGTCTTTTATTATGCCGATAATTGCGTTTGAGATAGCATTTTGGATGAGAGAAACATCGTAGAGTAATCTTGATAATATGCTACCGGTAGGATTTTGAGTAAAAAATTTAAGAGGAAGATTTACAATATGAGAGAAAAGCTCCTGCCTTATATCTGTAACTATCTTCTGGCAGATATACCCGATAAGGTAAGTTTGTATGAAATCAAATACCCCCTTTACACCATACAGACCAATAACAGCAATCGGTATAAAGTAAAGCATTTTTAGATTTTTGTTAATAAAAATGTCATCAAGGACAGGTTTTACAAGAAAAGCTATACCTGAAGTGGCAAGAGAAACAATTACAATCGAAAATATAGAAATAATTATCTCTTTTCTATACTCTTTTAACCTTGATATAACTTTTATAAATGGACTCATTCTTACTGAATTAACAAAATTTAAAGAAAAAAGAAAGAAAAATAAATTGACTTGTCAACCTTTTATCTGTATATGTTTGTAACTAAAAATATGGCAGATACTATTTTTATTTGTTTATTTTTGTAATATTAGGAGGGGAAATTTGAAAAGTAAAACCTACAAAATAGTTAATCTTATAGCCAAATATCTCTCTAAAAACAACACTATTTATGAAGATGAAATAATAAATGACCTTTTGCAGATGGGTTTTGATTCTAGAGAGATTGATAATGCTCTTTATTGGCTCGAAACAATGGGTATAAGCTTTGATAATTTTTTCTACAAGCAGGAGAGTAGCAACAACAAGCTCCCTAAAAACTTCAGAATACTTACAAAGGAAGAGACCGACTTCCTTACAAAAGATGCGATAAATTACCTTTATTTACTCAAAAAAAAGGGTTTGGTAGATGATGATATCTTTGAGAGCATACTTGAAAGAGTCGTAATATCAACTTATGGCAATAAAGTAGGTCTTGAAGATATAAAATTGCTTACTGCCCTCACTGCCTACAACAACAACAAAAATCTTTTCGATTATATCCTCAATAATGAAACTGAGGTTATCTACAACTAATTTTTTTGGAAGAGATAACGATGAACCTTGTTATAGTAGAATCTCCTGCAAAAGCCAAAACATTAAAGAAGTATTTGGGTGATGATTTCAAAATAGAAGCTTCTTTTGGGCATGTGATAGACCTCCCTAAAAAAGAGTTGGGAGTTGATATAGAGCATGACTTTGAGCCTAAATATGATGTAATGGAGGGGAAAGAGAAAGTCTTAAAAAAGCTGAAGAATGAAGCTAAAAAATCGGAAAATATATATCTTGCGTCAGACCCTGACAGAGAGGGTGAAGCAATAGCATGGCATATTGCAAATCATCTTAAAATCAAGAAAACAAATATCAAAAGAGTTTTATTCTACGAAATTACCAAAGAAGCAGTCTTAAAATCTATAAACAATCCTGAACAGCTTGATGAAAACAGATTCAATGCACAGCAAACAAGGAGAATTCTTGATAGGATAGTGGGCTACAAAGTAAGTCCCCTCTTATGGAAAAAGATAAGAAGAGGTTTAAGTGCAGGAAGGGTTCAGACTGTTACTCTTAGATTAATCTGCGAACGAGAGAAGGAGATACAAGCATTTAAGCCTGAAGAGTATTGGTCAGTAAAAGGTATATTCTTGACAGGTAGCAGCCAAGAGCTTGAATCTAAACTTTTCAAAATAGGAAACAAATCCCCCCACATCCTAAATTCTGAACAGGCAGATCAGATAGTAAACAATATTAAAGCCTCTAATTTTCACATAAGCAGTGTAGAGAGAAAAGAGAAAAAGAGAAATCCTCTACCACCATACACCACAAGTAAACTTCAGCAAGAAGCATCCACAAAGATAAATTTTAGACCATACAAAACAATGCAAGTAGCTCAAACATTATACGAGGGTGTTGATATAGGTGAGCAGGGTAGTGTGGGGCTTATTACCTATATGAGGACTGATTCTGTCAGGATTTCGCCTACTGCAATAGATTCATGCAGAAAATTTATCTCAGAAAAATTTGGTAAATCGTATTTACCATCACACCCAAAAGAGTATTCTATCAAATCTACAGCCCAAGATGCACATGAAGCTATAAGACCTACTTCTGTTGAGATACACCCTGAAAATATAAAAAAATTCCTTACTAACGACCAATACAAACTTTATAAACTTATATGGGAGAGATTTGTTGCAAGTCAGATGAAATCAGCTCTCTATGATCAAACAACTATTGACATTACAGATACAGAGAGTGAGTATACATTTAGAACAACTGGTTCAATCCTTAAATTTGATGGTTTCCTAAAAGTATTTTCTGAAGAATCTGACGATAAGCTCCTTCCAACAGTGAATCAGGGTGATCCACTTAAAATTCAGAGTATCTCTCCTCAGCAGCATTTTACAGAACCACCACCAAGATACACAGAGAGCACTCTTGTAAAGGCTCTTGAAGAAAAGGGTATTGGACGCCCATCCACATACGCTCCAATACTTCAAAACATACAGGAGAGAAAGTATGCACATATAAAAGAGAAGAAGCTTTATCCTACAGAGATAGGGATGCTTATCAATGATATGCTTATTGAGAGTTTTCCAGAAATATTCGATGTAAATTTTACAGCACAGCTTGAAAACAAGCTTGACGATATAGAGAGCAGTAAGTTTCAGTGGAGAGATGTTCTTTCAGAATTTTACCATAAATTTGATGCCACTCTAAAAAGTGCTTATCAAAATATGTCTCATATCAACCAAATAACAGAAGAGTCAGACTTTGTATGTGAAAAATGTGGTAACAAAATGATAATCAAATGGAGCAGAAATGGAAGGTTCCTTGCTTGCTCTAATTACCCAGAGTGTAAAAATACCAAACAATTCAAAGTTGCTCCAAATGGAGAGCTTGAGATTGTAAAGGATGAGGTCCTCAACGAAAAATGTCCCAAATGTGGCAATTCTCTTCTTTTGAGGAATGGTAAGTATGGTAAATTTATATCTTGCGAAAAATATCCTGAGTGTAATTTTAGTAAGCCTATTTCAATAATGCCTTGCCCTGAAGATGAATGTTCAGGGGTAATTGTGCAGAGACGGAGTAAGAAAGGGAGAGTATTTTACGGTTGTAGCAACTATCCTAAATGTAAATTTGTATCGTGGTATGAACCTGTCAACCAACTATGCAGTAACTGCGGTAATCGCTACATGATCAAGAAACATCTCAAATCAGGAATCATCATCCAATGTCCCAACAAAAAGTGTAACTACATAGAGAAAGATAGTTCTAACACCGAATAGATTTTGATATATTTTTAAATATTTAATTTTCACTTTATTTCACTATATCTGCTGGTAGTAAATAGATATTTTTTGTTTAGAAACTTTTTTTACCACCCTACATACATAAATTTTATATTTTTAATAAATTTTTTGACAATTTATCAAAAATATCTCTTACTCCCCTTTTTGTCTCTATAATTTTATCAATTTGGGTAGTTATATATCCACTTTTAAGATTGTTTAAATATATTTTGTTTTTACTCTTTTGTTCAGAAAGTCTTAAAATATTTTCTAATTTTCTTAAATATCTGTAAGAATGATCAATAAAATCAAGAGTATCTCTCTCCAATAAATTTCTATCTTTAAAAATTTTAATTGCATTAAAGGTATTGCGGGTTAGAATTTTATGTTTTAACTGCAACATCTGGATGAGAAATTCTATATCTATCAATCCACCCAAACCGCTCTTTATATCGATGCACTCTTTACTCTCTTGACCCTCTTCAACTTCTATCCTATTCCTTATTTTCAGGATTTTGTCTATCCCCTCTTGAGATATTTCTCTATTTAAAATCAAATTTTTTATAAATAAAGTAACTTTCTCTCCAAATTGATAATCTCCTGCCACAAATCTTGCTTTAAGGAGAGCCTGTATCTCCCAGAGAGAGGAGCTGATATTGTGGTAGTGAGAGAATGCTTCAAAAGAGGTAACCAATGTTCCTGCATTCCCTGATGGTCTCAATCTTGTATCTATTTCGTAAGCTATGCCGTTTAATGTTCTTATTGAAAGAAAAGATATCAATCTTTGTAGCAACCTTGAAAAATACTCATTTGCTCTCAAACCTTTCTCAGAGTAGGAATCTTTTTCAAATAAAAATATAATATCAAGGTCAGATAAAAAATTTAACTCCCGTCCACCAAACTTACCAAGTGCAATAACAGCAAATTTATTCTCCTTTATAAATCCATATCTATTTATAAACTCTTCCTCTACAATCTTTAGACTTTTATTTAAAATTGCATCAGCAACATCTGTAACCTGAGTAATTACCTGATCTACTTCTAATTGATCATTCAAAAATGGTAACCCAACTCTTAAAGTCTCTCGATGTTTGAATATCCGTATCTGCTCCATGCAATCTTCATAACTTGACACTCTCGCAAGACTTTTATCAAGATCATTGTAGGTAGAATCACTATCTCTATATCTTGTAAGAAAATCAGTAAAAAATATCTCTTCAAATATCTCTTTGTAGCTTGTAAGAACTGATGCAAGATAATCACTCTTTTCAAAAATATTCATAATGATCTCTATAACTGAAATATTTTCTATAAAAAAATTGAGATAACCTTTACTGAATTTGATTTTCTCTAAAAGTTGTAAAAAACCGTTAATTATATTATCTTTTCTTCTAAAATTTCCTATAAGTAACAAAACATCTGATAAAATCTGAATTAGAAGTTTATAATTTTCAGAAGGTAAAATTGATTTAAAGTATATAAATGAGTCATAAATCCTTGATGGCTCTTCAAAATTTAGTTTTCTGAGCTGCTCGATAGTATCAATTTTGTCAGATTCAAGGTCGACAAATATTTCATGAATATCTTTTTGAATACTTTTTGCTATCTCCAATTCGAAAAATTTGATAAATATTTTGTGTATATCTTGTCTCACTTGCATTTGATGGGATAAAAAATTGTCAACTTTATCAAAATTAAAATAGCTGCTTATAATTTTTAAATCGTTACTATCATCAGGTAAATCGTGTGTTTGCTGCTCATGAAGTATCTGTATCTTATGCTCAAGACTTCTTAAGAACCTATAACCTGATGTTAGAGTTTCAATATCTGAAACAGATATCAACTGATAATTATTCTTCATAATTTCAAGAAAATCAAGACTGTTTTTTACTCGTATTTCAGGGTATTTACCACCAAAAATAAGTTGTAAATTTTGGATAATAAACTCTATCTCCCTTATTCCACCAAACCCTAATTTGATATTTTTATCAAAATTTGAGGAGTTAAGAGACCTATTTATCTTCTCTTTTAGAAGTTTAATTTCGTTGATAACATTAAAATCAAGGCTTCTCCTATAAATAAAAGGATTCAAGGATTTGAGGAAATAGTTTCCCATTTCGATGTTACCAGCAATAGGTCTTGCCTTTATCAGAGCAGCTCTCTCCCAAAATCTGCCAAAATTTTCATAGTAGAATAATCCACTATCGAAATCCACAGCAATGGGTCCATTTATACCTTCAGGTCTTAATCTTAGATCAACTCTGAAAACAAAGCCATCCTCAGTAATATCATTTATTATTTTGGTTAATTGTTCAAAAAAATTTATAATGACAATATCGTGAGTCTCATTTCTTTTGTAAAAGTATATCAGATCTATATCTGATGAGAAATTCAACTCTTGACCAGATAATTTACCCATACCAAGTATAAAAATTTCATCTCTGTTTATCTGTTTAAATTTATTCTCGGAAAGCCATACAGATACATATTCAACAAATGCAGCTGCCAAATCTGAAAGTTCTTGGGTAACTCTCTTTATATCAACTATTTTTAGAATATCTTGAAATCCTATCCTCAAAAACTCTCTCTGTTTAAAATATCTTATATATTTTTTAAGCTCATCAACACTCTTAACCTTGCTGCAAAATCTCTCTAAACTTTTTATGTATGATTGAAAATCGGGAGTTTTTTGATAATTTTTATCTGAAAAGAGAAATGAGAGGAAATAATCGGGATTTTTACGAATTATCTTTGTCAAAAAAGGGGAAAATGAAGCTATTTTAATTGTATAGATTAGAGTGTCATCAGTGAAAGTATATTTATCTATATTATCGATTATCTTTTCAAGATTTATTAGTGTCTGTTCGGGAACAGGTGTTGAAGCTATACTTTGAAGAACATTATCTGTCTTTTCTTTAAAGTATCTGGACAACACCTCTGTGAGATAACGATTGGTATCATTATCCAATATATTGTAACTACTCAGTTTGTTTGGCTGATACAATTAATATCCCTCCAGAGATGACTATTAATAGACCCCCAACAAATACTGCCATGTTTGGGATCTCCTTTAAGAAGATTATACCAAGCAAGATACTGCTTAAAACCTCTGTGTAACCGAGAAGACCTGCATATTGAGCTTTTATACTCTCTAATCCTTTCAGGTAAAATAGAGGTGCAATAAAACAGTGAGTAAAGGCTACAAGCAGAGTAACAATAAGGATATTAAGGGAAAAATCAAAATCGGAAAAGATAATGGGTGAAGCAAGCAAACTGATAAACAGCATTGATAAATCTTGGTAAATTATCATGACAATATAATTAGAGCTCTTTATGAGATGTTTCACTATTATTATAACTAATGCATAACATACAGCAGATAATGTCCCAAGCAAGATACCAAGAAGATCATTTCTTGAAATATTGAATGAATGACTATTCTGAAAAAATATAAAATACATCCCCATAATTGCAAGTATGAGAGATATCAGAGTCTTATACTCAACTCTCTCTTTTATCAGAATTGGTGCAGCAATAGAAACAAATATAGGGGCAAGGTAGTGTGAAAAAACAGCATTAGAAACAGATGTAAGCTTATACGCATAAAAAAATGATATGGAGTTGATTAAAATAAAAATAGCTGTAAAGAAGATCATCAGTTTATTCTTGTTTGATATTTTAAAACTTATATTTTTTGTTCTTCCATAAAGGTAAATGAACACTCCCCCCAAAATATTGGTAGTAAAAGTAAATATAACAGGATCGAGGTCTACTTTTTTCAATATAATGCTGTAGCTGCTCCATATAACCATAGATATGATAATGTAAAAATAGCTTTTCATAAGGGAAAATATACTACAAGATTTTACTGTTTATTTCAACAGAGTTTTAAAGAAAGTTGATGATTTATAATTTTTTTTAATATACTCTCTCAGAATCCAAAAATTCTTGACAAAATTTATTTTTGATATATCTTAAAATTAATAAAAATAAAATTTAGGAGGTTATAATTTATGAATCAATTCAAAACATTTTTTCTTATGGCTCTTTTGACCATAATACTTGTAATGCTCGGTGGTCTTATAGGTGGCAGAGGGGGGATGTTTGTTGCATTTATATTTGCAGCTGTTATGAATTTTGCCAGTTACTGGTTTAGTGATAAAATAGTTCTAACTATGTATGGAGCCAAAGAGGTCTCAGAGTCAGAAGCTCCAAAGCTCCACAAAATGGTTCAGATTTTAAGTGAAAGGGGAGATATTCCAAAACCAAAAGTTTACATAGTTGATACAGAGATGCCAAATGCTTTTGCAACAGGCAGAAATCCTCAAAATTCTGCTGTTGCAGTTACAACAGGAATTATGAATCTCCTCAATGAAGATGAGCTCTTTGGTGTGTTGGCTCACGAGATATCACATATCAAACATAGAGATATACTTATTCAGACAGTAGCAGCCACAATAGCAGGTGCAATAAGTATGATTGCCAATATGGCTCAGTGGGGAGCTATATTTGGTGGTGGTTCCGAAGATGAAGAGGGTGGCGGAGCTCTAAATTTAGTATTTGTAATTATTTTTAGTATAATTGCTTCATTCGCAGCTATGCTTGTTCAGATGGCTATATCTCGTTCAAGAGAGTATCTTGCCGATGAAGGCGGAGCGATGTTGAGTGGAAAGCCTATATATCTTGCAAATGCTTTAAAGAAATTGACTGCTGGTGTGAGTTATACACACAACAATGTCAATCCAGCAACTGCTCATATGTTTATAGTGAGTCCACTAAGTGGAGGACGTGCAATATTTAATCTTTTCAGCACACATCCGCCTGTAGAGGAGAGAGTGAGAAGATTAGAGCAGATGTCTAATAATGTTAGATAGATTTCAAGAATATTTAAATATATTAGATACATCCAAATTGGCAATAGCTTTCAGTGGAGGGACTGATAGCTGTTGCCTCTGTTACCTATTAAAAAAAAAGTTCCCAACCTTAACCTAATTTATATCCATACACCTCTACACACAAATTTTCATTTGCAAAATGCAATTTCCAAAGCAGACCAACTCTCTTTACCACTTGATGTAGTAAAAGTTGACACACTAAAAGATGAAAATATTAGAAATAACAGTAGAGAGAGATGTTACTACTGTAAAAAGATGATTTTTCATACAATAATTAATAAATATGGACCTTGCACTATCTTAGAAGGTGGTAATTTTTCTGAAATAAATGAGTTTAGACCCGGCAATAGAGCAATCAAAGAATTAAATGTTCTGTCCCCATTTAGAGATTTGAAAATTGGGAAATTGGAAATTTTATCATACCTCGAAGAAAAATCTCTTTCATACCTAATATCTCCATCCTCAACCTGCATAGCAACAAGGGTCAACTACAATAGAGAGCTCACACCAAAATTACTGAAAGTAATATCAGACACAGAGGAATTTTTAAATAATCAAGGGTTGAAATCTTTGAGGGTAAGAGTTTTAGAGGATGGTAAATGGCTTATTGAGAGTGACAACATTAAAAAAGCAGAAAATTACTTTGAAATACTATCTACAATGTTATTAAGTAGAGATATATTTTTTGAAAATTATGAAAAGGGTAGATTTGACAAGGAGTAAAGAAAGGGGGATAGCCCCCTCTCTTTTATGAATTAAGTATTTTTTTAGCAAATTGATCCTGAACATCAGTAATAAAAGGAATTTTGGTTTCTGCTTCTGTCTCTCTGTTTGCTGAGAAGAGATCATCTCTTGTAATTTCACTTAAATTAAACTTTCTTGCTCCAGCCATAAGCTGCTGTAAACCACCTGCAAGTTTGTCTGATAGTGTCCATACTCCAATAGCACCAAATGGAATATTTTTCATTTCACTTTTGCCAACTTTCTTCTCTACATCAAAATATGATGCGAATAACTCTTCAGCTTTGCCACCAAGCTCTGAAACACTCTTTGGAAGAGCATCCCAATTACCATTTACTTTAACTTTGTTTGCAGGCTTGAGAACACCCTCTATATTAGAGCCTAAAAATCCAGGTATCATCAATGCTCTCCCCATACATACAAGCTTTGTATATGGAGCACCAAGTGCCAATGCTTTAAAAATATGATCCTCTCTTGCAAGACCACCAGCAAAAGCCATATCAACAACATTACAGCCTTTAGCTGCTAAAATTGAAGCATACTCATGTGCTTTTGAGTGGAGGAATATTGAAGGGACTCCCCAAGTTTCCATCATATTCCATGGGCTCATCCCTGTCCCGCCACCAGCACCATCAATGGTGAGTAGGTCAAGACCTGTATCTGTAGCAAGCTTGATTGACATAGCAAGTGCTTCCATACCGTAAGAACCTGTTTTTAAAGTGATTCTTTTAAAACCTATTTTTCTTAAATATTTTATAGATTTAGTAAAATCTGCCATTACCTGATCAGAGTTGTTAAGATTGGTGTAACCGAGTCTACTGTGTCTTGCAAAAGACTTGATAGCACCATTTTTGAATGCTTCGATTACTTCAGGTTTTGTAGGATCAGGATCAACAATGTAACCTCTGTTTTTCAAGAATGTAGCATATTCGAGGTCAGTAACCTGAATTTCTCCACCTATATCTTTTGCACCTTGACCCCATTTGAGCTCAATAATAACTTTGTCACCATATTTATCGATAATATATTCTGCAACACCATTTCTTGTATCTTCAACGTTCATCTGGACAATTATCGATCCATATCCGTCATAATATTTGAGATAACAATCAATTCTCCTTTCAAGTTCTGGAGCTTTTGATATTTTACCATTTTTAATAATTGAGTTTTTGTCAACTCCAACAACATTCTCGCCAATAACTATTGGAAATCCTACCAGTGCAGCACCTATTGCAAAAGATTCCCAATATTTTGCAGCAATAAAAGTAGAACCAAGTGCCCCTGTCATGATTGGAATTCTTGATTTTGTTTTCATCTTTTTCCCAAATTCAACTTCAATATTTACATTTGGGAAGATACAGTCATCAGGATCATTGGATAAACCTTTAGGAATTCCGTTTGCACCATAATTGTAACCTTGTATTCTCAAAGAGTTGTATGATACACCAATATGGGTAGTATTTGAACACCCTGCTGTAATTGTCCCGAAATCTCTCGGATAAAGCATCTTTCTACCTTTTAGAGTTGACATCCATGTTTCACATTTACCTTGACAGTCAGATCTGCAAAGTGTGCATAATCCTGATTCTGCTGGATTACCTCGATTTACTGTCCCTAATACATCATTAGATTTTGGCCATTGGATCATTTAATATCCTCCTAATCATTTAATTTTACAAGAAAATCTGTTTATTATTAATAATAAAACAGTGTATAATTTTTTGTTGCTATAAAAATTTTTTGAAATTGTCAAGATAATTTAATGGATTTTATTATTTTTAATAAAAATATAAGTTTGTAACTTAAAATTTTTCTATATTATAGAATTTTAATTTTCAACATTAAAAATTATCAATTGTCAATTACCCAGATGCCCGTTTCAACTCTGAGATATTTCTTGTTTGGCTATCAAAATTGAGAGCAAGAGGTTTTTAGTTAAAAAAATAATTCAAAATCCATATATGTCAGAATAATTGCCCCCATAAATTGAAAAGATATGCGTGGGAAAAGAAAGATAGTTATTAGTTGGGAGTATTTAGAGGGAAAAAAATAAAGAATGACCACCCCGTTACCTGACGGTGACACCCCTCCATAGAGGGGAATTTCCCGTCCAGCTTCGCTGTCCACCCCCTCCAAAGAGGGGAATAAGAGCAGGTTTAAGGCTCAAGTGCTGAAGGCTGAAGAGAAAACTAAAAAACAAAAAAATAAAAATAAAAATAAAAATAAAAACTAAAAGAGAAAAGACTAAAAAACAACCACCCCGTCACCTAACGGTGCCACCCCTCCATAGAGGGGAATTCCCCGTCAGGCTCTGCCTGCCACCCCTCCGCAGAGGGGAATTCCCAGTCACCTGACGGTGCCACCCCTTGAGTAGAGGGGAATTGGCCACCCCGTATATAGTCTTTTGAGCAGAAGGTAATAATAGCAGGAGAATATAATTTCAAGATTGAAATTGTATCACAGATAGTAAAAAAGATAATAATTCTATTCATTTTTTATTTTGTTAAGATAAGAAACAATACTCTCAGCCAAAGGGAGATTCATTGAGGGGAGTAATGCGATATCTTGAGGAGTTGCTAATTTAATAGCATCAATGCTTTTAAAGTGATTCATTAATATTGCAGCTCGCTTTTTACTTATCCCTTTAATATTTTCAAGTATGGAGGATAAATTTTTACTCTCCTCTTTTCTATTATGAAAGTTTACAGAAAATCTATGAACTTCATCCCTTATCATCATAAAATATTTTACTATTTCAGGATTCTTGCTCATATTCAAAGGATTTTTTATATTGGGAAGGTAGAGTCTATCAATATTTTTTTCATGCTCTTTTGCTATTGAAATAATGTCAATTTCTTTATCAAGCCCATAATTTTTTAATGCAGCAAGAGCAGCGTTGAGCTGACCTTTCCCGCCATCTATCAGGATAAGATCAGGTTTCTCACCTGATATTAGATACTCTTTAGAACTTCTTAAAACAACTTCATTTATCATTGCAAAGTCGTTGAGATAGTTCTCCTCGATACTTTTAATATTGTATTTCCTATAATATTTTTTTAAAGGTTTACCATTTTTAAATACAACCCTTGTTCCAACAGAGGATTTTCCCTGAAAAGTAGCAATGTCAAAGGCATCTATCCTTTGAGGAATCTTCTTTAATTTGAGCTTTTCCATAATCTTTTGCAGAAAAGAATCTTTTTCTCTACTATATAAAATTCTCTCCTTTAGATTTTTTGAGGCAAGTTGAAGAAGTTTCTCCTCATCACTATCTGCTGTCTTTCCTATTTTTATCTTTTTTGAATATTTGTAGTCAAAAAATTTTAGCAAAAGAGTTGTATCAATTTGCTCCTGAATGACAATTTTTTCTGGGATACCGTCTTTAAAATTGTAATATTTAGGGATAAACTCTTCAAAAAAAGATTGTTTGTCTATTTCAAGATTTTTAAAAGTAAAAAAATCGGAATCCAATACCTTTCCTCTACGGACTCTCAAAACAATTAAGAATATGCTCTCATCATCATACTCACAGCAGAAGATATCTTTGCTGAAAAAAGATGAGTGCTCCATTATCTGATTTTCTGATATTAATTTGATATTATTGATAAGATCCCTTATACTTGCAGCTTTTTCAAATTGGAGGTTATCACTGTATCGTAGCATATCAGTTTCAAGCTCTTTTAGAAGTTTCTTATTTTTACCTTTCAGAAAAAGAATTAACTTTTTTAAATTTTTCCTATACTCTGATTCAGAAATTTTTTCACAGCAGGGTGCAGGACACAACTTTATCTGGTAGTTAAGACAAGGTTTTGAGGCACTTTTGAACTTACTATCTTTACACCGTCTCAAAGGGAAATTTTTATAAACAAATTTAAGTGTGTCTCTCAATTTTAGAGCACTTGTGTATGGACCAAAATAAACTGAACTTTTACTACTTTTACTTCTTGTAATTTCGATAAAAGGGAATTTTTTGGAGAAGTCTATCTTTATGTAAGGGTATGTTTTGTCATCAACAAGCCTGATATTGTAGGGTGGTTTATGCTTTTTTATCAGGTTATTTTCAAGTATAAGAGCTTCTACTTCATTATTTGTAATGATCCACTCTATACTCTCTATCTTCTGAGTGAGAAATTCTGTTTTTACACTATTTCTATTTCTACCCTTCTGAAAGTAAGATTTAACCCTCTTTCTTAGACTTAGAGCCTTTCCGATATAAAGGATCTTTTCAGAATCTTTGAATATATAAACCCCAGAATTGGTTGGGATTGTGCTGACATCAATCATATTTTTTGAAAAAATCATCAAGTATCCGTGAAGTTGCTCCCCAGATAAGGTATTTGGAGTAGTAGTAAAAAGTGTTGTAATAAAAGTCTCCCCCAATTTTTAAAGGAACTTTTACAAAATTTTTTCTATCTCTCAGATGGGATATGGGAATAGTAATCAACTCATCAACCTCTGAATGATTGATTGTAAAATCACACTTTTCACTGATTAACCTTGCTATAAAAGTATTGACAATAAAATTTGTGGTTACTGTTTTGTGAGGGGGTAGGGAATCGATGATTTTATAATCTTGATATTGTAAGCCGATCTCTTCAAATGTCTCTCTCTTTGCAGTATCAAGAATATCATTGTCAAGAGTAGATTCAAATTTACCTCCGGGGAAAGAGACCTCCCCAGAGTGGATAGGTAAATTTGAACTTCTCTTTATAAATAAAATTTTATCACTCGGAAGTATGAGGAGTAGAACACCTGCAGACTTCATTAAAATATCTTTTTTATCCCTCTTACAGCCTGCTGAATACGCATCTCATTTTCTACTAATGCAAACCTAACATATTCATCACCATACTCACCAAAACCTATACCGGGAGAAACAGCAACTTTTGACTCTTTGATAAGAAATTTGGAGAACTCAACAGAACCCATTTTTCTATATTTTTCAGGAATTTTTGCCCAAACAAACATTGTTGCTTTAGGGGGTTTAACTTCCCATCCAGCTTTATTCAGACCTGAAATGAGCTTGTCTCTTCTACTTTTGTAAATTTCACATATCTCATTTATACAATCTTGACCTGAATTTAATGCTGTAATGCCAGCAATTTGTAAAGGCTGAAATACACCGTAATCAAGATAGCTTTTCAGACGTGTGAGTGCATGTATTAAAGTTTTGTTGCCAAGTGCAAAACCTATCCGCCAACCAGCCATGCTGTAAGATTTTGACATAGAGTAAAACTCGATACAATTCTCCTTTGCACCTTTAACCTGAAGTATGCTTGGAGGTGTGTATCCATCAAATGAAATATCTGAATATGCAAAATCATGAATTATATACATATTATTCTCTTTGGCAAAAGCAACTATCTTTTCAAAGAAATCTATATCAACACAGAGAGTGGTGGGGTTATGAGGAAAAGAGAGAACCATATATTTAGGAATAGGCCAAGTCTGCTTGACAACTTTTTCTATCTCTTCAAGAAAATCTCTACCCTCTTCAAAAGGGACACTTCGCACGTCTCCACCTGCTATAATAACAGCGTAAGAGTGTATCGGATAACATGGATTTGACACAATAGCACAATCACCAGGGTTTGTAATGGCAAGAACAAGGTGAGAATACCCCTCTTTTACACCTATTGTGGCAATAGCTTCACTTTCAGGATCAAGATCTACACCATACTTATCTTTATATCTATCACATATTGCGACCCTGAGCTTGTATATGCCTTTTGACGCTGAGTATCTGTGATTACGAGGATTATAAACTGCTTCAGCAACCTTATCAACAATATGCTGAGGAGTAGGGATATCAGGATTACCCATTCCGAGATCTATAATATCCTCCCCCTCTCTTCTGAGCTTCATTTTAAGGTCATTGACAATAGCAAAAACATACGGTGGCAATCTTTTTATTCTGTAAAACTCTTCCAATTTATCCCTCCTAATTGTTATATTTAAAAGTCGAATCAGTAAATATTTTAACTCTCCCTATCAAAAAAGGGACTTTTGCTTTTGACACTTATAGGTATCCCCAAAACAAGGTTATATCTATCGGGTAAAATTTTTAAATCCCTTGCTGCTCTGCCGATAGAATACATTATTCTTGTATCAACTTTTAGTGTAGAAGCACTGCTTACAGCAGAACCGAGTGCAATACCCATATCAACAACATTAAAAAAGCAGTTGGCACCACTACTTGCACACTCATTACAGTTTTTAAAACCACAATATCCACAATCTGGCAGCCCAAGTGGGTTTGACTGAACCCCAATGAGTAAAATGGCAGTAATATGCTCTGTAGATTTAAAATCCCTGATGAAAAATGGGATATTTTTACTCTCACCGTAACTTTTCATCTGATTTCTGATAATATTGATATCTTCACCAGAAACAACAGCAGAAAAGATATTGTCACTCCCCTTACTTTTAGGTGCTGTCTTGGCTGCAACTGCCATAAGTTGGGCTATTATAACAGATGCTTCACTCTCATATTGACTCTGAAAACTTACCATATCATCTCCTTTAAATAAAGTTTGGCTATATTATAAAATCAAAAGATGTTATGTTGTAAAAAAATTTACATTGATTGATTTATATACTATAATCAGAAAAAAAGTCACTTATTTTTTTTATTTTTCAAAGCAAATTTTAGAACAATAATATTTTCATTAAATATAGAAATAGAGGAATTTCTTAATTACAAAAATTAGTTATCAAAAAATATTCTAAAACGATTAGAAAATAAAATATTCTTGCTTTTTATAACTTTATTTTATACTTTACCATATTTCTATATCTACAAAAAATTAGATTTTGATATCTGATAAAGGGGGATTTATGGAGGCAACATCAATTGTAATGTTAGTTAGTGGGATTGTAATAGGCTCTCTTCTGGGATTTTTTATCTCAAAATTGCAATTGGGAAGAGCTATCTCAGAATTACAACTAATGCTTGATAATGAAAAAACTTCTCATGAGCAGACCAAAAAGAATCTTTCACAACTTGAAATCTCATTAAACAAAATTTCTGAAACTTTGCAAATAGAACAGAAAGAGCATGTAAAGTTTGAAACCCAATATAATGAAGCAGCTAAACAGATAGAGGAGAAGAGTAGGGTTATTTTGTCTTTAAATGAAGATATTTTAAAACTTAATGACTCTCTTATTAAAGCGGAATCACTCAGAACAAAGGCGGAGACCACTCTTAATGAAGCAAATTTATCTATCTCAGAACTAAAATTAACCATTGAAAAATTAAATAGTGAAAAAAATGTTATATCTGATGAGAATATTAGTCTCAAAACTGCCAATGCTGATTTTTCAGCCAAATATAATGAAGCAGTAAAAGCCATCAATGAACAGAAAAAATTTATTGAAGATATAAATACTTCATTAAGAGAGTCGTTTGGACTTATTTCTTCGGAGGCTTTGAAGAGGAACAATGACTCATTTATTGCTCTTGCAAAAACCACGCTTGAAAAATATATAAATGAATCAAGGGGTGACCTTGAAAAAAGGCAGCAAGCTATAGATTCTATGCTCAAACCTATAAATGAAAGTCTAAACAAATTTGATAATAAAATTCAAGAGATCGAAAAAGCAAGACAGGGTGCATATTCAGAGATCAAAGTATTTCTCGATAATGTGAAAGAAACAACCACCAAACTACAAAAAGAGACCAATACACTTGTTTCAGCTCTCAAAACTTCCCATGTTAGGGGTAGATATGGTGAAATTGGATTACGTAGGGTTGTCGAGTTTGCGGGGATGTCAGAGTTTTGTGATTTTGACGAACAGACATCACTGACCACAGAGGCAGGAAGGTTAAGGCCAGATATGATAGTAAATCTCCCGGGGCAGAGACGAGTGATAGTTGATGCCAAAGTTCCACTTGCATCATATATTCAGATATTTGAGACAATAGATGAAAATGATAAAAAGGGATTTATGATTAAACATGCAGCAGCAGTGAGGGAGCATCTAAAAACTCTCAGCAGCAAATCTTACTGGAGCCAATTCCAGGATTCACCCGATTATGTAATAATGTATATGCAGATAGAATCCTCTTTTGGTGCAGCTCTTGAAATAGATAGAAGTTTGATAGAGGATGCTATGAACAACAAAATTATATTTGCCACACCTACCACATTAATAACGATGCTAAAAACAATAGCTTTTAGTTGGCAGCAGGTAAGAGTTGCGGAAAATATTTACCAGATAAGAGATGCAGGTGTAGAACTTTACAACAGGATAAACACCCTTATCCAACATATCAGTTTACTTGGGCAGAATCTCAATCAAGCAACACAAAATTATAATAAGGTGATAGGTTCACTTGAAAGTAGATTTATCCCTCAGGTGAAGAAACTTAAAGAGATAGGAGGGAGTTTGATGGATAAAGATATTCCAGAAACCAAGTCTTTAGAGACATCTGTAAGAACATTGAATGAATTACCTAAAGATATATAAAATATAAAGGTGTAGACTTTTATAATATCAACTTTTTAACTCTTTGAGTGATGTCCCAATCTCCTTAAATCTCAACTCTATCTTTCTTACGCTTATACCGAGTATATCGGCAGTTTTCCTTTTGTCAAAATTATGTTTTTTTAATGTTTCTATTATTATCTTATTTTCAGCATCTTTAAGTGATAAACTGTAAGGGATTAGAATAAAATCATCTGTATGCTGTGTATCTTCAAGTTTATAAAGGAGTATATCGTTATCTTCAATAAAATCACCTTTTGCTACTATCACTGCTCTCTCTATTATATGTTTAAGCTCCCTAATATTACCGGGGAAATTGTAATTAGATAGGATCTCAAATGCTGATGGGAGTATGCTTTTAATATTTTTATTGTATTTTTTGGAGTAATTTTTGATAAACATCTCAACAAGTGGCAAAATATCTTCTCGCCTTTGAGTAAGTGAAGGTAATTTTATCTTAAAAACATTGAGTCTAAAAAAAAGGTCTTTACGGAAGTTCCCTTGCTGAACAAGTTGTTCTAAATTTTTATTGGTAGCTGCAATTATTCTGATATCTGTTTTAAAATTTTTGTCAGAACCTATCCTTGTAACAATGCCATCTTCAAGAACCCTAAGCAATTTGGCTTGAATATCATAATCCATCTCTGATATCTCATCCAAAAAGATAGTTCCTCCATCTGCAAGTAAAAATTTACCCTTTTTTGAATTAATGGCACCTGTAAAACTCCCTTTTTCAAATCCAAACAGCTCTGCTTCAAGGAGCTCCTTTGGAAGAGCAGCACAGTTGATAGGTAGGAAGATTGCTTTGCTTCTTGAACTGTTATGATGGATAAATTTGGAGACTAACTCTTTACCTGTTCCTGTCTCACCCTCTATAAGAACAGCAGAATCTGTGGCTGCAACTTTCTTGGAAAACTCTAATATCTTTTTTATTTGTGGGGAAACAGCTACCATTTGGATGCCAATAGAAGATGAATCTGATACAATATTTCTTAATTTTCTAAATTCAGAGATTTTTAATATCTGATTTTTCAATTCATCGTAATTTACAGGTTTTAGAATGTAGTGGTTTGCTCCTTTTTTTACAGCATCAACAGCACTATTTATATCCCCAAAAGCAGTCATAAGGATAACTTCTGTCTCTTTACTGATATTTTTTATCTTCTCAAGAAGTTTCAATCCGTCAAGATGGGGCATCTTTATATCTGACAAAACTAAGTCAATTTCATTATTTTTAAAATACTCCAAAGCTTTTAAAGGGTCACTAAATCCAACAACGTCAAAATTATCTATCTTTAATATCTCAATTAACGACTCAAGTGCCGACAAATCATCTTCAACAACTAAAATTCTAATATCATCCAAGATTATCCCCTTAAAGAGTAAAATTTATTTGAGAATATACTCAAATAAAAAAAAAATCAATTGCTTTGCCCGATTTATTGTAAACCCACTATAAAAATTTTATAAATTTAAGATTTTACTTTATTGACTTTAAAAAAAAATTATAGTAGTAGAGGTATCTCTTAGTGCCGAAGTGGTGGAATTGGCAGACACACCATCTTGAGGGGGTGGCGTCCAATGGTCGTGCGGGTTCAAATCCCGCCTTCGGCACCATCATATCATAAGTTTACAGCCTATTTCTCAGTCATTTAGTGTAATTTTTAACCGTGAGCTAATCCCTTGTTTTTATCCTTTACATTTTATATTTAGAGATCCATAGTTAAAAGGTAAAAGTAAAACTATTTTATTTTTTAAAACTTAATCAATAAAAAACTTGATTTTTTTTTTATCTATTAGTAATGTAACTCTTCAATTTATTTAATGGGAGGATATTATGTTTGTAGAGATACTAAATGCAGCAGAGGGTGGAGCACAGCAGGGTGGTGCAGCCGCAATAGCACAGTTTGTTCCGTTAATACTTATTTTTCTGGTTTTCTATTTTCTTCTTATCAGACCCCAGCAGAAAAAAGCAAAACAGCATAGAGATATGCTCCAATCTTTACAAAAAGGGGATGAAGTAGTAACAGCAGGGGGACTTTTTGGTAAAATTGTAGGGGTAGCTGATAATTTTCTTACACTTGAGATAGCTGAAAATGTTAAGGTAAAGGTATCAAGAAATTTTGTTTCAACTAAAGCAGTTGAAAAAGCTGTTTCTGATAAAACTAATGAAAAAGGTACAAATAAATGATTCAGAGTTTAAAAATAAGATTTATAATTTTTATTGGTGTTTTAATATGGGCATTTGTATATGTTGTGCCCTCTGTTTTTAACACTGTTCCATCTTGGTGGTCATCACTCCTTCCTACAAATAAAATTCACTTGGGTCTTGATTTGCAAGGTGGAATGCATCTTGTTCTTGAAGTTGAAGCTGATGAAGCTATAAAAAGCACTCTTGACAGATATTCTGACAATATTGCACAGGTTTTTAAAGAGAACAAAATATTCTACAAAAAGATAAAGAGAGACAATTTTAATATTATTTTACAACTTGACACTCCAGACAAAGTAAAAGTTGAAAAATTGCTATCTGAAGAGTTTCCCAACCTAAAAATTACCTCATCCGATGGGAGCAGCTATACTTTATCTTTTATAGATAGCTACACCAAATATTTAAGGAAATTTTCAGTTGATCAAGCTGTGGAAACAATAAGAAATCGTATTGATCAATTTGGAGTTACAGAGCCTGAGATAAGATCAATGGGTGAAGATAGGATTATTGTTGAGCTTCCGGGGATAAAGGACCCTGACAGAGCACTCAACCTCATTGGGAAGACTGCAAGACTTGAGTTTAAACTTGTAAAAGATAATTTTAATGTAGAAAACTTTGATCCCAAAAATTTACCTGAAGATACTCAGATTCTATACAAAATCAATAGAGATGAAGTCTCAGGGAAAATTACATCAAAACAACCTTTTGCACTCTACAAAAAGGTTTTACTTACAGGTGAGTTTATAAAAGATGCAAGAGTCAACATCAACCAAACTTACAACGAGCCATATGTATCGATAGAATTTGATTCCCAAGGTGGCAAGATATTTGACAAAATAACAGGGGATAATACCGGCAAAAGAATTGCCATTATCCTTGACAGCAGTATATATTCAGCACCTGTTGTTCAGGAGAGGATATCTGGTGGTAGAGCTCAAATTACAGGGCGATTCACCGAAAAAGAGGCTCACGACCTTGCAATAGTTTTAAGAGCGGGTGCATTACCTGCACCAGTAAAAGTCCTTGAAAAGAGAACTGTTGGTCCATCTTTGGGTGAAGATTCAATAAGGCAAGGATTTCACTCCTCTGTTTTGGGTAGTATTGTTATCTTACTGTTTATGATATTTTATTATAGAGTTTCGGGTATTGTGGCTAATATAGCACTACTTCTGAATGCTTTTTTTATGTTTGCAGCAATGGCAGCTTTTCAAGCTACCCTTACTCTGCCTGGTATAGCAGGAATAGCCCTTACTATCGGTATGGCAGTTGATGCAAATATACTAATATTTGAAAGGATAAGGGAGGAGCTCCGAAAGGGTAGTAAAGTAAGAACAGCCATTGACAATGGATTTTCAAGAGCTTTTCTTACTATATTTGACTCAAATATCACAACCCTTATTGCAGCTATAGTTTTATATCAGTATGGGACAGGTCCTATAAAAGGTTTTGCAGTTACATTGTCGCTTGGGATAGTATCAACACTATTTACATCAGTTTTTGCCACAAGATTCATTTTTGATTATGCTTTTTCAAAATACAACCTAAAGAAGATTAGCATCGGATAACGGAGGTTCTAAATATATGGAATTCATCAAACCAGATACAAATTTTGACTTTATTGGTAAGAGAAAATTATTTATTACAATGTCATTAATTATGATACTTATAGGTCTTTTGTCACTTATTATCAAAGGTGGTCCCAAATACGGTATCGATTTTTCAGGTGGGACAATAGTTCAGCTCAAATTCAATAAGGATATCACAATTTCAGACTTAAGAAAGGTAATGGGGAGTGAAGCATCTATCCAAAATTTTGGGGACATAGGGCGAGAGTATCTTTTTAGATTTAATCAGACAACTGCTGATACAGAAGCTTTATCAACCAACCTAAAAACAAAATTAGAGGAGAATTTTGGTAAAGATAGTTATGAAATCAGGAAAATAGATATGGTAGGTCCAAAGATAGGTAAAGATTTGAGACAGAAAGGTTTTCTTGCTGTCATTGTTACTATTGTAGGGATTCTAATTTATATATCAGTAAGATTTCAATTTAAATTTGCTGTAGGTGCTGTTATTGCTTTGATTCATGATGTATTGATTACTCTTGGGATATTCTCTATCTTTAATAAAGAGATAGACCTTACTGTTCTTGCTGCGATACTTACTCTCGTAGGGTATTCACTCAATGATACAATTATTGTTTACGACAGAATCAGAGAGAACATCAATAAATTTGTTAAAGGTAACTTCCCTAACATCATCAACAAAAGTATAAATGAAACATTAAGTAGGACAATTTTGACATCTGGGCTTACTCTTTTTATGGTGTTATCACTCTTTATATTTGGTGGTGAAGTGATAAAAGATTTTTCATTAGCACTTCTATTAGGGATTATTGTAGGAACATACTCATCTATCTATATAGCAAGTCCTGTAGTCATACTCTTTGAAAAAATGCACAAAAATAATGAGTAAACTTCAAATCTCAGAAACTTTCCAAAGTATTCAGGGGGAATCTTCTTTTATAGGTTTCCCCTTTTTTTTTATAAGATTTACAGGTTGTAATCTCAGGTGCTCTTACTGTGATACTACTTATGCCTATTCAGGTGGTCATGAGATTACATTATCTCAGCTTGTAAAAGATGTCTCAGAGAGTAAATTTGATAAAGTTTTATTGACTGGTGGGGAACCTTTACTCCAAGAAAGTATATACTTACTTATAGAAGAGATATTGTTTTTAAAGAAAACGCTTCTTCTTGAGACTAATGGTTCAATACTCACAGATAAGGTTAATAAAAAAGTAATCAAAATTATAGATTTTAAGACTCCGTCAAGTCTTATGTCTCACAAAAATAATTTTGACAATATCAAATATATATCGAAACATGATGAGGTAAAATTTGTAATAGAGAGTAAGAGCGACTTCTTTTGGTGTTTAGATCTCATCAAAAAATTTAATATCAATAAGAAAACTAAAAATATTATCTTTTCCCCAGTATTTGGGAAATTATCAGGATCAACTCTTGCTGAATGGGTAATAGAGAATAATCTTAATATAAGAGTTCAAGTCCAACTCCATAAAATACTCAATTTAAAATGAGCAAACCACACTATTACGATCATAGAGAGAGATTGAGATCAAAATATCTCGAAAAAGGGATTAACTCTCTAAATGATTATGAGATTCTTGAATTACTTCTTACTTTCTCTATCCCTGTTAAAGATGTAAAACCCCAAGCAAAGGAGTTACTTGATGAATTTGGAAGTATTAAAGAGATAATTTATAATATTGATAAAGATAAATTTTTATCTGTAAAGGGGATTGGAGATAAATCTTTAATACTTTTTTCATTAATAAAGGATATTTTAAAAAAGATAACTTATGAAGAGTTAAAGAAAAAAGATAAAATTGAAGGGGTTCAAGATGTAGTAACTTACTGCAAAAATTCATTTTTTGATCTAAAAAAAGAGGTATTTCAGATAATATTTCTTAATTCAAAAAATGAAATTCTATCTATAGAAACAATAGAAGAGGGTATTATTAATGAAGCATATATTTATCTGAGAAAAATTTTTGAAAAAGCTTTCAAAAATAATGCTACTGCAATGATACTTATACACAATCATCCGGGTGGTAAAGCATCCCCATCCAAAGAGGATATAAACATTACAAAGAAGATCATTGCTCTTTCAGAGCAGTTAAATATAGTTGTTCATGATCATGTTATAATCGCAGTAGATAAATATTATAGTTTTAAAGAGGATGGTAAAATATAGATGGCATTATTTTTGCTTTTTATTTTAAAGTAAAAAATTTTTTCCATGGAGGGTAAGATGGTTACAGAAAATACAGCCGCAGCAGCTTCTTCAACAGGAGCAACCACATCGAGTGTATTAAAAAAGTCTGATTTTCTTGGCAAAGAAGATTTTATGAAACTTTTTGTTGAACAACTAAAAAACCAAGACCCGATGAACCCTATGGAAAACTACGAAGTTGCATCGCAATTAGCACAATATTCATCTTTAGAGCAGCTTGTAAATATAAATGAGAATTTTAAAAATTTTACTGAATTGACATCAAAAAATTTATATTTTCAAGGTGTTAATCTGATAGGAAAAGATATAACCTATGAAGGTAACGAAATCAAATACGATCCTGCGTCTTCATCAAATATTAAGATTGACTTCAAATTAAATGAGGGGTGTGAAGAAGCAAATGTAAATATTTATGATAAAGATGGAAATTACCTTAGAACATTATCATTAAAAAATGTTGATGCTGGTGATAATAGTGTCCAATGGGATGGGAAAACCGCAGATGGCTCAACTGTTCCTGCTGGTATTTACAACTATAAGATAGCTGCATATAATGGTAATGGAACTCAGATTACATATACTCCTTACGGGAAAGGCACTGTAAACAATGTCTCTTTTAATAGTGAAACCTCCGAAACAATCCTTAAAGTAAACAACAGTAGTGTTCAAATTTCTGATGTTGTGGGGATAGGATTGTAAAGAGTAAATGTTTTTAATTGTTTCTGCTTTAAAAAGTGAGCTTCAATTTATTTTAAATCATTGTGAACAAGAAGAGGTCATTGGTCAAGCTCCCTTCTCTTTTACTAAATGTAAATTCAATAATTTTAGGTTTATTCTTGGTAAATGTGGGCTCGGTAAGGTCCGTCCTGCAAGTTTTATCCAATACTCTATCTGCAAGTTTGACAAATTAAATATTATTGTCAATTTTGGCTCTGCTGGTTTATTAGATAAAGATGGTAAGATTGGTGATATTTATCTCTGCACCAAAACAGTAGAACATGATTTTTATACTACAAGAAAATTTATACCTCAATTTGAAAGCAATGTTGATATAGCATCAGATTTGTTGGAAAAATTTAATATAAAAAAGGGTGTTTTGGTTTCTGGAACACAGAATGTAGATTCACAGGATAAGAGAAATTATTTGATAAAGCAGTATAATGCTTCTTTGGCTGACTGGGAAGGCTCATCAATAATGCAGGTAGCAAAATTAAATAATGTCAAATGTATCGTTTTAAAAAGTATTACAGATTATGGTAACGAAAATATCTTATCAGATTTTGAAAAATATCATAAAGATGTATTAGACAAAAACTCACTTAAACTCCTTAAATTTCTTGAAGAGTTGTCAAACTGCTTGTAAAATATTTTCACTCCCTTAAATGGAGATATATTATACGCCTTCAATTTTCAGAATTTAAATTATAATGAGGAAATATAAAAGTAGGCTGATGTTGAGGGAAAAACAAAAACTTAAAAGCAAAGATAAATCCAAAAGGATGACCACATTTCTAATGTTATATTTTTTTAAAAAATTCCCCTCTACTCAAGGGGTGGCAGGCAGAGCGGCGGGGTGGTTAAAAGAGTTCCTGATATATCAGAATAGTTTACCCCATAAATTGAAAAAATATGGTGTAAAAGATGGTTATTAGTTGGGAGTGTTTAGAGGAAAAAAATAAAGAAACCACTCCTCCGTTGCTATATTTTTTTAAAAATTCACATCAAAAGAGAGGAATAAGTTAAAAAAAATAATTATCCATTATCAATTCAATATTCAAAATTCAACATTAATAACCACCCCGTCACCTGACGGTGCCACCCCTCCATAGAGGGGAATTATCCTTCCCACCGTTTTGCTGCAAACCTCCTCAATGATGAGGGGAATTAAAGCGAGAGAAAACAGACTTGGAAAAAATAATTTACTATTCTCAATTATCTATTCACCATTCATCATTTTACAAAATGGGTTCAGCTGTTCCAGCTCTACGCTTCTTGCAACTTTGAAGATTAAAATTATATTAGATGTTGTAGATATTGTGGGAGAGATATATTTATAAAAAAAGCCAGTTTTTAGGCTGGCTTTTTTGTTTGTAAAGAATTTAGAATTGCAGAGATTCTGAATAGTAGAGAGCATCTTCAGTAGTTTTGTACCATTTTTGAATATTTTTATGAAAAGCTCTATAATTATCAAGAACTTTTTTGCTGAAAGGATCTGCTGCTGCAATTTCATCAAGGGTTTCGATAGATAATTTGTGGAGAGTTTTTAGAACATCATCAGGTAATCTGAGTAATTTGACTCCACTCTCTTTTGTCAATTTTTCAAGGTATGTTTGGTTTTTAGCTTCAAATTCTGATAACATCCATATATTTGATTTCATAGCAGCAGTTCTTATTATTCCTTGGAGATCTTTTGGGAGTGCATCAAATTTCTGCTTATTAACGAAAGATTCTAAACATGTTCCAGGCTCATGCCATCCTGGATAGTAGTAATTTTTGGTGATTTTTTGGAAGCCCATAAGGTAATCGTGGTAAGGACCAACCCACTCAGTAGCATCTATTACGCCTCTATCAAGACCTGTATATATCTCGCCACCTGCAAGAAGAACTGCACTTCCACCAGCTTTAGCAAGAACTTTTCCTCCAAGGCCAGGTATTCTCATTTTGAGACCCTTTAGGTCATTTATTGATTTAATCTCTTTTCTAAACCATCCTGCCATCTGAACTCCTGTATTGCCTGTGGGAAATGGGACTAAGTTGAACTGGGCATAAAGCTCTTCCCATAATTTGATTCCATCTCCACCGTAAAACCAAGCATTGAGCTGCTGTGGATTCATTCCAAATGGAACTGCTGCAAAAAATTGTGTAGCTGGATGTTTCCCAGCCCAGTAGTATGCAGCACCGTGTCCCATCTCGACTTGCCCCGATTTTACTGCATCAAAAACTCCTAATGGTGGGATTAATTCACCACCGCCATACACCTGAATTTTAATTCTTCCATCACTAAGCTCTTCAATCCATTTTGCAAGAAGATCTGCTCCCTCTCCAAGAACAGGGAAATGTGGCGGCCATGTTGTGCACATTTTCCAGTTGTATTTGGGAGAAGCAATTATAGCAGGAGCCTTTGCCGTAACAACTGCTGCAGTAGCTGCAACTCCTATTCCTGCTTTTTTAAGAAAATCTCTCCTTTTCATACTTCCTCCTTTTAATGAAATCTTTTTAGAAGATAAAATAAAACATTATTTTATATAATTTAGATCTTATTGAATGTCAAGTAATTTAAAAATCAGTTTACTGAAATTAAACTTTTTTCTAAATAGCTATCACTTCACCCATTTTGATAAAAGATTTCCTTAATAAATTAGAAAAAATTATCTTGAAAAATAGGGGGAGTTTAGATTATAATGTCCCTGTAAAAAAAGAATGAAAAAGTGTAGAATTTAAATTTTTAATGTTATAATACGTAGGTAAAAAAGGGGGACAATGTAATGAGTAAAAAAAGAAAAAACTACAGTGCA
>DYJV01000072.1 GCA_020722945.1 Candidatus Methylomirabilis sp. | reverse complement strand
ATGGGGATGATTGCATCTATATTAGGTTTGGCAAGAGATAGTTATTATGAAGAACTTGGAGAACAGAATACAAGAATAGGTATTCAAATTATATCAAAGTTTAGGAAAATTATGCAAACAGTAAATTATATAAATACAAAAGTACCGATTAAATTTGGGGGTAATCCGCAACAGGTAAATCTTGAAATTATTGTTCCTATAGATGATGTTATAAAATATAGAATATTTTTTTATAATGAAAAATATATTGATAAACTTTCAGAGAAAATTAAATATAAGAATTTACATTTTGGATTATATTTTGGTTTATCAGAATTTCTTGCTGATATTGAATTGATTTCTTTGACAAAGAAAGTAAAAAGAACAAAAAATCAAAAAATAAAAATTAATTCTGTATTTAAACAGAGTTATATCAATGAATTGGATTTTACTGATAAAGAAGTTCAATATATGATTGAACGTATGCCGATAAATTTTAAGAAAAAAGTGGGGGGGAAGTATGGGAGAGAATTATATCTGTTTGATAATTACATATATGAGATTAATGGGAATGAGATAAAAGCAGATTTTAAAGTAGGAACTGAAATTTATGAAATAGAATATAATGGCGGGAAAAATAATATCATCTTTATGGAGTAATTTATGGAATATTATTCTCATCCGCATAAATTGTTAAAAGACCATCTTTATAATGTTGGTAATAATATTAAATCTAAAATTATTAAGACAAATTTATCGGCAAACTTAAATAAAAATGTTTTAAAAGATATTGGTTATATTATAGGAATTTCTCATGATTTCGGTAAATATACTACTTTTTTTCAAGAACATTTAAAAGATAATAATAGTTCGAATTTATCTAATCATAGTTTATTAAGTGCTATCTTTACTTATTATAATCTGAAAAATTATTTAAGTAAAAACGATTTGTTAGAAAATAAACTTTTTAAATACCTGCCTTTAATTTCTTATCAAATTGTAAAACATCATCACGGGAATTTACAGAGTCTTGATGATGATGTTGAAATTAAAGATTACAAAACCTTACAAAAACAGATAAAGGATATACAGGAAAATTCTATAAGTGATTTTCATGAAATTTATTCTGATGTCCAATTTGAAAATTTTTATTCTTTATTTGACAATATAAAAGATGACGATTACAATATAGAAATAGAACGCGAATTGGCAGAGCAAGAATATGAATATAATTTTATTGAAAACGACGAAGATTTGAAGAACTATTATTTTATAATTAACCAGTATTTATATTCGCTATTAATATCTTATGATAAGATAGATGCCTCAAAAGTCGATGTTAAAGATGATGCTTTAAATATTGAGTTTGATATAATAAATAATTATAAAGAGAAAAAATTTAACATTACAAAAAAGTATATTGATACAGTTAAAGAAAAACCTATAAATGATTTGTCATTAATAGAAATGCGAGAAAGGATTTATCAGGAAGTTTTAAATAAATTGGAAACTATTGATTTAGATAAAAATAAAATCTTTACAATAAACGCTCCTACAGGTTCAGGGAAAACAATTACATCGCTTGCAGTTGCGATGAAGATAAAAGAAAAGATAAAAGATTTACAAAATGCAAGAATAATTTATTCGCTTCCATTTACAAGTATAATTGAACAAAATTACGAAGTGATTAAAGATATTTTATCTTCAATACCAGAATTTAAAAATAAAGAAAATTTATATTTACTTAAGCATCATTATTTTTCTGATAGTACATATAGAACTGGCGATGAAAACTTACCGGTTGAAAAGGCACTGCTTCATATAGAAAATTGGGACTCAACAGTCATTGTAACAACATTTATACAATTGTTTTATACGCTTATAGGTTATAAGAATCGCATGCTTAAAAAATTTTATAACATTTCAAACTCTATAATTATTCTTGATGAAGTGCAGAATATTCCTATTAAGTATTGGCAAATTGTAAATTTTATTTTAAAATTATTGGTGAAATATTTCAATACATATATAATATTATTAACAGCAACAAAGCCTTTAATATTCAGTGAAGTTGAGGCAATAGAATTATTAGAAAATTCCGGGGCATATTTCAATAATTTAAATAGGGTAAGGTTAAAATATGATAGCAAAATTACGACTTTAGATGATTTGTTTGATAAATTATTAAAGGATAAATCAGATAAAAAAATGGTTATTTTAAATACTATAAAATCAACTATTGAAATATTTGAAAAAATAAAAGAGGATGAACGATTTTCCGAATATTCAAAAATTTATTTATCAACAAATATTACTCCTTACGAAAGAAAAAAACGAATTGATAAAATAAAAGATATTGAAAAAGCAATTATTGTTACTACCCAATTAATAGAAGCAGGTGTTGACATTGATGTTGATGTGATTTACAGAGATATGGCACCAATGGATTCAATTATACAGAGTTGCGGTAGGTGTAATAGAAACGGATATAAAAATAAAATTGGGAATGTTGTAGTAATGGAATTAAAAAATTCTATGGATGAAGGTAAAAATTACTGGAAATATATTTATGATAGAATTTTAGTGGAAGACTGCACAAAGAATAACTTGCCAACGACAAATAAAAATGAAGACAAATTTTTACAAATGATAAATGAATTTTTCACCAATGCAAAAGATAAAATGAGTATGCAGGCATCATCAGAATTAATTAAACATATAAATAAGTTTGATTATACTGGTATATCTCAATTCAAATTGATTCAAGAATTGCCAATTTATGTGAGTGTATTTATAGAATTGGATGAGGCAAAAAAAGTTTGGAAAAAATTTAAAGATGAAGTCCTATCATTATATGAGAATAAAGAAGGTGATTGGCATATTAAAGCGAGAAGGAATTTTCTAAAAATAAAAGGTGAATTTTATCAATATATAATTAATATACCTGAAAATATAGTATCTGCTATATGTAAAAAACCAACACAATGGAAAGAATTGTATATATTGCCTAATGAATTTATAAATGATAACAAAAACAAAGTCTATGATAGTGAAGAATTATCTGGAATGGGATTTAACAGAGGAGTGACTGAATGGATTATTTAATTTTCATAATTGTTCCAAATCCTCTACTAATAGATTTGCCGAGTCCTATATAATCTGGCAATAAAAAATTTATTTTAAAATGACCTTTAAATGCTACCATTTTGATTCCTTTTAAGTGCGCATAAGTGCTTCTTAAATTTACCGAGCAGTTTAGCCTATCCTTTATGGTATAATCCGCTGCTTTACAGAACGAAATAATATTGTTAATCAAAATTTTTTCTAATTTTTCTCGTCTTTCATTATATAGCAACAATTTAAATTTTTCATAGTTTTCTTGATTTAATGGAAGCCATCTTGTTAAAAATTTGTATTCATATATTTCATTGCTTTCACCTATTTCTATATCCTTGTAGTTTAAACTTTTTTCAATAATTTCAATCTCTCTATTATAGACTCGGACAATATCTATTTTATCCCACAAGTTTTTTAGCACATAAGCCCCTTCATTTAATCCTATAATATAATAATTATCTCCTATACTTTTATACTGAACCAATGGATATTTATACAGAAACTTATTTTTATCAATATGATGATGTAACAGAATCTCCTCTTTAAATTTATTCCCTATATACCCCCGCAACTGATATGGCTTTAGTCTGTTGGTTAATACTTTTAATCCCAATTGAAAAAATAACATATAAATAAAATATTGAATAAAAAAGCATTGTCAAATTTTATCTTTCCCATAAAAAATTTTTATTCAAACTTTATTTTAAATGACGATAATTTAGGTAGCAAATACTAAAATGGAGAGAATATTATGAATAAGGATGATGACTTACAAGATTTGTGCAAGATTATGGATGACGAGATATATATTTTTAGGGAGTTACTTAAAATTGAAAAATTGAAGAACTCTATGATAATTCAGCAGGAAGTTGTAGAATTGGAAGAAATTACTGAAGAGGAAGAGAAATATGTTGAGCAGATAGCAGAGAAAGAGAAAATTCGTGAGATTGCGGTTTCAAAATTATTTAAGAAATATAAAATTGATAAAGATAAGATTTTTACTTCTTTAATAAAAACATTACCTAATGATAAAAGTGATATAAGGTATGAGTTAATGTCAAAGAAAAATGAACTGGTAAGAAACATTAAAGATTTAAAAACGATTAACTCCTTGAATAATAGATTGCTTATGGATACGATAAAGTTCTTTAATTACACTGTAAATTCATTAAAATCTATCAATGATATAACTTATACAAGAAGCAGTAAAAATCAGGGAAGGACTGCTTATTTAGTCGACCGTAAGGCATAAACAGGAGGAAATATTATGTCGTCAACATTTATGGGGATTGAATTGGGAAAAAGAGGTGTTGTATCGCATCAGCAGGCTATACAGACAACTGGACACAATGTTACTAATGCAGAGACAGATGGGTACTCTCGTCAAAGAGTTATTATGGAGACAGAACATCCACTATATGACCCCTCTTTGAATAGACCTGAAAGAGCAGGACAACTCGGACAGGGAACTATTGCTGTTCGTATTGAGAGATTGAGAAACGCCTTTATTGATGATAAGATGATAGATTCGCTGGATAATCTTGGGTACTGGAAAACAAGGAACGATTTTATTTATCAGGTTGAACTTGTTCATAATGAGCCATCTGATACAAGTATTCGTTCCCTTTTGGACCAGTTTTGGTCATCATGGGAAGAACTGGCAAATAATCCTTCTGAGGTATCTACTCGTAAGGTTGTTAAAGAGCGAGCACAGACACTTATAAACACTATAAAACATACTTATGATGAACTTAAGTCAATACGTGATAATGCAGATTTTACGATTCTTACCAAAGTAAAAGAGATAAATGATATTGGTAAAAAAATACGTGATTTGAATGTTGAAATAGAGAAGTCTATAAATCTTGGTGATATGCCAAATGATTTGATGGATAAACGCGATATGCTGGTTGAAAAACTGTCTAAAATGGTGCAGGTGTCGGTTGAACGAAATGAGAAGGATGAGTTCATTGTTTATATAGGTGATGAACATTTTGTTCAAGGCATTCACTTTGAAGAATTAAAAACTGTTGGAGACCCTAAAAATAATGGATATCATAATATAGCATGGAGTGAAACTAATCTCCCTGTCAAGATTAAAGGAGGAGAACTGAAGGGGTTATTTGAAGTTAGAGATGATATACTTAAAAAGCAAATTGATTATTTAAATAATTTTACACTCAATTTGACTGAACTTGTAAATGAGATTCATCGTGATGGTTTTGGACTTGATGGTATAACAAACCGTAATTTTTTTAGATCCCTTCCTATAACGGGCAATGCGAATGGAGATTATGACAGCAATAGTGATGGCATAACGGATTCAACAGCGTTATTTAAGGTTACTGGTATGAATCAGTTAACGCCAAATGATAAGATAGGCATTCAAGGAACCATTACTTTGGATGCTAATAGACAGGGCGGAAATTCTATAACCATAAATTATATGCCAAATGATACTGTTTCCGATGTTATTGATAAAATAAACAAGTCAGGTGCAGAGGTTGTAGCATATCTTGACCATAGAGATAGATTGGCTTTAAAATCAACTCTGGCAAGTGACAGCAATAACAAAGATTTTGTTATAAGGCATATTGAGGATAGTGGAAATTTTCTTGTAAACTATGCGGGAGTTTTAAAAGCATCTGGTGCTGCAAGTGCTTATGATTGGAAAGCCCCCGGCGCGGTTAATTCTTTACAGGCTACTTTTGCAAATTATACTGTTACCCCTTTATATAATATTTCAGGTTGGAGTGATGTTGATATTGCAATAAAGAATGATGTAACAAAGATAGCAGCAGCAAGAGGGACGGATACAACTGGTGATGGAGATTTGGATTCTCCTACTGGGGTTGGTGACGGCTCAAATGCTTTAAAAATAGCAGAATTGCGATATAAAAAAGTTATGGTTGGTGATAATTCTACATTTGATGAATATTATACTGCTCTTATATCCGAGATAGGTAGTAAAGGGGAACAGTCAAAGTTAGAAACAGATATTGCCAATAAGTTAGTTGATAACTATAAAAATTTGAGACAGTCTGTAAGCGGTGTAAATCTTGATGAAGAGATGGCAAACCTTGTGATGTATCAGCATGGGTATAATGCAGCAGCAAGAGTTGTTTCTATTATGGATAGAATGCTTGATACAATAATTAATAGAATGGGAGTGTGAAATAGGTGCAAGGTTTATAAATCAAGGAGGATTTTAGAATGAGAATAACAGAGAATATGATGAAAAATGATGTTATTTATAATCTTAATATTCATCAGAGAAATCTTGATAACTTACAAAATAATTTATCAACAGGAAAGAAGGTGCGGGTTCCAAGAGAGGACCCTGTAGCGGCTGCAAATTCTATGCTTTATAGAACGCGGATAAAAGAGATAAGGAAATTTCTTGATAATATAGGTGAAGGAGAAGCAAGACTGAATTTCGCGGAGAGCGGAATAAGAAGTATTGTTAACATATTTCATAGACTTGAAGAGATAACTGTTCAGGGTGCAAATGGAATATACACAAAAGAGGATAGGGCAAAGATTGCAGTTGAAATAGATGAACTGATAAAAGAGATGGCAGAAGTTGCCAATTCTAAATTTAAAGGGGAATCTGTTTTTAGTGGCTATCAGACGAATATAAATCCATTTGAATTGGTAAAAGGAAAGCCAGGTTTTGCTGATAGAGAAGTTATAACAAAGGTATTATATAGAGGGGATATAGGAAAACAGCAACGTGAAATTGAACAGCAGGAATATGCTCCTATAAATCTTGCAGGTAATGTTGTTTTTTGGGCAACAAATGAAGTTGTTATTGGAAGTGGTAATGTATCTGGTTATGTCTCAACTAAAAACAATAAGATTCGTATAGATGGCAAAGAGATACTTATAAATAACGGGGATAATATAAATACTGTAATAAACAAGATAAATAATGCCAATATCCCTGTAAGGGCTTCTTTAAGAAATAATCAGTTTGTGTTGGAGACAACTACCCCTCATGAGGTGTGGGCGGAAGATATTGAAGGTGGAACTTTCTTTCAGGATATTGGATTGAAAATTGCCGGGCAGATGCCAAATCAATTCGCTAATAGTGCCCAAAAAATAGGATACAATATTTTTGATGTTGCAATAAAAATAAGAGATGATTTGTGGAAGAATGATACAAGTGCACTTGGAAGTGAGGATTTAAACAACCTACATCATGGATTGGATAACCTTTTGAAGTCATTAGGTGAAATTGGGGCGCGAGAACATAGATTCGCCACAGTTAGAAAGAGATTGAACACGAACGAACTTGATATGACTGATATACTTGCTAAAACTGAAAATATTGATGTTGCTAAAACGGTTATGGATTTACAGATGCTTGATTATATCCATCGTTCAGCTCTTGCAGTTGGGGCAAAAATTATCAGACCGACACTTATGGATTTTCTTAGATAAATAGAGGCAGGAGGATAATGTGAAGAAAATTAAGACAAAGCCTTTTGGTGACATTGAGGTAGATGAAAAACAGGAGATAACTTTTGCTGAAGGACTTTTTGGATTTGAAAAATATAAAAAATATTATCTTTTAGAGAATGAAAATAGTCCATTTTTATGGCTGCAGTCATCCGATGAGCCCTCACTCGCATTTATATTAATAGACCCGAGACAGTTTAAAGAAGATTACAAATTAAAACTATCTGAAGAAGATTATAATAGCATAAATATTAAAGATAAAGAGAGTGAATTGATAGACTTTGTTATTGTTACAGTTCCAAGTGACCCTGAAAAAATGACAGCCAATCTACAGGGACCTATAATTATAAATATCAAGAAAAAAATTGGGAAGCAAGTAATCTCATTGATTGAGGATTATACTGTTAGATGTCCGATACTTAGTGAAATGCGAAAAAGTATTAAAAAAAATAAGAAGGTAAAATAGATGCTGATTTTAGCAAGAAAAATAAATGAGAGCATTATTATTGAAGATAATATAGAGATAATGATTCTTGATATTCAGGGGGACCAGGCTAAAATTGGTATAAAAGCGCCTAAAGAGATTAAAATATATAGAAAAGAGATTTACGATGAGATACAGAAAGAGAATATTCGAGCAGCACAGTCTAAATTGCCGAAAGATTTGGATAAATTATTATAGAAGGGGTGGGTTTATATATTTTGATGAAAGGTTTTTATGTGGGGCTTTGAGTTAATTTATGTTGGGGCAAAAGAAGAGTAAGATTTCTTTTGCCCCAATTTTTTTCCTAATTAATATTTATTGAGCCTTTTTTGTTGTTGATTGAGTTCCTTCAGGTTTAATAATACGAATTCTAGCATTTTCAAGGTCACATATATAGAAAGAGCCATTCCCATCTCCGAAAATATCTACAGGATGTGAAAGAAAAGAATCTTTTGCAGGTGCTCCATCTCCAGCAAATCCAAACTCACCAATTCCAACAATTGTTGCTATACTGTTATTAGCAACATCAACATCTCTTATTCTTGAATTCATTGCATCTGCAACATATACATTTTTCCCGTCAGTCCATAAGCCATAAGGTGTGTTCAGTTTCTCTTCTGTTGCTTTCAAAACATCACCATAGTAACCAGGTACTCCTGCTAGACCTGCTATGGTTGTTATAATTCCACTACTGTCAACTTTTCTTATAATATGATTATCTTTATCAGAGATATATAATTCACCATTAGGTACAGATATATCCCATGGATGATTAAGATTTGCTATTAAAGCAGATTGTGTATCGCCACCATAACCTGCTTTACCTGTTCCAGCAATAGTATATATATGCCCTTGTTTTGGATCTTTTATGTGAGGTGCTGCTGCAATTGTCCCCGGATTCGGCACATTATTTGGGTTATATACAACTCTGATTCTATTGTTATATGTATCTGCAATATAAACATTGCCTGCTTTATCAAGTGAGACTTCAGAAGGCCATGCTAAGTCTGCTTTAACAGCAGGACCATTGTCACCACTAAAACCAAATCTTCCACTACCGGCTATTGTTCGCATTATCCCAAACTCATTTACCATTCTTACTTTATTGTTTCTTGTATCTGCAATAAAGATACGAACAGCTTTTTTGTCCGGATATTTTGGGTCTGGTTTGTCCAATGTTTCAACAGCTACTCCCATTGGAAATGAGAAAGAAGCCTTGACTGCCTTATGTTCATCTCCAGCATAACCAAAAATACCATTTCCTGCAACTGAGTGGATAACTCGCTTCTCTCCAACCTGCTCAACCATTCTAATTCTGTTGTTCTGGGAATCTGCTATGTAGATTCTTCCCATCCCATCTAAGCATACAGACATAGGGGAATATAGTGATGCATTTTCAGCTATAATTTCATCACCATTATATCCAACATCACCGTTCCCTGCAACAGTATCAATTATAAGGGTTTGTGAGAATATTGGATTAACCCCCAACAAAAGAGTTATTACCAAGAGTGATAATATAATAATTTTACTCCTTTTCATTTTGTCCTCCTTGTAAATATCATTAGAGTTTATTTTAAATACTCACTAAAAATATATTTATTTAAAAAGTAATGTCAAGTTTTTTTTAAAATATTTTGAAAAAAAATATTGACTATTGAAAATACTAAGTTATATTAGTTATGTATAACTTAATATATTTAAGTTATATGCGGTTTAGTATTATAAAGGAGAAGATATATTTACTTCTTTTATTTTTAAGGGTAAGTTAAAAATCTACCACAACTAAATCACAAAATATTAAAAAAAGGAGATTTTATCTATGGAGTCAAAGGTATATGTTGGCAATCTAAATTGGATTGCCACAGAGGAAAGTTTAACCGAACTGTTTTCAAAATTTGGAAATGTTGTTTCTGCTAAGATAGTTAAGGATAATTTTAGCGGAAAATCTAAAGGTTTTGGTTTTGTTGAAATGTCTTCGCAGAAAGAGGCTGAAAAAGCAATTGCTGAGTTAGATGGAACTGATTTTATGGAAAGAACGTTAAAAGTTAGTGTTGCAAGACCACAGAGGAAAAGAGACAATAATTTTAAAAAACGTTATTAACGATAGAGATTAATTTTTTTTGGCTTATATTTTTAATGTTGTTAATTAGTGTTCCGCTGCTATTTCAATAGTAATGTGAGATGAATTAACTTTAGAGTTGTTGCATAATTCATTATTTTGTAAAAATAAGGCCCGTTGTCATTCCT
>DYJV01000071.1 GCA_020722945.1 Candidatus Methylomirabilis sp. | reverse complement strand
GGTTGTAAAGAAAGGTGGCAAGGTTGAGAGCCCGAAACACGAACCCAGCTTAGAATTACGGGACAAAGTAGCCTGAAATATCTTGACCGGATAATTTATTATAATTCACATCTATTTCTACCTGCCGCCAGGTGTCTGAAAGTTTTTTATTCCTTACAGTAGAATATATTACAAGATATTCATTTAACGGATACTTGATAATATCATCCCTTATGTTTTTCAGTTTCTTAATATCCCTGTAATAATAGTAATATTTTCCCCCAGTCTCTTTTGCAAACTCTTTTAAATTATCCTCATTTTCGCGAGTAAAATTGATTATAAATACAGGAGTATGATTGTTACGCGCATAGTTTTTGCATACTTCAAACTCATATTTATGGAAGTTTGTATCAATATCAAAATTGCCTGTTGTAAAAAATATCAATGCTCTTCGTGATAATTTATTCATAAGTTCGGTTATGCTGTTATAAATTGGGTAAGAGAAATCATTGATATAATGATAATTATCTTCAGTTAGAGCCTCAAGTATTCTCAGTTTTTTATAATCATAATCCAGTCCTGTCCATTCTGCCTGGTTAAAATTTTTAACTTTTACTAAATCTTTTCTTTTGAGAATTCCATCTAAAAAGAAACTACTTGCCTTTTTTATTTCCTCTTCATATTTTTTCATTTCTGGTGATTTTTCCACTAAAAATATTGTTACTATTTTATTATTATCATAAATCTTGCTATATATGTCAACAGGCACAATATTTACGCCAAGTTCTTTAACTGCAAAATTTTCTCTTGTCAATCCAACAACTGGAGTGCCGTCTTTTTTTTTAACAGTTACATAAGCAACAACTCTCGGGTATTTTGATATGTCAAGTATATCTATATTAACATCAAGGTTGGCATATTTATATTTTTCAGGAATAAAAACTTCAACACTGTTTTTATACATATCTGAAATATAGATTGTATTATCTGGTGAAAAGAATATATCTGAAACATTCAGGAATCTGTTTTTATTAAAATTCCATCTTTTAAAATTGAGCCAGTTGCCATTTTCAGTATCAAAAAGATATGCCCCTGCATCCCCGTCTGCAATTAGAAAAAAGTCGTCAATAATATGTATATTTCTTGGTGCAGTAAATTTTCTATCCGGATAATATTCTATAAAATTGCCATACGGGTCGAATTTCTGGATGTTCTTCGCAGCATAATCGGAAACATATATGAATCCTTCTTTATCAAGTGTAATGCCTGATGGTCTTAAGAATTTACCTTCTTCCTCTCCTTTTTCTCCAAAAGTCATAAGAAATTTCCCATCTGGAGTAAATTTCTCTACTCTGGCATTGCCGGTATCAACCACATAGATGTTATTATATTTATCAATAGCGATTCCTTCTGGACCAAGAAATTTTCCTTTTCCAACACCTGTTCCTCCGAACTTCAGGATAGGCTTGCCGTATTTATTGAATTTTTGCACAATATCCAGTTTAACATCACTGACTATTATATTGCCATTTGAATCAATTTCAAGTCCGAATGGCATTTTGAACCCTTTCTTACCAGAAGTTATCTTTTTTAATAGATTCCCATTCTGATTGAATATGTGGAGTGATTTTGAAGCCAAAGAAAGTATATAAGTATTACCGTCTTTATCAACTTTAATAGAGACAGGCTGTATAAAACTTTTTGAATCGTATCTGTTCCCATCTATTGTTTTTAAATGAATATAAGGTTGAATAAGTTTTATTTTTTCATGGTTGCCAATGCGATAGAATATATTATTCAACTTCATTCGCAGAAGATTATCTCCGCCACCTTGATTTATTACTGTCTCCCATTCAGTTATTGCATTATTAATGTATCCAGCTTTATAATAAGCTTTGCCAAGCCAGATGCGGGACTGATAATAATCATTTTTGCTCTGCAATGATTTAATAAAAAATTCAATTGCAGAGAGATATTTGGTTTCATTATAATAGAATACGCCGCTTTTGAAATTTTTCTCAGCATTGTATTCATCAATATCAAACTCTTTTCGAGAATAAAGATTAGTAGTAAGCAAAAAAGTAAAAAGGAAAATAAATATTTTTTTATACATATATATCTATAAAAAATATTAAAAAAATAGTGTAAAGGCAAGTTTTTTTTATTTGGATACTGGGATATGTGAATTTATTTCAAATACTTTTATACCATAATAAAAAGGGACAGTTATATCTGTCTCCTACAATAATATGATACTAAATTAAAATTATTGCCAATCGGGTTTTAAAGTTTTATATTATATTAGTTAATTTTATATCATTATATCATTGAATTGGTGATTAGGTGGTATTTATGAGAAAGTATATAATTTCAACACTATTGCTGTTTTTTTGCGGAGTTTTGGTTGCCAGTGAAAATTATGAAGCAATTGGCGATGATTTTTATCAAAACAGGAATCAACTCAAAAACGGGAAACCGAATGTTGAAATTATTGATAATGCTATATATTATTATGAAAAGGCTTTAAAAGAGAAAAAATTAAGTGACGTTTTTATTTTCAAATATGCAAAGGCAGTTGATTTTAAATATCATTATTTAGTTAAAGATGAGGGTAAAAAAGAGAAAAAATACGAATCACTTGTAACCTTACTTAATGAAAACTATGCCAAATATACAAATTCTAAATATATGAACTATGCAATGTTTCTTATTTTTGGTAGATATTCAGAACTGATAGGATATGCAACTGCAGGAAGGAAAGGGCTATCAAAAATTATAAAAAAAAGTGCTGAGAAGTTATATAACATTGATAAAAAGTTTGAGCATTATAGTGCTTGTATAGCCCTCGGTAGGATGCATTATAAGGCACCCTATATTCCATTTATTTTAACATGGCCAGACATTAAAAAGTCAAAAAAGTATCTTGAAGAGGCAGTAAAAGCCGAACCTAATAATCTTGTTGCAAGATATTTTTTAGCAGACACATTATATGAGATTGGTGATAAAGAAAGAGCAAAAAAATATTATGATTCAGTGATAAAAGCAAAACCATCAAAAGAAAGGTATCTTGAGGATTTATCTATAATAGAAGAATGTAAAAAAGAGACAAGCGATAAATGGTAAATGTATATATGCAGGGAGAATTTTTTAAAAATCTTCCTTAATTTCCCCTTTGCAGACTCTGTAATAATTGGTAGCCATAGGATACAACAGGTAGTCACAAACTTTAGCTTGCGTGAATATAGTATTATTAGTGTTTTTTCGCGCAGGCTTAAGCCTGAGACTAACTAAGTTATGGCACAGCCGCTTGAAAAAGGGGAATATAGTGGGATTTATCTCCTTCTTATTATAAAAACAGATTTATGAAAAAAAGAAAGATACTTGTTATGCGATTTTCATCACTTGGAGATGTTGCACTTGTTCATCCGATTTTAAAAAAATTGGACAAGTCTAACTTTGAAGTTCATCTACTTACACTGAAAGAGTATTCCAGTCTATTTAAGTATAATCCATACATAACAAAGATTATAGAATTCAGCAAAAAAGAATCTCTTTTAAAACTGGTTGGGATAATAAAAAAGGAAAAGTATTATAAAATATTAGATTTACAGAAAAATTTAAGAGCATTGATTATAAAATTTTTCTTTTACTTTAAGACAATTTCTTATAAAAAATATAAACTGCAACGATTTCTGCTCGTTCATTTCAAGTTAAATCTTTTAAAGAAAAATTTAGTTTTAAAAAATTATTTTGAGACTTTATCAAAAATTAATATTGGCTACAGTGAGCGAGATTTCAAATTTTATATATTTTATAACATAGAGACTAAAGAAAATGTTTCAAAATTTTTTAAGAAAAAAAAGCAGTATATTGCAATTGCGCCGATGGCAAAATGGAAAACAAAAATATGGTGGGGTTATGATAGATTGGTGGATAGATTATCAAGGAAGTATAACATTATTCTGTTAGGAAATAGTGATGAAAGAAAGAGTATTGATAAAATCAAGGGGGAAAGGAAGAATGTTATTAACACTGCTGGAAAAATTAATCTTCTTGAAATTGTTGCTATTATTTCGAAAAGTTCTCTTTTAATTACAAATGATTCTGGGATTATGCATTTAGGAAGTGGGACAGAGACTCCGATTATTGCCATATTTGGAAGCACTGTTAAAGAGTTCGGATTTGTTCCTATTAGAAAGAAAGTTTTTATAATAGAGGATAACTCAGTGAAATGTCGCCCGTGTGATTATCACGGTAAAGCGAGTTGTCCAAAATCACATTTTAAATGTATGAAAAATATCTCATTGGAAATGGTTTTACAACAGGTTGAGAGGATATTAAAATGAAGACAGTTTTAATATTGATAAATGTGCGGTGGTGGAATGCAACTGCCTTTTATGCAGTAAATACGGCACGTGTGTTGAGAAATAACGGGGTCAGGGTTATTATTGGAAGTAAGCCGGGTTCACCGCCTTATGAGAAAGCAAAAGATTATGGATTTGATGTTAGAGAGATAAATTTCGAGGGTTATAATATAGTTAAATTACTTAAAAATTTTATAAAAATGATAAATATTGTGAGGGAGGAGAAGGTTGATGTTATAAATGGTCATCGTTCGGAAGACCATACTTTTGGTTCTTTATGTAAACTTTTTACAGCAAGAAAATTTATCATAACAAGAGGAGATAGACGGAGAATAAAACCGAATATATTCTCAAAAATGATATATGGTAGTGCTGATTCAATTATTCTTACTGCAAAGAGTATTTATAGGCAGAATGAAAAATTTTTAAAAAGATTTAGAGATAAGATACATATTATATACGGAAGTGTTGACGAAGATAATTTTAGAGTGCAGAAAAGCAAACGAGAAACTGCAAAAAAATATGGTATAGATTTAAGAAAAAAGATTATTGGGATGGCAGGAAGACTCGATTATGTTAAAGACCAATATACATTTGTGAAAGCCGCTTCAATTGTTGTAAAAAAAATCAGTAATGTCCAATTCATTATTGCAGGCAAAGAAGAACATATAAAAGTTTCGGAACTAAAAAAGATGGCAACGGTATTGGATGTAGATAAGAATTTGAAAATATTTACAATTATTGATGATATTGCAGATATGATAAATCTGTTTGACATTGCCGTAATAACTTCCGTAGATTCCGAGACAATAAGCAGAGTGGTTTTAGAGTATATATATTTAGGGAAACCTGTTGTTGGAACGAATGTTAATGTTATCCCCGAAATTATTCATAATGGTGAAAATGGTATTATTATTCAACCACAGGACTCTTCTCAATTAGCCGATGCAATACTGAAACTTTTAAAGAATTCATCGTTTAGCAAAAATATGGGGATGAAGTCTAATAAGAGGTATGAAAAATATTTTTCAGATAAACGGTTTTTTCAGGAACTGTTAACTTTAATATAGCACAAAATCAATAGAGTTGTTGCATAATTAATTTGACACCATGTCACTTTAAGACATTTGAGAAATTATTGTTAAAAATTAAATAATATTGACAATCAAATTTAAAAAAGGTATATTATATTAATTAAGGTATATTATATGGGAAATGAATTAGTATTAAAAACAGAAACTTATCGAGCTGGTAGTTTTATCTTTATAGAAGGACAGAAAGAGAGCAAGAATTTTTATATAATAAAATCTGGGAAAGTACAGGTATATAAGGAATTTAAAATAGTTGAAGATGGTGCTCCGCCATACCTTTCTCCTGGTGATTTTTTCGGTGTAATATCCTGTATGAGTATGCACCCAAGAATTGAGACTGCCAAAACATTGACGGATGTTGTATTAATTTCAATTTTAAGGGACAACTTTGGCGAACTTATACGAAAAAATGCACCTATTGCAATGAAGATTATTAGGTCGTTCAGCAAGAAATTACGATTTTTTGATTCTGAAATAACAAGACGAACACTTAAGAAAGCAGCAGAAGAAGACCCTGAATTTTTGTTTGATATAGGCGAATATTATTTCACACAAAAACAGTTTAATAAAGCGGCTTATGCGTATCAGAAATTAATTAAATTTAGGCCGACAAGTATTAATGCTGACAAAGCAAAGATGCGATTACAGACAATGGGGATGCCTTTTGAGGCACAGCCTCTACCAACTTCAGGATTGACAAGGCAGTATGCGTCCGATACAATGATATTTAGCGAACATGAACCTGGTGAGGAATTGTATATAATTCAGCAGGGTAAGGTCAAGATTACTAAAATTATCAACAACCAAGAAGTGCTTCTGGCAGTATTACAGCCCGGAGATATATTTGGAGAGATGTCTTTACTTGAAAATAAACCGAGGAGTGCATCTGCAATTGCTTATGGAGATGTTGTAATGCTGACTGTTAACAAGGCAAACTTTGAAACGATGGTAGCATCACAGCCCCAGATAGCAACTAAATTGATACAACTTTTAAGTGAGCGGATATGGACAGCGTATAAACAGCTTGCCAATCTATTCTTTAAAGACCCACTCGCACGTCTTTATGATACACTCTATACACAGTTGTTGGCAAAGAGGATACCTATTGAACATAAGGTAGAATATACATTTGATTTTGGTACACAGGAATTGATTAAGATGGTGGGATTTAATATAGATGAAGGAAATATGATTATAAGAAAACTGTTTGAGAATAAGAAATTTTCACTTGTAAATGGAAAGATTCATATCACAGATATAGAAGAGATAGAGAAACAGGTTAGTTATTATAAAAAGATGCAAGAATTGGAAATTAAGCGTGAAATGGCAGCAAGTAAAAACCTTAGTTAAAAAAATTTTATTTACTTTTATTTTCATTTTAACTATTTTAATATTTCTGACTATATTTATAAATACGATTATCCCTAAAAAACAGATTAAATCCCTTATAATAAAATATGGTAAAATTTATACCGGAAGAGATATTGATATTAATAATATTTCTATAAATATTTTTAAGGGAATTGTTGCGGAAAAGATTGAGATAGCGCCGTTTACTGATATTACCAATTCTGCAAAAATTGATATTCAGGAATTGCAACTTAGATACAATTGGAAGGACTTACTAAAATTTAAAATAAATATTGAAAAATTAGTTATAAAAGGGATAGAATTTAGATTAGAGAGAAAAAGTTTAAATAGCGAAATATCTTACTACAAAAATAAATTTAAACCCCAAAAAGTTTCATATAAGCGTAAAAGTAAAATAAAATTTAAAATAAGAGAGATTGAAACAATAGATGATAATATATTATTAATTATTCTTAAAGATAATAAAAGCATAAACATAAAAATAAAGAATGGAATAATTAAATTTGGCAGGCAAGGTGGAATAAAAATAATTGAGACTTCGGATATAATATACAAAAATATTAATGCATCAGTGATTGGGAATCTGCTGTTTGTTTCTAATAGAATTTCTGGAAAATTTGATATAAAAACTTCGGATAAGAATATTTTAATGACAACTCTATTTTTATCAACAAATAAAAAAGAGTTTTTCACAAAGAACAGAGTAAAATATCTTAGCCATAATATTAACGCCCAAGGATTTCTTACATTTTCAACAAATAGATTGATTCTTAGACAATTTAATATGTCTGATATGAATATAATATATATGAAAATACCCAATGGCTTTATCAACACAAAATCTCAAAATATTTTTTTTGATGCAGTTGTAAATTTTAAGGATTTAAAACCAGACCTATTTACTTTTATAAAAAATGTTGATTTTAAAATAAATGGGGACACTAAATTGAATTTAAGAAGTAACTTGAAAAACATCCAAAGATTAATTGTAAGTGGGGAACTTAATCTTATAGATTCATATCTCAATTTGGACAATAGAAAATTAAGTATAAAAAGTTTTGCAGGAACTCTTAAGAATAATATATTAACTTCTAAAGCCAATTTAAAGTATGCTAATGATTCAAATATGGATATAGTGTTAAATAAAAAGGATATATTTAATAACAAAGTGCCTCTTTTAATTAATGGTAAAATTGATAGGATAGATTTAAACAATGTGTCAACAAATATAAAAACCAAATTTGTTCCATCTAACATTAGGTTTGATTTAGTATATAATATTTTTGAAAAAAAAATAACTTTTAAAAAGTGTAAGTTTAATATAAATACAAGTATAATTGATGCAAATGGTGATTATCATTTAAAAAAAGAGATACAAAATGTATTTAATATTAAACTAAGAAATTTTTCGTTGAAGAATATAATAACAAATAAGGTTGGGGGGATAGTCTCAGCAGACTCTTCATTATCATTTAGTATAAGTAAAGAAAATAAGTTTATAATAAACTATTTAAATGGCACTCTCAATGGACCTGTTACTTATGATGATATTTCTACACATGTTGTTGTCCCGTTTGAAATGAAAAAGCAAATATTTCAATCTGATAAAATCAAAATTAGTGTTGGCAAAAATATTATAACAGGGGATGCTCAATATAATTTAAATCTTAAAAATATATATTTTAAAGGTAACTCAACTAAATTTGATATAACTGAGTTAAAAATTCCTAATATTTTTGGTAAAATAGATTTTGATATTGAATTTAGAGAAACTTTAAAAGATGACAAAAAGCCAGAATTAAATCTTTCTCTATCCGCAGCCAGATTAAAATATATGAAACTTAATTTCAATGATATTAAAGGAAGTATGAGTCTTAAAGATAATAAAGTGAAATCAACACTTTTAACGAAGGCATATAATGGTAATATAAATATTTCTGCTGATGGTAATCTTGACATAATTGGTATAACAGGGCAGGGGACCAATCTTAAAGTTAAAGGTATTATGAAGGATTTAGTTGATGAGGATATATCAGGAACAATGAATTTCAAATTAAATGGTACTTATAGCAGTAAGAAGCATAAATTTGAAAATACTTTAAATGCTCGGATTATCCGAGGTGAGATTAAGAATACAAAATTTCAAAAAAATATGAGTGGGTTCGTGGGGCTTTTGCCTCTTCAGGATGTTTTTTATAAAGAGATAGATGCTAATATAAGATTTGTTAATAAGCAGATATATTTTGAAAAGGTGAATATTATTGGGTTTGACCAGCACCACATAGTTAATGGATTTTATAATATTGCAGATAAGACATTTGACATAAAGATTAAATCTCGTTTTAATGAGGAATTTGTGATGAATATTCCGAATTTTGGCTTGCCAATATTGGAACATAAAAACGGGTGGTACTATATTAAAAAACTGAATTATAACAAGAGCCAGGGGGAAAAGCCTCAATTTTTCTGGTCTGTCAAATGAGGGGCATAAATTTTTTCCCTTCCACTTTGAAAAAGTCGGAAAGAGGGGATTTTTGTAAAGTTTTGAACCCCCACTATTTTCTTGGCTAGACAAAAGAAAATTATTTGTCTGGCTAATAAAGCATTAGCAAAGTAGTCGAGACTTAAGTCTTGGCTACTTCATTCCATGCTGTGTCATAAGATAAACACGTAGGAGCGGATTTATCCGCCCCAACGGACAACCGCCCCTACGGGCAGGTAAACCTGCCCATACGCATAAATTGCCCGTTAAAATATTATTATGATTAGTCAAAATTTAAGACCTGACCACTACATCTTAAATCACTTTTATGATTTAAGAACATCCCTTACAATTTTGTTTGCAATTCGTTCGACATCTTCTTCATCAAAATCAAGAGTAGGTGCTTTCTCCACTCCTTCTTTTGCTATGGTAATCTCGTAAGTTGGTTCTATGCCTAAATTACGGACTATTTTTGAAGCGCATTCCATTTGGCACCCATTAATGATAAGGGAGTAAAGAAAAGTCTGTGTATGGGGAGATACAGAAATGTTATATTTCATAACATTATAACATTTATAATTTTTTTGATTATATTATATGCCATTAAAAATTTGTATTATAGGAGGTTTTTGTTATGTATGACGAGGATATCTTTAAACAACAAATTCATCAAAGATTATCTAATATATTTAATAACTATGATTTGAGTAATCTTCTTAAACTTGTCCATGATAAGAACAGTTTTACAACAATACTGGAGAATATTGTTGACTCTATTATGCTTGCTGAGAGAGACTATTTTTTGAATACTCACCCCGATGAATATGCTAATGGCTTTCAGCCTAAAATTTTAAATACGCAATTAGACAGACTTGATTTATCTGTCCCAAGAACAAGAGAGTCTAATTTTAGACCTGTTATCTTGCCCGACAAATACAAAAGAAGTGATGAGTCATTTGTTCAAATGATTCAGACTTTAATCGCTTCAGGTAACTCTAAAAGTAAAATCAAATCTATTCTTAAACAGTATAAT
>DYJV01000153.1 GCA_020722945.1 Candidatus Methylomirabilis sp. | reverse complement strand
ATACTTATAGTGCCAAAAGAACATATACCAACCTTGAATGATAGCAAAAATTTTGGTTGCGTAACATTTAGTTGACCTTACGGAGAACTCTATAGAACTTATCCTACAAGCCAATAAAATTACCTCTCTTTTCCTACTTTACAAATAATGAACAGGAACTTTTCTATAACAAAACACTCACTTCTTATTTTGCTAACTATTTTTTAACACAAAATGATACCCGTCGCTTAGAATAGTCTTACCTACATATACTTTGTTATGCATCAAAACCATTGTAATAATATGCCCCACGAATTTTTGCAACTGCAAGTGCACTTTCACTGCTCCATTGGGCAATATTAATTCTCATGTTTACTGTTCGCATAACTCTTTCAATAAGACTTGTTGTGCCTCCTGATATTCTGCGTTCTATCCCTCTAAAAATATCTTCATAGGCATTTTCAAGAAATGTAAAAGTGTTTTTTATTCTCCTTTTTTTGCAATAGTTTATTAATCGTGTCAGAAGATTCCTTTTCCATTTTATAATGTTTTTTAACACTCCAGGCTCTTCATAAATTCGTTTTACATTAGTTATCTCCAATGTCCTGGCAAGCACATATCGCCATATCTTCCCCTTCCGCTTCACTTTATCCTGCCAAAGTGTATATTTTATTTCATGCCCTATATGAAATAGACAGCGCTGTATTATCACAGTAATTCCTGCCAGTCCATCTAACGGACTTGTATCTCCATCTGTAACAAGAAAAATGAATGCAAATCGTTTAAGAGATTCTTTCAATGGTTCAAATAATCTATCCCACCCTTTTTTATATTGGTCTATCTCCATACCTGCTATCCGTATTCGTCTATCTTTCGTTCTTTGTGCTAATATCTTCAATTCTTTACCTCGTTTCCCAGATTTTTTGATAGGAACCCCTGTCCCATCCGCCTCAAATTCATTCGTCTGTTTCTCGTCAATTTGAAACTTTATTCCTTTGCCAGTTTTTCGAATACAACGTAAAATACTCATCAGTGAAAATTTTACATAAGTAAACATAGAAGCAACTTTCTTAACTACTCTGTAAGAGGCTAATGAACCCATAAGTCCTATCATTCTTGCTGTTATTTCGGGTATGCGAACTCTGGGTTCTATTCCCAATAGCATCCGAGTGATATATCTTCGCTTCCCGCTTTCAGTTTTAACCTGAAGTTGTGGCAATTTAATTCTACCAAAAATTGTTAATATACTGGTTGTTTTTGAGCCTTTAGATGTCTTCCATGTAACCTTTGAATATCCAAGCATCTTTGCTAAAGTTCCATCTTTCATATATTCTTTTGCAAAATTAGTCAAAGCCATTATCACCGCCTTTTGAAAACAATCAAATATGCTTTTTTTAAATGCCTCAATTAATGCCTTAAGATTTGGCTCATTTAGTTCGAAATTAATATTAAGGGTGAAATTAATTTTCATAGGGCTTCTCTCCTTTTAATAATAATCTAATAATCGGAGAAAAGCCCTTTTTATTTTATTTTTTTGTGTAAATCTTTTATAGGTCAACTAAATGTTACGCTACCAAAA
>DYJV01000152.1 GCA_020722945.1 Candidatus Methylomirabilis sp. | reverse complement strand
CAAGAGAGATAAGTCTATCTGAAAAATCCTTTTTGCTTATATTTTTTTCTTCAAGAAAATAGTTTATCTTTTCACATACTTCCATATTCTTACCTTTGGTCAAAATGAAATTATTTAGTCATATTGTAAGTTTAGTAAAGGTCAAAATGTAATATAATTTGGTCATATTGAAAACAAAAGGATGGAAAAATGGCAATGGCTAATTGTCCTGAATGTAATTCGGAAGTTAGTGACAAGGCAAGTAAATGTCCAAAATGTGGTGTAGTTTTAAATAAACCAAAAAGAACAATTTTTGGCAAAATAATAAAATGGGCATTTATATTATTTAATCTTTTAATGTTGTGGTGGATGGTTGCTGGTGTTGGTGGTGCGGCTGAAAAAACTGCTAGTTTACACAATGGTGCCGAGCAAGCAGGAGCTGCAATTGGAACAGGTCTTGGGGCAATGATGATTGGAGGAATTTGGTTAATAGGGGGAGTTATTTTAGGAATGTTTGTTTTGTTTACAAAACCAAAGGCTGCATATATGAGCAACATTATTAGTTGTCCAAAATGTAATACGAAAACATTTAGCACTGCTCAAACATGTCCAAATTGTGGGTTTATTTTTTCAAAACAAAAAAAGTTTCATTGGTTTTGGTGGATAGGAGGTTTTTTTGTTATATTACTTTTGATTTGGCTATTAAATTCGTCTTCAAAATCACCAAGTAATCAACAAGAAAAAATAAAAAAAGCTTCTATGCAAAAACAAGAAATTGTAATGAATAAAAATGAAACAAAAATATATCAAGCAATAATTGAAGACGATATAAACGCATGGCTAAAGGGCAACAAAAGTATGGTTGAAGAATTAGGCTTGGTAAGTCTTCCATTAAAAATTACTGCAAATGAATATCAGATAGAATACAATAAAAACGAGGTAGCTGCAGACCAAAAATTCAAAGACAAATATTTCATAATTAGTGGAACAATTAAATCGATAAATAGAAGTATGGGTGAAAATTATTTTATTGTTTTCAATGGGGGTAATAATCCATATATGACCCCACGTGCTCAAATGGCAGATGGTTATGTAAACTATCTTGCAAACTTAAACAAAGGCAACAAAGAAAAACTGTATTGTATGGGTAATGGGATGATAGTTGGTTCAGCTCAATTAAGTCACTGTGTACCCATCAGGACTTGGATAACCAGTATTTCTGGTGAAGTTACTGAAGTTGTAAAATCAAATAAAGAAATAAACGGAACAAATTTTGGGAATATTATTAATGTTGCAAAAAAAATTGCTAACAAAATTAATCCAAATAGCACATGTTTTAAGGGTGATATAAACTCTGATTCATGCTTGAATGATATTTATAAAGCAGGCAATGAATTAAAGATAAAGAAAAAATAGGGACAGGTAAGATTTTTCTCTCTCGTTCCCACTCTCCTGAGTGGGAACGCAGACAATCAAAATTAAAGTCAAATTACCATAAAATAACAAATGGGTAGAAGCAGATATAAAATTTAGGGAGTGTTAAAAATTCCGTGTCAATCTGATAAAATATATCAAAGGATTG
>DYJV01000151.1 GCA_020722945.1 Candidatus Methylomirabilis sp. | reverse complement strand
ATGCAGGAATCTGTTATGTAAAGTGTCAAGTACTTTTTTAATTTTTTTTTTGTATTTACATCGTTCTTTGATAATTTTTTATACAGGGAACATATTAGGAACAAAACTATCTGTTATACGTGGCATCCTATTGTCATACTTCTAAGGATCACACTGTTTAATGTTTCGTTTTTATTCTCCTGAGTCTCTTTCTCGAAAACGAGACATTATATTACTCTGATTCCTGCACGAGGCGTCTCAAGAGAAACTCGTTCCTTTTCCTATTGTTTCCTGCTTACTTATTCCTCCTATCTTATATTATTCTATAAGTGTAATACCTTAAGGTATTACTAAACATATCTTCCTAAGTTTAATGGCGTATGAATTTTCGCTCCTTAAATAGCGAAAATTCATACGCCTCATTATTCTTACTTATCTAATCTAATGTATCACATATTTTTTCTTATCCTTTAACACACTATATATCCTTGTTGTTAATCTCCTCGCTACTGCTACTATTGCCTTCTGCGATGCTCCTTTAGAATTATTCTTACTCACTATCCTATTATAAAATTGTCCCAATTCAGTATCCCTATTTATCGCTATCCACGCTGCCTCTACTAACATTGCCCTTAACTTCTTATCCCCAAAATGACTAATCCCTCCCCTTTTTATTCTATCTCCTGTTGAATACTCTATTGGTGTTAATCCAAAAAAATCTGCTACCTCCCTAACATTTTTCAACTCCTCAGGGTTCCCTATCTTTCCAAGTATACTCACTGCTGTAATAAATCCTATTCCAGGTATAGATTTCATATACTCTATATACTTCCCAATATCAGGATCTCTTTTCACAAACTCTTTAAGTCGTTTCAAAATAGCAAGTAACTGTTTCCGTGCATATTCAAGGTCTTCAAGTAACATATCCAATCTTACTCTGACAGATTCATTACATGGAATTGTTTTTAAATTCTGAATATATTTTCTTGACCAGTTGGTACTATCTTCTTTTACAAATTGTTCCAAATGCTCAAATAAAAGCAGTGATTTGATTCGTTGTTTTGCTTTTTTTCGGGCCGCTGCACAATTTTCTCTTGCTCGCACTAAATTACGTAGTTCTCGATACATTCCCTTTGGAACTCGAATAGAATGTAAAAGCCCAGAAGCAAGATATTCTACAATTTTACGAGAATCTAATCGGTTATTTTTAACCGTCTCATTAAAAGGACTTGGTATACTATTAGGTGATACAACGAAACAATCATACTTATGCTCAGTCAGGTAATCATAAAGATTATACCCAGTAGGTCCTGCTTCATATGCATAAAGAACTCTTCCAGAATATCTCTTTTTAATATAGTTGCATAACTTTTCAGCATCAGCTGATATCTTATTAGAAATCACTCTGTTTTTCTCCTTTACACTAAATGAAAAACTTTTCTTGTCAACATCAATTCCTACAAAAACATCATAGTCCTTTGATATGTTTCTTACTTGTGTCATGTCTTTACCTCCTTAATTAAGTTGTATTATATTCTTACAATATAATACTTTGAATAAATACATGACACTTTAACATATTATCTCATTAGACTTAAAATTTGATAATTTTTAGTGTGATGATAGTAGAAAACGAG
>DYJV01000070.1 GCA_020722945.1 Candidatus Methylomirabilis sp. | reverse complement strand
TCTTTCTTTTGTTTTTATCTTTCTCTTCACCCTTCAGCACTTCAACCTTCAGCCTGTCTTTACTTACCCTATTGAAATAAAATTATCTTTTGCCATAAGAAATTCTTCAAATTTCTCCTTTAAAAGTGGAAACTTACTCAAAGATGGGTCAAACTTGACGATAGAATCAGCATCCTCCCTTGCTTGAAGCATAATATTGTAATCTCTTATAATATCTGCAAACTGAAACTCTCCAATTCCAGCCTGTTTTGTCCCTGACATCTCTCCACTTCCTCGTATCTTCAAATCTGCTTCAGCTATTTTAAATCCATCGTTACTCTCTACCATTACATTAAGCCTCTCTCTACCTTCAGAAGTAATATTTTTTGATGAGATAAGGTAACAGAAAGATTCTTTATCACCCCTTCCAACTCTCCCCCTTAACTGGTGAAGCTGTGACAAGCCAAACCTTTCACAATTTTCAATTACAATGACCGTTGCATTTGGGATATCGATCCCAACTTCAATTACAGTTGTAGAGACCAATATATCAAAATGATGTTTTGCAAAATCATCCATCACTGCCTCTTTCTCTCTTTGCCCCATTTTCCCATGTAAAAGCCCAACTCTATATTGTGGAAAGTATTGATTCTTTATAATATCACTCATTTTTAGGACACTTTTAAGCTCCATTTTGTCTGAATCATCTATTAAAGGGTATATGAAGTATGCCTGACTACCTTTATCTAATTCATTTTTTATATTTTTTAATATCAAATCTCTTTTTGTTTCTAAAATATGGAATGTTTTTATAGGTTTTCTACCTATTGGAAGTTCATCTATTACAGAAACATCAAGATCACCATATAGTGTAAGGGTAAGGGTTCTTGGTATAGGTGTAGCTGTCATTATAATGGTATGGACAAATTGTGACTTCTCTTTAAGCAACATCCTCTGCCGGACACCAAATCTGTGCTGCTCATCCACTATATTGAGCCTTATATTATTGAATTTTATACTCTCTTGTATAAGTGTATGTGTCCCAACAACAAGGTCAATATCACCTGATTCAAGATTTTTTAATATATCTTCCCTCTCCCTCTTTAATGTGCTGCCTGTAAGAAGTGCAATTTTTAAGTTTAAATTGTATTTTGTGAAGTTTTTAAAGTGTTGTTCGGCTAAAATTTCTGTAGGAACCATAAATGCTGCCTGACCCTTGTTTTCTATAACAATAAGAGCAGATATAAAAGCAACCAATGTTTTCCCAGAACCAACATCACCTTGTATTAATCGGTTTAGAACTTTTCCACTTTCAAAATCACCCCTTATCTCAGAAAGAACTTTTCTCTGAGCTTTAGTCAGTTTGAAAGGTAGATCTCGCAAGAGTGGTTTTATCAGCTCCCCTTTTAAGATAGTTGGAGATAATACCATCTTTTGCTGTCTATCTCTATTTCTTGATATCGCAAGCATAAAAAAGAAAAATTCGTTGTAGATAAGCCTCTTTAAAAATAAATTTTGCTCTTTTATTGAAACAGGGAAGTGTAATCTTTGGTATGTATCTGAAATATCGGGCAACTCTCTTTTTAAAATTATGTGTGCAGGGAGAAACTCATACTGAAGAGCTTTTAATTTGTCAAAAATATTGGCTATAGTATCAGTAAATACTTTGTTGGAGAAGCCTTTAATAGAGGGATAAACAGGTTTTATAAGATGTTGACTGACTTCTTCATACTCCTCGATTACAGGATGTATAATTTCTCTATTGAAATTAAAAACATTAATTTTACCAAAAACAGTAAAAATTTTATCTTGAACAAAAAATTCTTTTAGATAATTAATTTTATAATTAAACCATTTTAATGATATTTTACCTGTTTCATCATAAAAAATTGCCTCTAATACCCTTTTTTTAAAATATCTCTTCTCATTTACAGATAAAAATTTTAGTTTCAAAGTTGCTAATTCACCATTATTTACCTGATTTATACTCTTGATTGAGGAGTAATCCCGATAACTATTAGGGATAATTTTTAGAAGTTTTTCAACAGTATCAACCCCTCTGATATTTAGAAAGAGAGCTCTTTTGGGTCCCACACCCTTTAGAAATTGGATCTTGGATGTAAGTAACACTTGAGCTGTTTTGAACTCTTCTAAGTTAGCTTTCTGAATTGATGAAGAGAGCTCGTATATAAAAATTTCTCTATTATTGTTTGATGACTTTAAGATTGAATTTAGAAATGGGGAAGATTCTATCTTGCTCTGTATCTGTGAAAAGTCGTTACTCTGAATCAAAATTTTTAGAAGTTTTCTCATTCTCTATTTTTAAAAATAAACTGACAAGTTTATCTCTGTCTGTTTCATTGATCAGTATGTAATTTAGAGCAATAGAATCGTTAAGAACCCTTGAAACTTTTGCAATAAAATATATAAAATCATCATCTTCTTGAAGAATATTAAATTTTACAAGGAATTGGTCATCTATTAGAATATTAGAGATATTCTCCCTCTTCTCTATCAACATCCCATTTGCACTTAAATCTTTTGTTTCAAATATGTTCCACCCATCCTCAAATAAATAACTTTGACTATTTGGGTCAAAAATTATCTTTTTTAAAAATGCCTTTATTGAAAGGTTGACTCTAAAAAACTCCCTTTGATTCATTGTCTGATGTCCCTTTTATTGTAATTTCAATTCTCCTATTTTTAGATCTATTTGCAGGTATCATAGGGTAAAGCGGTTTGAATTCTGCAAAACCTTTGGTAGTAAATCTAAATGGGTTAATTTTCTGGGTATCGATGAGGTATCTTACAACACTTGCTGCTCTTGCACTTGATAACTCCCAATTGGATGGGAATTTATCACTTTTGATAGGAATATCATCAGTATGCCCATCAACTTCAATATCGTTATTTGTTGTTTTGATGATAGGAGCAAGAAGATCAAGAAACTCTTTTATTTTATCTGTCAAATTGGCATTTCCTGAAGCAAAAAAGGTATCACCTTTACCCCTTATGACAATATCTTTGCCATTGTTTACTACATCAATATCATCTTGAAGATTCAGAGTGCGTATCTGTTTGTTGAGCTCTTGGATTATGGTTTCGAGGTCAAGTATATTATCACCACCTCCACTTGTATTTGAGATAACACTCTCACTCCCGCCAAAAGCTTTTGATAATTTTTCTGAAACTTTTCTGAATTTACCCTCATTGACAGATGATATAGCATATAAAAGAATAAAGAAAACAAGTAGAAGGGAGAGCATATCTCCATAAGTAACTACCCAGTTATCAACACCTGAATCTTTATTTTTTCTTCTATTATACATTTTTTACTCTTTTGATAAAACTCTCTCTATATTTTTTAGGTATGAATGTATGAAGCTTTTTCTCTATGATTCTTGGATTAATTCCGTCATAAATCATCAACACACCCTCTTTAATTATCAGATTTCTGAGATACTCCTCCTCAGATATATTTGATAATTTCTCTGCTATAGGTGTAAAAAGCAGATTAGAAAGCATTGCACCATAGAATGTTGTAATAAGAGCTACTGCCATAGATGGACCCAAACTATCAGCCGAAGAAGTCCCAAGTCCTTTTAGCATTGCAATCAATCCAATAAGTGTCCCTATCATCCCAAAAGCTGGTGCAAGTTTTGACATAAATCTAAAGAGGCTCTCCCCTTTGGCATGTCGATCTTGCTGATTCTCGATCTCAAGCTCAATTATGGATCTGATATTATCAGCAGTGAAACCTTCTATAATCAGGAGAAGACCCTTCTGAAGGAGCTCTTCATCTATATCTTTTATCATATCTTCAAGTGCAAGAAACGATTCCTTTCTTGATTTGACAGCACATTTGAGGATATTAACAATAATTTTATTGAGATCCTCCTGACTGTTGGAAGTAAAAGCTTTCTGAAAAACTTTAAATATTCTGAATAAATGTTCAAGTGGATATGCTATGAGGGTTGCCGCAATTGTCCCTCCAAGAACAATTATGATGGAAGTTACATCAAAGAAAACTTTAAATCCACCACTATTGAATAGTGCAACCCCAAATAAGAGAATACTAAATATAAAACCTATTGTTGTAAGCATTGTTCACAGTTGCTCCTGTTTATTTTGGTGTTTATGTTAATTGTGTTTATTATCTGGAAAGATTTGTCAAGTATATTGATGTTAACACCGGGGTAGATAGTTTCGCAATCTATAAATGCTTCAAGATTAGTCATATTGTTGAGATTGAAATTTTGAATTTTTTCGGTGTTGTATGCAATATCTTCTGATAATTTGATACTTTCAAGAACTTTTAGAAGATAGATATTACTTGAAGTTTGTAGGTTCTTCATAATTATATCTATAAGATTGATCTCCTCACCCTCTGAAATATTAAAATATTGTCTTATTGTCTGTAAATTTTTGTTGTAAGTTATCTTTAGAATTTTTAACTCTTTTTTGTATCTGTTGAGTAAAAATTTCTCCCTATAATTGTAACCTACTGATATAGATGTGTTTATTATATTTTTTGAACCTATTTTCCCTGATTTAACAGAATTTTTTGCAAATATTGAGCTATCACAAATCTCTCCACTGCTGTTTACTATAGTGAGGCTCTTTGCAAATATATTTGAGTGCCTTATATAATCTCTTACAATTACCTCTCCATAAGATACTATTTTAACTCCTGATACATTTTGTGCAAAGCAATCCCCCTGAACGACTATTCTACCGGTCCCTTGACCTAATATACTTCCATTTACAATAATATTGCCTTGGCAGATAATATCAGGATTTTCGATTACACCATCAACTTGTAAATTCCCAAAGATAATGAGTTTATTTTTATTAAGAAAATCACCCTTTACCCAGAGAGATGAAAAAATTTCTCTCTCTTCAAATGTGTGGGTGAGATCACCATTAATTATTTGAATTGGATCAACAAATAATTTTTTGTTAAATAATCTTAGGTAACCATCATTTAGAGCAATTATAGAATTACCCTCTTTGTCAAAAGAAACTCCACTACCCAACATACTTTTTGAAACATTAGTCCCCTTTAATACGATATCACCCTTTTTTATGAATGAAGATGATTCAAAAGGAACTATATTCTGATTGCTGGTTACTCCGAATATTGAAATTTTGTCAGACAAATTTACTCCCTTTGCTATTTTAGTCTAAATAATCTAATGTAAGCCAATTTTTGCAGCATGGACAATGCCAATAAAAGGTATTGAATATATTGTGGCACTCTCTGCATTGGAATTCTAATTTGAGGTTTTTCCTAATTATTTTTGCAAGATTGTAGTTACCACTTTTCAAAAGTATAAGCATTGTAAAGATAGTTTGGTAAAGAGATTTATCAGGGGAATCTAATATCTTTTTTTCTGTAAAATTAAGTGCTTCATCATACATTTTCCCTTTTATCATATCCCTTATAAGGTATATATTCAAAATAAAACTCTCCTGAACTGTAATTTCAGGTATAGTTTTGCCAATGATGTTAAGCCTTGTTCTCACTTTTAGTATCACAAATGGATTCAGATTTAAAGCTATTTTGTAATATTCAAATGCTTTGTCATATTTACCCTTTTTTAGGTAATACTCCCCAAGAGTGAAATAAGCATAATAATTTTGGCTGTCAATCTTCATAGCTTTTTTGAGGTTGATCTTTGCATAAAAAAATTGAAGATCTAAAATATTTTGTCTTGCAATCTCAACATATATTGAGGAGAAGTTAGCAAGGTCAACATTAGTATACTCTTTTAATCTTTTGTAGGATAATATTGCATTATCCCAATCTTTTTTTATGATAAATATCTTTATCTTCTCATAAATAGAGTCAATGTTTTTCTTGTCAAGTGTTTCAAACTCATCAAGGGTATTTACTGCTCTTTCATAGAATCCAGCATATTTAAAGTCTTTTGCAAGATTAAGGAGAGTGATTTTTTTTATCTCAATATCAAGGTCATCCCTTACCAATATCCCTTGGTGGAGTCTAATAGACCTCTCAAAATCCCCCTTCTCTCTAAATAGATTTCCTAACGAAAGGTATATCTCTGCATTATCACTATTTATCTTTGCTGCATTGATAAACTCTTTTAATGCTTTATCCTCCTGATTATTAAGGAGAAAATCTATACCTTTAAGGTAATTGAGTGATATATTTTTTTTCATTTCAGAATTTTTAAAGGATGTAGCAGAGTATCTTCCAAAAAAGAAACCAGCAACTCCTAAAAAAAAAGTGAAAAGTAGGTAGTGGTTGTTATCCATTTAGTTGGATATCAATCTTTCATATAAAATTTAGAGCAGGGTGGATACAAGAGTGCCCCCTATGATAAACGATGAAACTATTTTTTGTTTCTACTCTCTTGTTTACTATCAACTTGAGTAGGGTTGTTTTTGTCTGTTAATTCAAGATTTCTAAGGTTGTTCAACTCTTTTTCAAGTTTCTCTATGGTTTTATTTTTACTCCGTAAGATGAATCTAAATTTTACTTTTAGGTATAAATAAAGGAGAACTGCAAATCCAAGTGGAATAACAGCAGCATAGTAGAGAGGAAGAGTAGCAGATTTGTTTATAAAATATGTAATTTGAAGATTAGATGTCAATATTGTAAAATTTTGATAAATGAATAGAGCAATAAAAGATAAAAATATGAAATATATTAACCAAACTATAAATTTCATCTATTCCCCCTTTTTTATGCTTTAGAAAATTGTTCATAAAGAAGCTGATATGTATCTGAAAGATTTTGTGGAATGATACGGATATTGTTTATGGCTGTCATAAAATTGATATCACCATTCCATCTTGGAATTATATGGTAATGGATATGCTCTTCAATTCCGGCACCAGCAGTTTTGCCGAGATTGATACCGATGTTGAATCCGTCAGGATTCATAGATTTTTTAATTGAGGTTATTGATAATTTGATTAATAAATTAATTTCGGCGAGTTCATCATCATCTAAATCCTCAAAAGCGTGAATATGCCTATAAGGGACAACCATAAGATGTCCACAATTGTATGGATATTTATTCATTACTACGAAAGATTTTGACCCTTTTTTGAGGATAAGATTATCTTTATCTCTATCTTCTGTAGGTTTGATACAAAATATGCACCCCTCCTCCTTTTTTGAGAGGATATAGTCTATTCTCCAAGGTGACCAAAGAAAAGTCTCTTCCATTGATACTCCACATATATTTTTGTATGACATTTAAACAGAAAAAAAAGAAATTGTCAAATTTAAAATCTTGTTTTTTTTCAAATAATGTATTAAATTTTTATTATGAATTTACTTTTAGTTGGAGATTCCCAGCTTGCTTCACCTTTAATATCAGAGGGATTTAATGTTTTTACTGCCTCATTTAATCCAAACAGCAATTTTCCAATAGAAAAATACAATTTTTCCATTAAAAAAATATGTGATACTAATAATATAGATGTAGTAGTTCAGGTCGAAAATCTTGATAAAAGAGAGATACTCCTCGATATAGGGGAGATAGAGATACTCAAAGTATATTACGGTTTGGATGTCCACCTAAATTACTTTTGGCAGAAAGAGTATCTCAAACTTTTTGATATATTTATCTCTTCTCAAAAAAATATTGCTGATATACATAGGAAAACCGGTCAGCACTCTGTGTGGTTACCTTGGGGTATCGGCAGAGATTTTATAAAAGAGGACAATTTTACTCCATTTAAAGATAGAAAATATCTAATCTCTTTTGTTGGTTTGATAGATAACAATAGATTAAAGAGAAAAAGTATAATTGATAATTTATCTAATAGATACAGAATTAATATTGCAGGTGATACACACAACAAAAGGTTAGGTTTCTCTGATATGCTCCAAATATATGCAAATTCTAAAATTGTTATTAATGAATCTATAAATAGTGAGATAAATTTCAGATACTTTGAAGCTACATCACAAGGGGCATTACTTTTTACAGAAAAGGTTTCTAATGGTGAAGATCTTCTCTTTGATATAGATAGAGATATAGTTTTATTTTCAGAGAGTGATATCTTTGAAAAAATAGATTTTTGGGTGAATCACCTTGAAGAAGCTGAAACCATTGCTATTAATGGATTTTACAAAACGCTTAACTCTCATACACTGAAAAAGAGAGCTCAACAGCTAAAAAATATAATTTATCAGGGCGTTTCATCCTACAAATTTCAAAAATCCCCCGATAATGATAACTCCCTCATCAAGAGTATTTTCCTAATCTCAATAAGGGGGATAGGAAAACCTTCATATCTAAAAGAAATCCTTCCCACTTTTCTGAATTCTTCTGCTGATTACACTTTCCCTATTATAAAATTCTTTATAATTAAAAGTTTTGATAAAAAAAGTGCTGTTCAGTTTTTATCAAGTGTATACAAAACCCCAGACAACCTTATACTTGCTAATATTGTAACAACAATGATAGAGATAGGTGATATTGACGCTGTTAAGAAAATTTTAATTAAAGATGATATATTTGAAGGAGTTAAAGATATATTAAAGAAGCTGATAAGAGAGAAAAATCTCTACTTCCCCGGCTATGTGAACCACTCTAATGTTACAGTAATATTAAATGCTTTTGATCTAATAATTTTCCTATTCAAAAATTATCCAGATATAGCAGTAAAAGATAGAAAATTAAATATTACTGCGGCAAAAATACTTATGGATAACAAAAATTATCAAGCTGCACTCTTCTATCTTCTAAACAATATAAGGAATCATTTTAATGATATTTTAACAAGGGATTACCTCATAAAGTGCTACTACTCTCTCTATTTATTTGAGTTTTCCAGAATTGAGCAACTAAAGAGAGATCTTATCTCCAAAAATTATGACCAATTCAGAAATGATAAAAATAAAAATATTTCTGAGAAAAGGGAAGCACTCCTCGATATTATTCAAGATTCAAAGGATAAAAGTTTAATAAGGGATATATATATTTATTTTGAAGATTTTTTAAAGGAGGATTAGTTATGTGGGTAAATGAAATGAAAGAGATATTTAAAAGTAAATGTTCAACAGGTGAATCTATCCTTGATCAATTTAGTCATGATGAATCACATCATAAGTGGAGTAAACCTCAGATTGTTTTTTTTGCTGAAAATGAGCAAGATGTTGTTGATGTTGTTAAGTATGCACACAAAAATAGTATTCCTATTACAGGTTATGGTGCAGGTAGTAGTATAGAGGGTAATCCTATCCCTGTAAAAGGGGGGATTGTTGTCTCTTTCCAAAATATGAATAAGATAATTGAAGTATTTCCTCAAGATATGATGGTAAGGGTAGAAGCTGGGGTTCTTTATAAAGATCTGAATAATGAGCTTAGAAGATACGGTTTATTCTTTGCCCCTGATCCGGGAGCTAATGCTTCAATTGGTGGAATGCTTGCAAATAATGCAAGTGGCACAAGGACAGTTAAATATGGAGCAACTAAAGATAATGTTTATAAAGCAAATTTTGTTCTTCCTGATGGCACTCTAATAAAATTGGGAAATCTTGCAAGGAAGAGTTCGAGTGGGTTTGATACACTCCATTTGATGATAGGTTCGGAGGGGACACTTGGATTGTTTACTGAAGCTTATCTCAAACTTGCAGGGATACCAGCTGAAATGTCTGCTGCTGTTGCATATTTTGAAAATGTCAATGATGCTGTAAATACAGTTTCAAACATTATTATGAGTGGATTGTCTCCAGCAGCTATTGAATTTATGGATGAAAATGTAATCAAAATGCTCAATTTAAGTGACAATCTCAACCTCAATGAAAAACCTTGCATAATTATGGAATTTCACGGCGACAATAAAATCATTCTTGAGGAGCAGATAAAATCTGTTGTTTCTATATGCAGAGATAATGGTATGATAAATTTTGATTCTGGTGTTGGAATAGATGAGAGAAATAGAATTTGGTCAGCAAGACACAAGACCTATGAGGTAATATTAAGAACAAATATTGGGAAAAAAGCTATTATTGTTGATGCCGCTGTCCCTATATCAAAATACCCTGACATAGTAATGTTTGCAAAGGATGCCACAAAAGATGTTACTGGATATATATTTGGACATGCAGGTGATGGGAATATTCATGCTGTTCTTGTTGCTGATAAAGATAATAGCTCAGAGTGGGGTAAACTTGAAGTTGCCAATGAAAAGATAGTTAAAAAAGCTGTTGAATTTGGAGGGACTGCCACAGGGGAGCATGGAGTTGGAATAGGTAAAAGCAAATATCTTGTGAGTGAATATGGGGAAAACTCTGTCAATCTGATGAAATTAATTAAAAAAAGCATAGACAGTAGCAACATTATGAACCCTGGGAAAATATTTATTTAGTGATATTTTAATATCTCCCTCACTCTAAATTAATTTTATCTTCAAAAGTTATTTTTAAAAGATGTAATTTTCATAAAATAGCAAATTATACAAAGTTATATAAAAGAGAGTAAATTTCTTAATGGAGCTTGGTTATGATTAAAAATTCAAAACTTTCTTCTAAAAAAGTAAATGCAAGGGGTGATGGTTTTATTGAAGGTCTCAAATTACCTATTACTATATTTCATGCGTGGTGTAATTTGATATATCAAAACTTGCTGAAAATTCAGGGGCAACATTTGTTGCCATAAGCACAACCTTCCATGTTCGTCAGATGATATCTTTAATTTAAGCAGCTTTACAGCACAAAGGGTTTTCTTTGGTTGAAATAGTAACACACTGCCCCACAACTTACGGCAGGAGGAACAAAATTCCAGATGCTGTTTCTATGCTCAAATTACAGAAAGATATGGCTGTATATATTGATAAAGCAGGTGAGATGAAACCTCAAGAGCTTGAAGGTAAAAGATAGTGTATAGAAAAGTTCGCAATTTTCATATAAGATAAGCTTCTCTTAA
>DYJV01000150.1 GCA_020722945.1 Candidatus Methylomirabilis sp. | reverse complement strand
TTAAATAGTTGCCTATATAATTTAAAAATGAACGACAATGTAAATATCCCAATATCTCAGAATAGTTGAGCACATAAATTTAAAAAATATGGGTGGGGGAAGATGAAAAGAAAGGACATTAAAGGATATCGGCACAATGAGATTCACTTGCATAGCAACCTAAAATATGTTACCCCCGCTACAAAAAAGGCATAAAGGAGAGGATAAAGCAGCACTTGCTAAAAGAAAAGAAGTTTACGAGGAGGCACGTAAATATAATCCTCTTATAGATTGGTCAAAGGTAAAACAAGAAATTGGGCTTATCTACCTTTCCAATGGCACAGGTAGGAATCTCAATAAATTGTAACAATTAATCTGCATAAAAAGAACTATCTGAAACTAAAAAATGTTGCTTGAAAAATGGGGTTAACTTTCTTTACATATTCCACAGATAAATGGCAAAGAGTGTGAGTGCAAGAGGGGCAAGAGTTTGTTTTACTTACAGATGTCATCACAAAAACTTACTCAGACAAGACCACCAAAGAAGATAAGATATTAAAAGGACTCAAAAAATATGAGTAATAAAATCATTGTTCAAGGGGAAAATTTTACAATATTTGTAAAAGAGATAAAAAATAAAATACTCTCGTCTCAATATGAAGCCCTCAAAGCGGTAAACAAAGAGCTTATCAATCTCTATTGGGATATTGGTAAAAATATTGTTGAGAAACAAGATGAGTTTGGATGGGGAAAATCTGTTGTTAAAAATCTCTCAGATGAGCTTCAAAAAGAGTTTGTTGGGATTAAGGGGTTTAGTGAAAGAAACCTTTGGAATATGCGAAATTTTTATATTGAGTACAAAAATAATACAAAACTGCAGACATTGTCTGCACAAATTGGCTGGTCTCATAATGTAGCTATTTTTCAAAAATGCAAAGATAACCTTGAGAGAGAATTCTATATCAAAATGGTTATCAAGTTTGGCTGGACTTATAGAGTGTTAGACAATCATATAGATAACAAATCATATGAAAAGTTTCTTTTAAATCAAACAAATTTTGATAATACATTGGTAGAAAAATATAAACATCAAGCCTCACTTGCAGTAAAAGATGAGTATAACTTTGATTTTTTAGAGCTATGCGATGAATACAATGAAAGAGAGTTAGAAATAGGACTCATCAACAAAATCAGACAGTTTTTAAATGAAATGGGTAGTGACTTTGCTTTTTTAGGAAACCAATACAAACTTGAGGTAGATGATGAAGAATATTTTATAGATTTACTTTTGTATCACAGAAGACTCAAATCACTTATAGCAATTGAGCTAAAAATAGGTAAGTTCAAACCAGAATATGCAGGAAAGATGAACTTTTATCTTTCAGTACTCAATGACACTATAAAACTACCAGATGAAAATCCATCTATCGGGATTATCATCTGCAAAGAGAAGAAACGAACAACGGTGGATTATGCACTCAAAGAGAGCAATCAACCAATAGGAGTGGCTACTTATAAATTAACCAAGTCTTTACCAAATAACCTAAAAGGACTTTTGCCAACTCCTGGTGAGATAAGCGAAAGACTAGAAAAATTGCTTGAAAACAATCATCAAGATGACAAGTCCAATATGTCAGAATAGTTGAGCACATAAATTTAAAAAATATGGGTGGGGGAAGATAGTTGTT
>DYJV01000149.1 GCA_020722945.1 Candidatus Methylomirabilis sp. | reverse complement strand
GCACCTTTGCAAGAGATATAAGGGTAGAAGAATTAAAGGTAAATAAAAACAAAAAACTAAAAACAGAGCAAAAAATGGGCAATTTTCTTTTTTTAATCTCAATTCTTATTAAAAATAGGGTAAAAGATTACTTTTTCTCATCAATAGTTGTATCCTCTCTTCTATTTGCAATACTCCTTACTCTATCCTCAAAAATATTTATGGGTGAAAAGAGTAAACTATTTATAGATTTTGGTATTGCAGGTATAAGTTTTATAACTTTTTTTACAGCTATATTTTTATCTGCAGATACACTTACTGAAATACGGAAAAGCAAATTTTATAATTGGCTGCTATCACTACCACTTTCAAAGAGGGAAATTTTCCTCTCATCATTTATTGCAACTGCTCTTATCCTGCTCTTTGTTACCTCTGTTTACTCTTTTACCTTTTTCATATTTTCAGAAATAACAAAGATAAAACTTCCAGAGCTATTTTTTATCTACATTGGACTACTCTATCTCAAATTTTTACTATTTTTAGCAGTTGGTCTTTTCTTTTCAGTGAAATATCAGTTTTTTCAGGTTACACTTATTCAGCTTCTTTTATATTTTATAGGGTCATCACTTCTTAATTTTCTTCAATTTATTGTGGCTAAAAGTGGAGAGGGTGTTTTATATTTTGTAAAATTTCTATGTTACCTTTTCCCTGACTTTGAGATAGAATATCTCACCTCCAAAATAACTCACTCAAGAGATGTGGACCTCAATATTATATTTGCTTCATACAGTTACTATATTACCTATACTTTGATTTTTCTGATACTGGGGATGCTGTGGATAGAGCGAAGAGATACTGTGTAGTCGTATCAATACTTTTGGTATTTTTTCTGGGGAATATCATATCCCATTCAGTTATGATTGAAGAATTTCTGGCTCAATCAAAGAGGTTCAATATAATTCTCCCTAATAAAAATTTTACAAATTTATTTGCACCATCTTTTATCAAACCACTTCTTGCAGATTATCTATGGATAAAGATTGCTTCAAAACTTATTGATGTCAATAAAGTAACACTTGAGTCTGCTGGTGACCTTTATCAGTATATGCTGCTATTATCAGAGCTTGATCCATATTTTTATATGCCATATATTGTGGGTGGGACATTCCTTGCAGATGTCAAATTTGAATATTCAAAAGAGATAATGAAAAGGGGGATAAAATTTCTTCCAGAGAAGTGGCAGCTCAATTTTTTACTTGGTTACTACTATTTTTTTAAATATAATAACAAAGATGAAGGGTATCTCTATTTTAAAAATTGTCTTTCATTAAAAGAGACACCTCAAGATATAAAAAACCTTATTCCACTTCTAACACTTAAATTTACATCAGAAAGTGAGAGGCTGCAAAAGTTAAATGAGCTAAAAAAAGGGGTAAAAGATCAAAATATTCTTAAAATAATTGAAAAAATTGAAAGGAGTATAAAAAAAGATGGGTAAAAAACTTTTAGCAAGTCCCCTTTTTGCACAAGCAGGCAGATAGAGGATTATGAAATTTTAAAAACCACGATACAGAATAAAATTTAATATTTATTAATATCAATATGCAAGTAAAATCTTTGATAAAATTGAGCTGCAGCATTCCGCACTTAGACAGGTAATTTTTATGATAGATAGGCTTACTCAAAGATAAAAAAA
>DYJV01000148.1 GCA_020722945.1 Candidatus Methylomirabilis sp. | reverse complement strand
CAAGTCATAAATAAATCTAACCGAAGCGCTTGCCCAAAGCCTTGCTCGCGCTTTACAGAGAGAATTTGTAATTTACGGATTTAGTTAGGTTATTTTTGATTTGATTCGCGGGCTTGTCGGCTCTGTGTAAAATGTTATAATTTTACGAATCAATTTTTGGGAGAGAAAATGAAAAAGCTTTTAATTTTACTTTCTTTTTTGTCTTTAACTCTTAATGGAAAAGAACCATGGGATTTTAGGGAAGAAACTATTTATTTTGTTATGACAGATAGATTTGTGGATGGGGATCCCAAAAATAATGATATATACGGAGATGAATATATCCCGGGTAACTTGAAATATTATCAGGGAGGAGATTTTAAAGGCTTGATAGAAAACCTTGATCATATCAAAGATATGGGGTTTTCCGCCATATGGATAACGCCTCCAGTAATGCAAGCTCCGGGGCGATATCAGAATTTTGATAAATCTTATGATGCAGCGGGGTACCACGGATATTGGGCATGGGATTTATCCAGAGTTGATCCACATCTAGAGTCTCCTTTGGCTTCTTATGCTGACTTAATAAGAGAAGTTCATAAGAAAGGGCTAAAAATAATACAGGATGTGGTAGTAAATCATGGGCATGGCGGATATGTCAATCCCTCGGTGAAATGGTACGATAGAAAAGGATTAATTTATGGACTTGGGAATAGCTTTGATTATGAAAATGATAAGCATAATTGGTTTAATCACAAAGGCCCAGCCATAGCTGATTTATTGGATTTTAATGAAGACAATCCAGAAACCGCCAAATGGCTTATAGAGATATACAAGAAATGGCAAAACATGGGTGTGGATGCTTTCAGGATAGACACTGTTATTTGGATGAAAAAAGAATTTTGGAAGAGATTTACCAAAGAAATTCATAAAAATAAGAAAGATTTTTTTCTTTTTGGGGAAGTGTGGACTAATGATGATTATGACCTGCTTTCTTCCTATACCAAACTCTCATCCGGGGATCCAATGAACAGCTCAATGAGTGTTCTGGATATGCCCGGTTCTTCCATGGGAACATGGGGACGACTTGAAAAAGTCTTTAAAGGAGGAGACTACTCACAGGTGGATGAAGTACTTAAAAACGACAGTAAATATAGGGATGCTACTTATTTGGTCACTTTTCTAGATAATCATGATAAACCACGTTTTAATGCCCCTAAATGGGACGGAAGTCCTGCCACAGTTGAGCAATATACTGACGCTCTAAATTACTACTTTACAATAAGAGGTATCCCCTGTGTTTACTATGGGACTGAGATAATGATGTCTGGCGGGAACGATCCCGATAATAGGAAAATGATGGGGATAGAGGGAATTAAGTCTGCCAAAAGTTCTCCACTTTATTCTTTGATTAAAAGGCTTAATGCGCTTCGCAGATCATCTATAGCTTTACAGAAAGGAAAACAATATAAATTAACCTCTTCAAAGGATAAGTATTCCTTCATAAGGCGATATAAAGATGAGGAGGTTTTTGTATTTCTAAATAAGTCAAACTCAAATGCTGATTTTAATCCAGAACTCAAAAGGGGATATTATCTAGACATCTACTCGGGAGAAAAATTTGAAATTAAAAATAAAAAAAATTTTACTTTAACCGTTTACCCTCATTCTTTAAGAGTCTTAAAAAAAGTAGAAGATTAATTCTCAATATGATAGAATTTTCTTAGGAG
>DYJV01000069.1 GCA_020722945.1 Candidatus Methylomirabilis sp. | reverse complement strand
GCATGAAGGGAGAAGTTTACTTTGGAAAATTGCAAACATTTATTGACATTATCTAGCAATATAGTATGTGATTTTGTTTGCAGATTCACTCCAAGCTGAAGTGACAATATTTCTCCTCTTTAAGATATATCCAATAAGTATAATGGTAAAGAGAGGGAGTATGGTATCTACAAATACTTTAAACAATATAGCCTCTTATCTGTTTTGGAGAGTTGGATTAGTGAGAATTTATCTTTTCGTAGTAACTCCATGCACTGTAAGATACTCTCTTTAGGTCATCCTCCGTAAGCTCCCTTTTATAAATAGCAGGCACACCTGCAACAAGAGCTCCTGAGGGAACTGTAGACCCCTCTCTAACAACAGAACCTGCACCAACAATGCAGTTGTCCCCAACTGTAGCACCATCGAGTATTATAGCACCAATACCGATAAGGACATTACTACCTATTGTGCAGCCATGAACTTTGGCTCCATGACCGATAGAAACATTATCCCCTATATTAAGAGGATAAAGATCGTTTGTAACATGAAGTATTGCACCATCTTGAATATTTGTTTTATCACCTATTCTGATGTAATTTACATCACCTCTGATGACAGCACCGTATAAAATAGAGCAGTATTCACCTATTTTAACATCACCTATCAGATAAGCATTTTCTGCTATAAAATAGGGTGTTTTTATGTCAGGGTAAATATCATTATATGGTAAAATTGGCATTATAAAATCTCCACATATCTTATTTTTGTAAAATTATTTTTCAATATTTAATCTAAAAAGCTCTATACAATTATGCGTGGTCCACTTTGCAACTTCTTCAAAGGTAATCCCCTTTATCTCAGCAATCTTCTCTGCAACATATTTTACAAATGCAGGTTCGTTCCTTTTACCTCTATGTGGTTCAGGGGTAAGGAAAGGAGAATCTGTCTCTACAATTATCCTCTCAATAGGGATACTCTTTATCAATTTAGAGACAAGCTCCCTATTTTTTTTAAAAGTAATTGTGCCGGGAAACGATATATAAAAATTCATATCCATAACTTTGTGTGCATAATCAAGATCACCTGAGAAACAGTGAATTACACCACCTACTTTAAAAGCACTCTCCTCCTTTAATATCTTTGTAACTTCCTCGTTTGCATCACGGTCATGAATAATTATAGGAAGATTCAACTCTTTGGCAACTGCTATCTGGTGGCGAAAAAATTTTATCTGAATATCTTTGGGTGAGTAATTTTTGAAGAAATCGAGACCAATTTCACCGTAACCAACAACTTTTTTGTTTTCAGCCAACTTCATTATTTTGAAAAGGTTACTGCTATCTCCAATATCCTTTACATCGTGAGGGTGCCACCCAATAGAAGTAAAAGCATACGGAATCTCATTAGCAATTTTAACTCCACGCTGGCTGTCAAGGTAGTTTGTCCCTATCATTATAAAACTTTTAACACCGCTATTGTAGGCTCTCTGTGCAACCTCTCTGTAATCATCTTTGAAGTAATCCATATTAAGATGGCAGTGTGAATCGATAAGAAACATATTAAGAAACCTCTGAATCTTTCAGTATAGCAGCAATCAATCCATCTATTGTAAACTCCTCAGCTTCAATTGATGGAGCAAATCCACTCTCTCTCAATGTATCAGAGGTAATTGGACCTATGCTTACTAATTTGGTGGTTTTAAACCAATCTTTAACAGAGTCATTAGCAAACATTTCAAGGAAATTTTTGACAGTGGATGAGCTTGTGAAGGTTATGTAATCAACTTGATGATTGTTGAACAACTCCCTAACTTCTCCCTTGTTGGTATCAGGCAAGATAGTTTCGTAAACATTTACAACATCAATAATTCCACCCTTTTCCGATATTTTGTTTGGTAGAACATCCCTTGCAACCTTTGCTCTTGGAAGTAAAAATCTTTTGCCACTTATACCGATCTTCTCCATCTCCTCAATAATATACTCTGCCTGATATTTTGGCGGAATGAGGTCAGGATGTATCCCTGAATTAATAAAAACTTCTGCTGTCTTAGGTCCTATTGCACATATCTTTATCCCGTAAAGTTCACGTAAATCCTTCTTGTGGTGAGATAACCTCTTTAAAAATATCTTTACCCCATTAACACTTGTAAATATAAGCCAATCGTAACTTCTGATACTACTGATAGCATTATCAAGCTCTGTAAAATCTTTAGGTTCAACGATCTCAATAGTGGGAAACTCAATCACATTGGCACCCAACTTTGTAAGAGTGTTATTTAACTCACTCGCCTGCTCTCTTGCCCTTGTGATAACTATATTTTTCCCAAAAAGACTCTTCTTGTCAAACCATCGTAACTTCTCTCTCAGAGACACAACCTCACCAACCAATATTATTGCAGGAGCTGTCAACTTTGCAGTTTGCACCCTTTCTACAATATTCTGGAGTGTGCCATCTACAACTTTCTGTGTAGGGAGTGTCCCCCACCTTATCAATGCAACTGGAGTCTCTGGACTTCTACCGCTTTGAATAAGATTTTTTACAATATTTGGAAGATTTTTAACACCCATATAAAAAACAATTGTTCCTACTCCATTTGCAATTTTATCCCAATGTATTTTAGAAAACTCCTTGTCATCCCTCTCGTGTCCTGTAATAAAAGCAACCGTAGATGTATAATTTCTGTGAGTCAATGGAATACCTGCATATGCAGAAGCCGCAATAGCAGCAGTAATCCCTGGAACAATCTCAAAATCTATATTGTATTTGAGAAGCTCCTCAACCTCTTCTCCACCCCTCCCAAAAACATAAGGGTCGCCACCCTTTAATCTTACAACTATTTTACCCTCCAAAACTTTATCAACTATAAGCTGGTTTATATCCTCCTGCTCCATAGTATGACTACTACCCTTTTTACCTACATATATCAACTCACAACCTTTTTTGGAATATTTAAGAAGCTTCTTATTTGCCAAATAGTCGTATATAATAGTATCTCCCACCTTGATACATTCAAGACCTTTTAGCGTAATCAGATCCTCTGCCCCTGGACCTGCACCAACTAAGTAAACCATACCTTTTTTCATCTTGTCTCCCAAATTTAATTTTATATTTTGAAAAGTTTAATAGTGATCTGTCATATAAAATAAGATTTTTTGTGGGTTTTAAAGTTTATAAATTACCTTATTTTGGTTAAGGTTTAACAGTAAATCTAATTTTTAGGTTATCTGATATCACCACATCCATAAACTTGATCAAGAATCTCTTTCCCACCCATTTTTAATATCTTCTCTGCAAGTGTAACCCCAAGAGTGTCAAAATCGTCAATACTTCCAGAGAGGCTCTCCTTTATAATACTCGTCCCATCTACACTACCTACAAAACCATTTAACGAAAGACTTTTACCCTCTACTTGTGCAAAACAACCGATAGGGACCTGACATCCACCCTCAAGTTTTTTTAGAAAACCCCTCTCTGCTTCAACCTCTTTATAAGTTTTCTCATCTTTTAAAAATGAAACAATTTCAAGCACTCGAGTATCTCCGATTCTTGTCTCTATTCCAAGTGCTCCCTGACCTATTGCAGGTATCATTTGGTCAACACTTATATACTCTGTGATACTATTTTCAAATCCCATTCGCTTAAGTCCAGCAGAAGCAAGGATAATCGCATCATATTCACCCTTTTTTAATTTGGTAAGTCTTGTGTCAATATTCCCTCGCAAATCAACTATATTGAGGTCTTTTCTAATGCTACAGAGTTGGGATCTTCTTCTAAGGCTACTGGTTCCAATTATACTACCAGCTTTGAGCTCTGATAGTTTAACATTATCTTTTGAGATAAAAGCATCGCGACAATCTTCCCGCTCTGTAATAATGGGGAGATACAAACCATCAGGGAAAAAAGTGGGGACATCTTTCATGCTATGAACAGCAATATCAACACCTCTGCTCAAAAGCTCCTCCTCTATTTCCTTTACAAATAGACCTTTTCCACCAACTTTTGCAAGCGGCACATCAAGAATCTTATCCCCTGTTGTCTTTATGATTTTGATCTCCACTTTGAGAGATGGAAATTTCTCCTCTATCTTACTCTTTATGAAATTAGCCTGCCATAGAGCTAATTTGCTGCCTCTTGTCCCTATTGTAATGCTTTTCAATATTTTATCTCCCGAGCAATATTTGGATTTATATATCAAATATCTTTTTTACTGCTTCAGCGTAATACTCTGATTCAGAGCCCCTCTTTAAGTTGATAGAGGGTTTATGTAATATTTTGTTTATAATTGATGAGGTAAGGTAATCTATCATCTCCCTCTCCTTATCGCCTATCCCATTAATTTTTTCAAAGAATTTATCAGCCTCAACTCTCCTGATATTTTCACAATACTCCCTCAACTTTACAATTGTAGGGATAATATCAAGTGTTTTAAACCATTCGAGGAATACAGCCACTTCTCCATCAACAATGACTTCAGCCTTTTCAGCTTCATTTTTTCTTGATTCCCAATTCTTTTCAACAATAGCTTTCAAATCATCAATATCGTAAAGATAAACGCCATCAAGAGTGTTTATCTTGGGATCAATATCACGGGGAACCGCAATATCTATCATAAAAATAGGTTTATTTCTCCTTATTTTCATTAGATCTTTGAATTTGGGATACTCAATTATATAGTGCGGAGCACCGGTAGAAGCTATAACAATATCAACTTTTTCAAGTATAAGGTAGAGATTTTCAAATGATACAGCTTTCCCACCAAACTCTGAAGCGAGGTTTTCAGCTCTTTCAAATGTCCTATTAGCAACAAAAATATCTGTAACCCCATTTCCGATAAGGTGTCTTGCCGCAAGCTCACACATTTCACCTGCACCAACAAGGAGAATTTTCTTCTCTTTGAGAGTTTCAAATATCCTTTTTGAGAGCTCAACTGCTGCAAAACTTATAGATACTGCACTTCCCGATATTTCGGTCTCTGTCCTTACTCTTTTGGCTACGGAGAATGATTTGTGAAGAAGTTTGTTTAAGATTACCTTAGTGGTATGCTCCTCTGTTGCGATTCTGTAAGCAAGTTTCAACTGACCAAGTATTTGAGGTTCTCCAACTACAAGTGAATCAAGACTTGAAGCAACTCTGAATATATGTTTTACAGCATCTTTTTCAAAGTAGAAGTATAGATAATTTACAAAATCATCTTTTTTGAGATTATGGAAAGAGGATATAAAATCTATAACAATACTTTTTGAGATATCACTATCAAGATCAGTCACAAGATAGAGTTCAACTCTGTTACAGGTAGAGAGTATTATGCACTCTGATACACCTTCAATAGTTTTTAGTTTAGAAAGTGCATCCCTTATTTTGAAATCTTGAAATGCTATCTTCTCCCTTATCTCAACAGTCGCAATTTTGTGATTAAGACCAACAACTAATAAATTTTTATTCATATTGGAAAAGTTCAACACTCCTAAAATAAAATTTAAATAGGTTTAAAGTAAATATCACTCTATTTGAGTTGATACTATCTCGACACGTAGCTATGCAAACCGGGTAAAAAGAGATTGACACCCAAGAATGTAAAAAGTATCGCCAAAAACCCTATTATTGAAAAAATTGCACCCTTTCTCCCCTGCCAACCACTGTTTAGCCTACCGTGAAGAAGTGCTGCATAGAAAAACCAAGTTATAAGTGACCAAGTTTCTTTTGGATCCCAGCTCCAATAAGCTCCCCAAGCAACTGATGCCCAGATAGAACCTGTAATTATACCAAGAGTCAATGTAGGGAAACCAATTGTAAGGCATTTGTAATTGAGACCATCGAGTGTTTCAAGTGAAGGGAATTCAAAGAAAGATTTGGTGAGCTTCTTCCCTTTAGCTTTAGAGTATTGGATAAGATATAAAACACTTACACAAAAAGATATAGCAAATATGCCATTCCCAAGAAAAGCGAAAAAAACATGAATTGGCAACCATAAACTATCCAGAATAGGTGGAATAGCTGCAACACTTCTCGGCAGAAATAGTGATATGAACATGATTAATGAGGATAAAAAAGTTGTAAAGAGAGAAATACCTTTTACTTTGTATCTCAGGTCAATGATAATCTGAAATCCTGTTATTATCATGGCAAAAAATGAGAGAGATTCAAATAGTGTGGTAACAGGGAAAAACTCCGACTCAAACCACCTTGACAGAAAGATAAAGAGATGAAATGTGAAACCTAATATCAGAAACTTCTTTGAGTATTCAATATTCCACTCTTTAAAATTTAAAAAGTAGATAGCCAGCATGCAGAATGATAAAATATAAAAAATGGTAGGGATAAAATAAAGCATCGTTCTCTTTTTTTAAATTTTTATTTCAAAACCAAAAATATCTTTTATGAGGTTATTAATTGACAGAAAATCTTTTTTGTTTATAAAATCAAGAACTTCAGAGTTTAAGAATCTGTAAAATAAGTTTCTGTTTATATCAGAGGTAGAAGATATAGTCAATTGCTTTTCTCTTATTTTTCCCATAATGTTTGTTAGAGTCTCATATTCACTACCAAAATCCTGCTCTATTTTCCCCTTTATCACTCTTGATAAAGCAGGGCTCTTCCCATCAGTGGAGACTGCAATTTGCAACTCTCCCCTTGTTATCACAGAGGGTAAAGTAAAATCGCAAAGATTAGGTTCAGTAGCAATATTTACAGGGATAGAGAGAGCTTTTGAATCTTTTGATATCTGTAAGTTTAGAGATTTGTCATTGGTAGCAATAAATATAAGCAAAGCTCCTTCGATATACTCTTTTTTGTATCTTGAACGAACAATTTCGATACTACCATCAAGGGCAAGTAGCTCATCTGTAAAATCAAGACTGACAACCCTTACTTTTGCTCCATAATTAAGGAGATTCTTTACCTTCCTCTCTCCAACTTTGCCACCACCAACAACCACACAAAGTTTCCCAGAAATATTAAGATTAATAGGGAAATAGCTCATCAATTAAACAACCTCAAAAGATATTTTGTGACGATAATCAGATTTTACAAATTTCTTTATTTTGTCAAAGATAGATTGATAATCCTCAACCATATTTTTAAAAATAACTGCAGATACAGGTGCAGAGTGGCTCCTTGAAAATATTAATCTGCAGTTGGGTGGTTTGGAGTAATGAGTTTTCATAAGTGAATCACCGTCCAATTTGTCTCTCCCAATAATTAAGATATAATTTTGAGATTCAAAGACTCTTCCAAATTTGAGCATCTCAAAATATATCTCTTCAAGTTTTGAAGGGTCATGATCAAAGAAATCTATTAAAATTTTTATTTTACCACAGAAACTTGACTCAGCAAGCAAACACCCTCCACCAGGTTCAGGGAAATTATCAACATTTAACTCTTTTGCAAGCTGAATCTGCTTACTCCTTCCTCTGCCCATTATATCAAGGAAATCTTGATCCGGTATCTGAGTGGAGTATTTATAACATAAAGGTCTTAAAACTCTCCCCCTTAATCCACTCTCCCTTTCGAGGAAATTTAGGTTATCCACTTTTTGACTAAAAGGCCTCTGACCACCCACCTCACCTGTGGCTAAAATGTCAAAATTTTCACTCTCCATAATCTCTCTGCCCTTTTTGTAAAATAGCAATTTACAATCGAGGCAGGGATTCATATTTTTTCCAAAACCGTATTTAGGTTTGAGGATTATCTCCCTATAATCATCCCAGATGGAAATCATTTTCAGATCTATAGAGTAAAGCTCTTTGATATTTTTAATATAAAAATTTTTGTCAATAATCTGAAGAAAAGGTGTGTAAAACTGGACAGCTTTAACAAAAAACCCTTTACTTTTGAGCAATTTGTAGCTTAAAATACTATCAAGACCACCTGAAAAGAGTAAAAGTATTTTCATAAAAATCACAGAAAATTATTTTCTGTTTTTCATCCCCATATTTGATAAGTTAACCTGCTTTACCCTTGAATGAACAAGAGAGTTTGGAGGAATATCTTTTGTAACAGTGGTGCCAGCAGCTATAAGTGTATCATCACCTACAGAAACAGGTGCAACAAGCTGGGTGTCACTACCTATGAAAACATTTTTACCGATGAATGTTTTATGTTTTCGGAATCCATCATAATTGCAAGTAATTGTCCCTGCTCCAACATTAACCCCCTCCATTATATCAGCATCACCGATGTAACTTAGATGAGAAGCTTTAACACCATTTTTTAAAACAGATTTTTTAATTTCAACAAAATTCCCAACTTTACAATCCTCTCCGATAATTGTTTCAGGTCTGATGTGGGTAAAGGGGCCAACCTGACTATCTCTGTCTATGGCAGCTCTATCTATATAACAGTAACCTTTTATAAAGACATTATCTGAAATTGTTGAATCTTTGATAGTGTTAAACCCACCAATATTGCACATCTGACCAATCTTGGTGTTACCTAAAATATGGTTATTAGGGTAAACAACTGTATCTTTACCTATATTGACATCAAGCTCTATGTAGGTTGTGTCTGGATTGATAAATGTTACTCCTTCACTCTGCAACTTTGATATTTTGCGGGCAACCAAAATCTTCTCAGCAGAAGCAAGCTGCTCTCTATTGTTAATACCGAAAAATTGATCAGATTCTCCAAAAGATAATGCTTGAACTTTTAATCCTTCACTTTTGCCAATCTGAATAATATCTGTAAGATAAAATTCCCCTTGAGCATTAAAATTGTCTATCTTATCAAGCAGTCTAAATAGATGCTCTGCTCTGACACAGTATATCCCACTATTTACCTCTTTTATACTTTTTTGAGTATCAGCAGCATCACGCTCCTCTACTATCTTGGTAAAATCTCCGCCATCCCTTACAACTCTTCCATAACCGTAAGGGTTGTCAAGAAAGGCAGATAATACTGCAATATCAAGATTTTGCTCATTAAAAGCATCTGTAAATTCTTTTAAGGTTTCACCTTTGATAAGTGGCATATCACCTGCTATAATTAAAATATTCCCATCAAATTTTTTAAAAGCATCTTTGCAAGCCATTACTGCATCACCACTCCCACGTTGCTCAATCTGATGAACAAATTTCATATCAGGAAATGTCTGTTTTAAATGGTTAATAAGTATCTCCCTCTTATGCCCAACAACAGTATATATATCATCAAAATTAAGGGTATTAAGCTGCTGTAAGAGTATATTTATCATAGGTTTACCACATAATGGGTGCATCACTTTAGGGATATCAGATTTCATCCTCTTCCCCTCACCAGCAGCAAGAACAATAACTATCAAATTTTTACTATCCATTAAAATCTCCACCAAGCCAGTCATTTTTAAATCTATTAAAAGTTCTCTCCTCAAGAGCTTCATAATTGAGCAATTTCTCTACTGAAAATTCATAATTTTCAAGGTAGTCCCTTAAAAACTGGTATGCATTGTTTATTTGAAGTATATGGTCAAAATCGGAAGTTATATCGGGATGAGCACTCTTCACTCTATTTCTATAAATTTTTTTCAAACTCTTTAATGAAAGGGAATCATCTATCTCTAATATTGACAAAGCTTCATTTAAATTCATAACAACTTAAATATAGTAAATCTAATAAAAAATCAAACTGATTTTTTATTGTAGGTTACAATCAGAGTTGTGAACCTGCAAACATATTAGTGGATAATGTTCTGTTAAAAATCGGGGAAAAAGAGTTAATATGTATAGAATTTTTATTTCAAATGTTATAACATTAAAAAAAAAGGGTAATTTATATTTTAAACTGGTAGATTATATAATTAGCTTTGCCAAGTAAAAGGATTGTAATGAGAGTTGGAGTTATTGGAGGTGGTGCAGCAGGTTTCTTCTCTGCAATAATGGTCAAAGAGAATTATCCTGATGCTGATGTTACTATTTTTGAGAAAACGTCACATATTTTAAGTAAAGTTAAAATATCTGGTGGTGGAAGATGTAACCTCACCAATGCTGCACCTTCAATAAAAGAGTTGTGCCAATCTTACCCACGAGGAGAAAGTAGGCTCAAAAAAGCTTTTAATATTTTTAATAATAAAGATACAATGAAATGGTTTGAAAGTAGAGGAGTTCCTCTTACAGTCCAAAACGATAACTCTGTTTTCCCACTTTCTCAAGATTCTCAAACTATCATTGACTGCTTTTTAAAAGAGGCTGCAATAAAAAAGATTCAGATAGTAAAAGGTAGAGGTGTCAACGCTATCGATCAGTTAGGTAATAAACTTCAAATCCACTTTTCAGATATAAAAATTTCACCTGAAAAATTTGATAAAGTTATAGTTGCAACTGGTGGGTCACCAGATATAGAGGGGTTAAAATGGCTACAAAAATTAAACCACAAGATAGAATCTCCTGTCCCCTCACTTTTTACATTTAACATTCCTGATGACACTATTACAGATTTAAGTGGAATTGTTGTAGAGAAAACAACTGTTACCATACAGGGGACAAATTACTTTTCAGAGGGACCTCTTCTTATCACTCATTGGGGAATGAGCGGACCCTCTATCCTCAAATTATCATCATTTGGAGCAAGATTTCTCAATCAGAGAGGATACATATTCAATATACGGGTAAACTGGATTAATGAGAGCAATAATGACCTTATTTTTAAAAAATTGCTCACTATCAGTGAGGAGAATAGAGCCAAAATATTATCAAATTTTAGACCATATCTTCTCCCTGAGAGGTTATGGTGTCATCTAATTAAGAAGAGTGAACTCCCTCTAAATAGGAAATGGGGGGAGCTTGGGAAAAGAGGTCTCAATAAACTTCTAAATACTTTGACAAATGATACTTACGCTGTAAAAGGTAGAACATCGTTTAAAGAGGAATTTGTGACTTGTGGAGGTATCAGTCTTGAAAATATTGATTTTAATACAATGCAGAGCAAAGTCTGTGATAATTTATATTTTGCAGGTGAGATTCTCGATATTGATGGGATTACAGGTGGTTATAATCTTCAAGCAGCTTGGACAACAGGATTTATAGCTGCAAAACTTCTTTAATTAAATTGATATCACTGTCAAAGCTCACTAAAAATCACAACTTATGGTCATTAAAATTCTATAGTTAGTTTTGGCTTTGTTTTACTTCCTATAAAATCCTTTATTCTGTAGTTCTTACTAGCAGCCTGTCGGGAAATAAGCACATACCAACTTTTGAACAAAAAAATATTTGTTTTTAAGTAAAAATTAAGTTGACAAATAGAGTAAAAATGATAACTATGACAACTACTAAAAACAATACTGTTGCTAACAGCAGCTTTGCGTTATGGTGGGGGAAGTGCGAATATAAACAGTAGTGCATTTAATAAACAGTGTGCGTTCAGACAGGTTAGTGCATCTAATCCGCCACAACGCAAAGCTGCCAACCGTTAGCGGTTATGGCAACAAAATATACAGACTGAAAAAACCAAATAAAATG
>DYJV01000008.1 GCA_020722945.1 Candidatus Methylomirabilis sp. | reverse complement strand
TGGATCAGATAAAGAGTAAATACCTTTTGAGATTCAAATCTGAAACGCCAAATCAGCAGTTGTTTCTTCTCGGTATCAACTTTGATAGCCAGACAAGAAATATCTCAGAGTGGAAGTGGGCAACTGGATAATTGATAATGGTGAATGGTCAATGGTGAATTGACAATGGATAATTATTTTTTTGAAAAATTCCCCTCTTTATTAAGTAGGAAAGATAAACAAAAACAAAAAAAGACCACCCCGTCACCTGACGGTGCCACCCCTCCGTAGAGGGGAATAAAAGAGAAAAAATAAGAGAAAAGACCACCCCGTCAGGCTCTGCCTGCCACCCCTCCATAGAGGGGAATTTTTTAAAAACCATAGCATTAGAGAGGTGGTCTTTCTTTCATTCCTCTCTTTTGATGTGAATTTTTAAAAAAAACTATACCATCCAAGACCAAAGATAAAACCTCTCTGCTTTTCTCTTTTTTTCTTATATTTCTCGCAAAGACGCAAAGACGCTAAGGGTTTTTATTTCCCTTTAATTTTTCTATACTCAAAGGATGCCGCAAAGTGGTGCTGTGGTTTCTCTTTAATTTTTTTTCTAACAACTAACCCCTATCAATTAACAACTATTTTTTTAATTCCCCTCTACGGAGGGGAATTAACCGTCCAGCTTCGCTGTCCACCCCTCCGAAAGAGGGGAATTCCCTGTCAGGCTTTGCTGTCCACCCCCCAGAAGGAGGGGAATTTTTTAAAAAAACTATAACATCAACAGGGTGGTTTATCTTTTAGATTTTGTTTTTGTTTTAACTCCCTCTTCCCATTCAGGAGGAAAATTTAAAAAAACTATAACATCCAAGATAAAGATAAAATCTCTATTCTTTTATCTTGCTAATTGTTAACTATTAAAAAAATATTTATTTTATTTTTCAACTATGTTACCATTTCTAAATTTCAGATATCTTTTTTCATAATATTAAAGTGGAGTAGAGTATGGTTAAAAATATTTTTATTTCTGTTCCTGTTGATTACCTTATGCAGGAAAGAGAGTTAATTTTAGGGAGTAAACTCTTCAATCTTGAGTTAAAGATATTTTCAAATCAGATGGACAGTTATACCTTTAAAGATTTTTACGATATGTCAAATTTTATTAAAGATCACAATATAAAAGTTACTTTTCATGCACCATTTATCGATTTGAGTCCTGGTGCTTTTGATGAAAAGATACGAGTGGTAACAGAGGATAGATTTATTAAACTGCTCGATCTTGCTGTTTTATTTTCCCCTTTAAATATAGTTTTTCATCCCGGGTATAACGATATTATACATGGTCAGTTCTTTCAGTTATGGAGAGAGAGGGTCTCACTAACATGGTCAAAAGTAGTAAATTATGCCAATTCTCTAAATCTGAAAATATCTTTTGAAAATATTTTTGAAAAGGATATGAAGGTATTAGATACACTTCTTGAGCTTGTTAAATATGATAAGGCAGGTGTATGTTTGGATGTTGGGCATCATAATGTTTTTTCTACTTTGCCGATAGAGGAGTATTTTAAAAATTTTAACAAAAATATATTTGAGATACATCTTCACGACAATGATGGGACTTTTGATTATCATATGGCTGTTGGGGAGGGTAACATTAATTTTCATAATATTTTTAAATTTATCAGGAAGTATTCACCAGAAGCCATTCTAACACTCGAACCTCACGACAAAGAGACATTGTTTAATTCTTATAAAAATACTTTGAGGATAATAGATGAGAGCTTTAATACAGAGAGTTAGCCAAGCATCTGTTGAAATAGATAGTCGTAGAGTTAGTCAAATAGGTAAAGGTCTTCTGGTTTTTCTGGGAATAGGGAGGGGTGACTCTTCTGATGATATTAAATATATAGCAAATAAAATATTAAATTTAAGGGTATTCCCAGATGGTGACCAAAATTTTAATAGATCACTCCTTGATATTTCAGGGGAGTTACTTATAGTTTCCCAGTTTACACTTTATGGTGATTGTAGAAAGGGTAGAAGACCATCTTTTGATAAAGCCGAAAATCCATCAGAGAGCAAACAACTTTATGATGATTTTATAACTTTTATAAGAGAAACTTTCCCCTCAATAAATATTAAGGAGGGGGTGTTTCAGGCAGATATGGATATCTCACTTGTCAATGATGGACCTGTTACATTTATCCTTGACAGCTCCAAAATATTATAAAGTAAAATATTTTCACTTACTTTATAAAATATGTAAATGCACCTAATCATAACTGATATATTGAATATTAACTCTAATTTAGTAATTTTTCTGTTTTAATGTGACAAAATATCAAATTTAGAGAGTTGATGTAGATATTTGAAAGGGACTTTGATGTGAAGGTATATGAAAGATATTTTTTTAGAGAGATTGCACTAAGTTATATTTTCTTTCTATTTGTATTTAATTTTTTATTTTTAATTATCAAATTTATAGATTTTACAGACAAAATAGTAAATGGGGTTCTCCCCTTTACTTCAACATTAAAATTACTTTTTCTTCTTTTGCCGTCATTTGGTATCTTTACAATCCCGCTTGTTACTCTGTCTGCAATACTTTACTCTTTTTCGAGATTCTCCTCATCAAATGAGATAATAGCCCTAAAAAGTTTTGGTATCGCCAACATCACACTTTATAAAATACCTTTTATAATTGGGATATTTTCATTTTTAATAGGTATTTTTAACAATATTTATCTTTTGCCACTCTCTACCAAACATTTTCTCTATGAAGCAAACGATATAATTAAAAATAAAAATATCAATACTTTACAGCCAAAAACTTTCAATAATCCATTTGGTTCAACGGTGATATATTTTGGTGATTTCATAGATGGAAAGAAAGTATTGCAAGATATTATTATCTACGATGAATTTACTAATATCCCTGAGATTATTACAGCAGAGGAGGGCATTATAACTGAAAAGAGTAATATTTTTCAATTAAAATTAAAAAATGGTGCAATTCATATAAAAAAGAGTAAGAAGAATTATGAGGTTATAATTTTCAAAGATTATATTTTAAGTTTTGATCTAAAGGAGAGCCTCAACCAAACGATAAATATAAAGGATAAGGAGAGCTCAATAGATGAGCTGAATAAACGAATTGCAAATTACAGTAGTCAAAAAAATATTAAAAAAGTAAATGCTATCAAGATGGAGATATACAAAAAATACTCTTTACCTTTTGCTTCAATTATTTTTGTTATTGCAGGTGTTTTTTTTGGAATTACAAACTCCCGTAATCCAAAATCTTGGACACTATTTATAATTTTGTCAATTATCTTTGTATATTACCTTACAATTATGTTATCAAGCTATATGACAAAATTTAATATTCTGATCCCTCTTCTCGGAGCATGGTTGCCAAATATAGTAGTATTGCTTCTAATAACAATCTTAATGAGATATGTAAAAATATGATTGCAAAGTATATAATAAAAGAGTTTATTAAAATTTTCCTATATTTTTTTCTTGCATTTATCTTGATTTTTTGGATTGCTGATTTTTTTGGAAATATCTCAACATTTATTGAATCAAAGAATTTGAATCTTTTAAATATATTCAAATACTTTATCTTTCAAACACCGTTAGCCCTTTACTACATTATCCCATTCTCTGTTTTATCAACAGGGTGCTTCCTATTTTCAAATTTAAATACAAAGTATGAGATTATAGCTTTTAGAACTCTTGGTGTAAAAAGAAGTTTACTTTATAAAATACTATTTACTCTTGGGATTATTTTTTACCTGATCCTTTTTATAAACAACGAATTTATAAATCCTGATTTTTTTTATAAAGCAAAGATGATAAAGAATGTTGAGTTAAAAGATAAGAAAAATTATGCTGTTTTACAAGAAAATAAGATATGGTATAAGAAAGATCAATATATATTCAAAATTGGAATTGCAAATTTTGATGCAGGTTTTATGCAGAGTATAACTGTCCTTAAATTTGATGATAATTTTAGAATTTCTGAGAGGATAGATGCAAAAGGTGCTTTATATGTGGATAACAAATGGAAACTTCAAAATTCTGAAAATTACAAGTTTAATAACAATAGATTAATATCATACTCCGAAAGTGCTCTTTCTGATATCCCTTTGGATTTTAATAGGGAAGATTTTGTTGTAATAACAATAGAAAACAAGAATATCAGCTTTATGCAGTTGTTAAAGATATTGAAAAACCTTAAAAATTCAAGCATAGACACTGTAAAATATAAAACTGACCTTTTAAATAAATTTACATACCCTTTGGTAAATATTCTATTTATCTTTATAGCATTTTTGCTCAATATAAAGAATCCGAGGGATAGAGGTCGAGTTACTGCAGCTCTTATCTCTGCGGTTGTTGGCTTCTTTTTCTTTATTGTTCACAATTTTTTTATAAATTTGGCATATATGAAATTTCTTCCATTCTTTATTGCACCATTTATTAGCTTTATATTGCTTACTATACTTTGCTGTTTTTTAGATAGAAAGGTAAGGTATTGATTTTGAGGAGAATCTTTCTTCCAAACCTTAAAAATAGTCAGATTTTGTATGTAATTGATGAAAGCAGTAGTGAATTTCACCATATAAAAAATGTTCTTAGAGGGACTCAAGGTGATATTTTTGAGGTTTTTAATGGTAAAACCCTTACTGCTCGTGGTGAAATAAAAGATATAAGTAAGCGTTCTATTACTATTGAATGTAGTTTGTTTAATGAAGTTGAAGGTAGTAACTTCAAAACAGATATTGCTGTTTCAATTATAAAGCCTGAAAATTTTACAACTATCCTAAATTCTGCTGTTCAACTTGGGATAAATAATATCTACCCTTTTGTATCAGAATACTCCTACTTGAAAAATTTCTCTATTGATAAGATAGATAAGTGGAATAGGACAATTATAGAAGCATCGAAGCAGAGCAGGAACAACTTCATACATTTCATAGAAAAAATATATACTTTTAACGATATATTAAGTCTTGACTACTTATTTAAAATATATTTTAATAGTAAAGATGGGGTTTCTATTTATCAACTTTCTACCACTAATAATGATAAAACTCTTCAGAAGCTTATTGTAGTGGGTCCTGAGGGTGGTTTTTCAGATAACGAGATTAATCTTTTCAACACACATAACTTTACCCCTATCAAACTTTCCACCAACACAATGAGAACAGAGGTTGCATCAATTGTTACCATCTCTATTATAAAATATATATCGGGAGAGTTATAACCTATGAAAGTATCTGACGAATTTAAAATAGTATTTATCCTATCGGTTCTTGGAGCAATTTTTTATTTTATTTATTGGTTAAGAGATATTTTGACCCCTGTTTTTATCTCACTATTTATTGCCTACATACTTGACCCACTTGTTGATCTTATGGAACGTTACTTTTCAAGGACTTTCTCCATTATATTGATAATTATTATATCCTTTTCTATCTTTTCACTCCTTTTAATCTTTGTTGTTCCTGCATTTATCTCAGAATTCAATAATTTGGCTGAAAATTTACCCTCATATATAGAAAAGTGGAAAGCTCTTATAAATACTCATTTTGAAATTTTACAAAAGGTGGATATCCCTATTGACAAAATTTTTCCACAAAGTCTAAACATTGCAAATAAAGTGCTAAATAACATCTTCTCAATGGTTGCAAATATGCTTAATTTTCTATTTATCCCGATATTTACATTCTACTTTCTTAAAGAGTTTGACCATATAAAAGCTAATATCAAGGGTAAAATACCTCCTAAGTTTGTATCAAAAGTGTCAGAGATATTTGGGAAGATAGACAATTCAGTTAGTCTTTTTGTGAGGGGACAGCTCCTTATCTGCCTTATACTCGCAATACTTTATTCAGCAGGATTAATTATGATAGGTCTTGATTCAGCACTCATAATCGGGATATTTTCAGGTTTTGCAAGTATTATCCCTTATTTAGGATTTTTATTAGGTATTGTAAGTTCGATTTTGATATCATTTTTGCATGATCAGAGTTTATTAGGGTTGTTGTATGTTTTTCTTGTTTTTGGAGTTGTCCAGTTTTTAGAAAGTTTTTTCATAACTCCCAAGATAGTTGGGAATAAGGTTGGGCTTCACCCTGTTGTAGTAATATTGAGTCTTGCTGTTTTTGGTAAAATTTTTAATTTTATAGGTTTGCTTATTGCTATCCCATTGGCTTCAACCTTAAAAGTCCTTTATGAATATGGTTTGAACTACTATCAAAATTCAAGGTATTTTAAATGATAAAAAGAATGAGTTTTGTAGACAAAGTCTCTATAAGTTTAAGTAGAGGATTCAGTATAATAACAGATATTGAAAAGTATCCTGAATTTGTGCTTGGCTTTAAAAAGGTTAATGTTATTGAAAGGGACGAGCTTGGTGTATTGGTTGAAATAATTCCTACAATACCTATAAAAAATGTAATTATGAGAGCAGATTTTTTCCCACCTGACCGTGTAACTTTCAAACAAATTGAGGGTCCACTTTCAATTTTTGAAGGTGAGTGGCGTTTTAAAGAGATTGATCCATTTCTTACAGAAGTCTCTTTTAATCTTCAATATTTTGTCAAAAATTTCATTGCACAGAAATTAATCTATAAATTTGTTGATATCTCATTTAAAGACATTATAGTCTCTTTTAGGATAAGAGCAAAGAAACTCAATTTCTAAAATTTTCTTAAAATTTCTTAATATCAGCTCATTTTTAAAATTATTTATTGACAAAAGCAGTATATTAAATTAATTGTTTTCTTTATTTATATTCTAAAATAGGGGATTTTAATGAAAAAAATAATTATTGCAATTTTTTATACTCTTCTTATCTCTACCTCCATACATGCAAAGTATCTTGACCAGACTATGACAGATATATTTTCAAAGGTTAAAAAATCTTTTACCTATTATGGTGAAGTTGTAGCTGTTATTCCAGAGAGGAAAGAAGCTGTTATCCAATTTGAGAATTTTACTCCCCAAAAAGGTATGGAAGCAAGTATTTATAGGCAGGAAGGACCTATTGTAAACAAACTATCTGGTAAAATAGTAGGGCAGATTGAGGATAGAATAGCTCTTTTGTCACTAAAAGAGGTTTCAGGTAGTATTGGTATAGGTGATATAATAGAAAATAAAGGTATTAAAGTTGGTGATAAAGTAAAATATTCCAAAAGAGTTATCTTTAAGTTGAGTGATGTAGAAAATCTTTCTGACAAACCTCTTGCTGCATACAATATTCAGAGTTATATTGAGCTTGGGATGTCAGCTTTTAGTGAATTTGAGATTATCCCTGAAAATGTTAATATCCCACCCGGAAGAGATGAATATATAGTGAACCTTAAGGTTTTTATAAAAGATAGTGAAAATCCAAAATCCAAAAAAATATCTGTTAAACTTTTTTCAAACTACACCAAATACTCAATCGGACTCTATGAAGAAACATTTGACCTATCCAACAAGATGATCAACTACAATCCTGAAAAGGATGATTCCAAAAAAGTTGCATCATCAGCCAATTCTTCACAATATCCATCACTCTCTGTTTACCCTATGGGTAATCAGGGACAGGTAGCAGCAGCTCTACCACAATACCCTTATGGACAATCTCCACAGTTACCAAATCAGTTGTCCAACCAGCAGCCCCCTTATCCAAATGCTCAACTTCAAAAACTTCCTCCAGAAACTGCCAAAAAGTATCCCGGAACTGCCAAAACTACTGCCTCCAAATACAACATGGAGACATTTGAAAATACAAAGCCTGTGATAACCAAATTCAGAAATATATCTCAGCTTTCAGAAAAGGTTAAAACAGTAGATTTTTACAAAGATAAAATTATCTATAGTGATGGAACCTCAATTATATATGGTGAGCTATCTTCAGATACTTTCAGAAAGCTTACAGGTGATACTTATAAAGGTTTTGGCAATATAATCGGTGTAAGATTTATAGATGTTGATAATAATGGAGATGTTGAGATAGTTGTAAATATCTTAATGAAAGATTCTATGGATTCAAGGATTTACAAAATAAATGGTAACAAGATTTCAATCATTGCTGATCACCTCAATCATATATTTGGGACATTTGACTTTGACGACAATGGTGTTGAGGAGTTTGCATCGCAGAGTTTTGATTCTGAAAATATTTTTGGCAGCACCCTCTCTAAGATAAACCTAAAAGGGGACAAGATAGAAAGAGTAAAAGATACTTGGATACCTTTTGGTTTTAGACTCTCATCCTCTGTAAAAGCTGATCTTGATGGAGATGGAGTAAAAGAGATCCTTTTTGTAAATGAGATTCACAAACTTATGGTTTACCAAAAGGGTGAAGCTATTTATAATGGTGATGAAAGTCTTGGTGGCACATTTAACTCTGCTTCTGTGAATCTTGGGACAGAGAAATTTGAATATAACAAGCAGAAAGCCATTGATGTGAAACCTCTCAAATTTACAAAGGATGCAAGTGGAAAGGAGAGTGTCCTAATTGTTAAAAATTATGCTACATTAGATGCTGTTTTGGGTGATGTTGGATTGTTCAAAGAGGGTGAGCTCAGACTTGTTTATAAAAACAGCATGGGAGATGTTACGATGAAACCTTACACAGGTAAACTTGAAGGTGGCATAGAGGGTTTTTATCTCAACAATGATGAAATATACTGTGCTGTTATCAAAAAGAGTTCTGTCAATCCTCTTGCTATAAAAGCAGCTTCATATATTGTGGGTTTCCCTGCGTATTGATTTGTGAACCTTTTGTGGAGTTTTAATTATAGTGCTATTTTCTTCTTAATGTAATGTTCATCTCAGATATTATAAACAAAATTAAGCAGGTTGACATAAAAAGAGAGATCTTCTTCTGGTTGTTGGTCTCTCTTACTATGCTTGTTTTTCTAAGTATCGTATCTTATAATCCTAAGGATCCCTCTTTTAACACCTTTTCCACAATAAAAGTTAAAAATATCTGTGGACCTGTAGGAGCTGTTGTTGCAGATATTTTGATACAGATATTTGGTTTTTCATCTATACTGCTGCCATTTGTAATATTTTTATATCTCATTAAAATTTTCAAAAATGATATTATAAAAAATATCCACATCTTTTCATTTATAATATTTATCCTTACACTCTCATCAATGTTTACAATATTCTTGCCTGAGAAAATTAATTTTCGAGATGGTCTTGTTCTTTCAGGTGGTTTTGTCGGCTCTTTAATTTCTGAATTTCTTGTAAAATACTTTAATTTTACAGGAGCTATAATAATTATCATTACAATATTCATCTTATCGATTATACTTACATTTAAGTTTTCCATTATAAAGTTTATGACAGATTTACCAAAATTTTTATTTTTATCTATAATATTTCTGAAAAATAAGATATTTAAACTGAATTTTACAAATTTTAAAGGAAAGTTGTCGTATATTTTTGAAAAACTTACTAAGAGGGATGAGGATATCAAATTTGATCTTGATAACTCTAACATCCAAATCCCTGACAAAGGTGTTAAGAATAATGAGACCTTAACTATAGTTGATAAAGATAGAGGGGGTCAATCTAAATATCAAGTAGATAGAGTTAGTAAAGATAGTGTTGAGGAGAGTTATTCAAAAAGAGATAAAAAAGTTATTGATGATTTACCAAAAGATCCCCCATTATCTCTTCTATCAGAACCACCCCAGCACACAGACAGGGTAGATCCTGAATACCTTGAAAATAAGAAGAGTGTGTTACTTGAAAAATTCTCTGATTTTGGAATAGATGGGAAAGTCGCAAAGGTAATCACAGGACCTGTTGTTACTTTATTTGAGTTTGAGCCAGCACCCGGTATAAAGTTAAGCAAAATAACAGCTCTTTCAAATGATATTACTATGGCACTAAAAGCACTCTCTGTAAGGATAGTTGCGCCAATCCCAGGCAAATCTGTTGTAGGTATCGAAATTCCAAATGAAAATAGAAAAGTTGTATTTTTTAGAGAAATTATTAACTCTTCACAATGGAAAGATTCAAAATCTCTCCTTACAATAGCACTTGGCAAAACAATAGATGGGACTCCGTATGTTTCAGATCTTTCAAAGATGCCTCATCTCTTGGTTGCGGGTTCTACTGGTTCGGGTAAAAGTGTATGTATAAATACACTTCTTATAAGTATACTTTACCGAGCAAAAGAGGATGAGGTAAAATTTATACTTGTTGATCCAAAGATGCTTGAATTGTCAGTTTATAACGGAATTCCTCATCTCCTCCTCCCTGTAATTACTCAGCCTGACAAAGCTGCAATTGCACTTAGATGGGCAATAGGTGAGATGGATAGACGTTATGAGATATTGGCAAATTCAGAGGTAAGAGATATCCTTTCATACAACTATAAAGTCTCAAAAAGTGAGAGACTTCCATATATAGTGGTGGTTATTGATGAGCTTGCAGACCTTATGATGATTGCACCTAAAGATGTTGAGACATCTATTGCGAGGCTGACCCAAAAAGCAAGAGCCGCTGGTATCCATCTTATACTTGCAACGCAGAGACCTTCAGTAGATGTAATAACAGGAGTTATAAAAAATAATTTACCTTCGAGAATAGCTTTCAAAGTTACTTCAAGGGTTGACTCAAGAACTATTATCGACAGTATGGGAGCAGAGGCACTACTTGGTTATGGTGATATGCTTTTTCTACCCCCTGGAAGTTCTTCCGTGGTGAGGCTTCAGGGAGCATTTATTACTAATGATGAGATTATAAAAGTTACAAACTTTATAAAATCATCATCTTCCCCACAATATATAGAGTCTGAAATTTTGAATTACGATTCTGATAAAAATGGTAAAAATGGTTCAATAGTTAATGAAGAAGATTTTTCTACTAATGATTCTCTCTACAAAGAGGCTATTGAATTTGTCAAAACAGTTGATTCAATATCTATCTCGATGCTTCAGAGGAGATTGAAGATAGGCTACAATAGATCAGCCAATATTATAGAACAGATGGAGTCTGATGGTATTGTGGGACCTGCTGACGGAAGTAAACCGAGGAAAGTCCTTATCTAATGGTAAAAGAGATATTCAAATCTGCTTTAAATATCTATATGCTTAACCTGCCAAATTATTTTATCATTACACTTATGATGATAATCTCATATATCTTTCTTTTTAAAGTAACTTTCATAGGTGGTGAATTTATAAGACCTTTCTTCCTTTATGGAATTTTTAATGTAATATTTAATTTTAATAGTAAAGTTGAGATACAGACACTCTTATCTCCATTTGCCGATAAAGATATAGCATTTAAATTACTTATATACTCTTTTTTTAATATTACCGTAACCACAGTTGGATTCATTTTATTACTGCTTCCGGGGGTATATTTTCAAATTGCGACTATCTTCGTTCTTCCAATATTGGTATTAGAAAAAGATACAACAATCTATCTCGCTTTCATAAAGAGTATAAAAATTTTTAATAGTAACCTTAAATTACTTCTGATAATTTTATTTTTACTTGCTCTTCTTAATATTTTTACAGCATTTCCTTATGGAATACTTTCAATATTTACGATACCTTACTCTATTTGTGTGATTGCTGCTGCATACCAGAAGATATCAGATTTTAAAAAAGTAGAGATTATTTATTAGTCAGACTTTGTTAAATAAATATAAAAGAGGTGAAAAAAATTTTTGATCTCTCTATCCAAAAGGTAATTTTTAAAATATATAGTTTAGAATTAGATTTATATTATTTAATCATATTACTAACTTAATTGAATTTTTACAAAATTGGGTTAGATTATCAAGGAGATTCAATGTTAAAGAGTTTTGATTTTTCAGCATTATACACAGATTTTTATGAACTCACAATGGCACAAGGATACTTTTTGACAAATAAAAAGGAAGATATAGCAACTTTTGATTACTTTTTCAGGAGTAACCCATTCAATGGCGGCTATACTGTTTTTGCAGGGCTTGGAGATTTTCTCAATCTTATTAAAGATTTTAGATTTACTGATGAAAATCTTATATACCTTGAAAAGCAAGGTTTTTTAAAAGATTTTATCTCATATCTGAAAGATTTTAAATTCAGAGGAGAGATACTCTCTTGCAGAGAGGGTGAGATAGTTTTCCCAAATGAACCACTTATAAGAGTATCGGGAAATATTATAGAGTGCCAGTTGATAGAAACCCTGATTCTTAATATTATAAATTTTCAATCACTTATAGCTACTAAAACATCAAGGATAGTTTATGCTGCAGAAGGTAAACCTGTTATCGATTTTGGATTGAGACGTGCCCAAGGTTTTGCTGGTATAATGGCTACAAAAGCCTCAATAATAGGTGGTGCAGCTGCGACATCTAATACCCTTGCTGGTTATCTCTACGATATTCCTGTAAAAGGGACTCATGCTCATTCATGGGTCCAAAGTTTTGCTAATGAATATTTAGCATTTAGAAGTTTTGTTGAAAACTTTCCAGAAAATGCAATTTTACTCATTGATACATATGACACATTAAACAGTGGTCTTCCAAATGCTATCAAGGTAGCTAAAGAGATGGAGCGTAAAAACCTCAAATTAAAAGGGGTAAGGCTTGATAGTGGAGATTTTTCATATTTTTCAAAAAAAGTAAGGGAGCGACTTGACCAAAATAATCTTGGTTATGTAAAGATTCTTGTTTCAAACCAGCTTGACGAATACACTATACAGAGTCTTAACAATCAAAATTCCCCTATCGATATGTGGGGAGTTGGGACAAGGCTTATTACTGCTTATGATCAACCTGCTCTGGACGGAGTATACAAACTTTCCTCATTAAATGGTGAAGCTAAGATAAAAATATCTGAAAATATAGAGAAGATAAACAATCCCGGGATAAAAAAGGTGAGAAGATATTTTGATTTTAATAGTAAATTTTTTATAGATGGCATTATTCTTGAAAAAGAAGAGAATATTAAAGTAATAAAGCATCCATTTGATATTTACAAAAAAACCCCTGTTGATAAGAGTGAATATGAAGAACTTTTACTACCTGTTTATAAAGATGGTGAAATCAGAATCAACTTTTCCATCAAAGATATTGTCGAGTATAAGAACAAAAGGTTTGAAACTCTTAATGAAGAGCATAAAAGATTTGTAAATCCACACGTTTACAGAGTTGGAATTAGTAAAAAATTATGGGAGTTAAAAGATACACTTATAAAAAGATATAAATCTAATTTAAAATGATGTTAATCAACAAATATTAGTTTATCTAAATCGGGAGTCTCCTGATCTTTATAATGTGGTTGTAAGATTAAATTAAAAAGAATGTTTCAATCTTTTTAACCTTGATTATAGAGGGTAGGGGAGTTGAAGGTGACATACTATCACCGATAGAAATAGCGGTAAGAGATATTGTGGATCAGGTTTGTAAAAGTTTAGTTGATGCTATTCTTCATTCATAATTTTTAGGTTGTTTTTACCATTTTTCTTCACATAATAAAGAGCTTCATCTGCGTATTTGATAAGCATATCTTCATTTAATATTGTATCAGCATCAAGAGTTGAGATACCTACACTGGCAGTTACTTTGATGATACTTATGTCGTAAATAAATTTTTTTATGTTAATATCGTGTATTAGCCGCTCTGCTATCTCCTTTGCACCACTTGAATCTGTATTGGGTAGTAAAATTGCAAACTCTTCACCACCATATCTTGCTGGAATATCTGAACTCCTGACATTTTTTAGTATTATCTGTGCAAACTCTTTTAAGACAAAATCACCAGCCAAATGTCCGTAAATATCGTTTATATTTTTAAAATCATCAAGATCCAACATCAGTAAAGATAATGGGAGATTGTAACGTTTGCTTTCAGCATATTTATTTTTGAGTGATTCCCTGAAGTATCTGTAATTGTATAAATTTGTTAACTCATCCTTTATTGATTGTTCAAGAAGCTGCTGGTGAACATTTTTTAGTTTCTCTTCAAGTATCTTTTTGTCTGTAACATCCCTTACGAAACCTTGAACTGCTTTCTTACCTTCAAATTCAACAGGATTAATTGTGATTTCAACAAAGATTTTATCACCATTTTTCTTTTTGAATACAGTTTCGTAAGGCATTTTGACAGACTCTCCATTTAATATTTTGCAGTAGAGATTGGAGCATATATTGAATGAAGATTCGTCTATTATGGTGGTAATAGGTAAATTCATAAACTCTTCTGAGTCTGCATATCCAAGCATCTCTTTAAATTTTCTGTTTGCATATTTGAATTGGTGGTCTTGTCTTATATAGATCCCTTCGCCAGCATTTTCTATAAGTTTCTTGTATTTGTCTTTTGATTTCTCAAGAGCATCTTCAAGTTTTAGCCTATCTCTTATATCAAAGATAAAACCTATTGACCCAGCTTCATTGCCATCATCGTCATATACAATATTGGCAAAGATAGTTGATGGGATAATCTCTTTGTATCTTGTTATAATATCAATTCTATGGTCAATTATTTTACCAATACCACCTTTGTCTGTTTTACGCATTATATCCATCACCATTTTAGCTTCATCAATACCATCTTTGTAAAATTCAGATATATGTTTGTGAGCCTTGAGCACTTCCTCCTTTGAATATCCTGTAATTTCTTGAAAAGATTTATTGACAAATCTAAAATACCCTTTTGGGTCAGAGTAAATTACAACTGCTGGTGCATTATCGAGGAGATTTTTGAATGGTTTGAACTCTTTCTCCATATCTTTATTGATAGCTGAATCTTTTTTTATCTTTTTCAAAACAATAAATATAAATATGTTGTAAAGAATAGTGAAAAAATTGATAAATAAGAGAGAGGGAGCTGTAAGATTCATTTTTATCAGATTGAAGAGTGTAATAGGTATACCATTATTGTAGAAAAAGAGGAAATTTGATATAATTAGAAGGAGTCCAAATAGTATTAGAGATATTATAAGAACATTTGTAATTTTATTTTTCTTTAGTGGCATAAACATAAAAGGCTCCGATTAAAAATCTCTATAAAGTTATTATTATCATTTTGTCAATAAATTTTTAATTTATTTTAATACAGTTTAAATTTAATTATTTTTCCCATCCATTATTTAAATAAAGATAGATAGATTGAAGCATTATAAAGAGTGTTTAATCAAACCACTTGATTAATCTCTCTGTATATTGTAAAAAGTATTACAAAAATTATATGGCAAAATATAGTTCTATTTTATCTCATTATTTAAGTTTAAACTACTATCGGATATTTTTTTAATATTAATATAGGGGAGAGTGATATTATACTATTTTTATTAGGTTCAGGTAGTGCTGTTCAGTTTCAAAATAGGGCTTCTTCAAGCTATTTTCTTCAATTTGCAAGTTCAAATCTTCTCCTTGATGTAGGTTTTTACACCCTTGAAAGGCTTGAAAGATTGTCAGTCAGGGCTGATGAGATTGATTATATATTTATCTCTCACAAGCACCCGGATCATTTTATGGGACTGATACATCTCCTTTTTGCACTAAAATCACCTTTTTACAAAAGGGTAAGACCTATTACTATATTTGGATTCAGTGGGCTTACAAATTATATTGAAAGTTTTAAGAGTATCTTATCAAAATGGATCACCCCTGATTGTGGGGTAATTATCCATGAAGCTACAAGTTTAAATTTTCCTGATTTCTCTTTTGAGCTTTTTAAAACTATTCATAGTGAAGAATCTGTTGGGATAAAGATATTTGCTGAAGGTAAGAAGATATTTTACTCATCTGATACTGAGTATTTTGCAGAGCTTGAGACTCATTCAAATAATTCTGATTTAGCTATATTTGAATCTGCCTCAAACCATGATAAACCTGCTTTAGGTCATCTATCTTTTAAAGATGTTACAAAGATAGACAAAAATTCTAATATAAAGAGAGTTATTCTCTCTCACTTTTACCCCGATTCTCTACCTCAAAAAGAGCTGCTCCCCAAACATTTTATCATAGGTGATGATCTTATGAAGATAGATATATGATTCGATGTATATTTGAAGTTTACCTTTTATTTCAATAAGTTAGGACTATCTTTACTTTTTATCTATAATTTTATAGAAGCTGTTTATGTTTTGCAACTCTCTTCCATGTTGGGTGTTAGTAGGGATAGATTTTGTGCGATCTATTTGATTTGGGACTTAGAGGGTTGAAACTTTATCCCCATCTCCAATGTTTTGAGATACTTTCTGATGATTTGTATCAGAATGCTTTTATCTTTTTATAAAAATTTTTTTCTTCCGTGTATCATTTACAGATAATTATGTAAGAATATAAAATCTGAAGTTTGAATTTCTGTAACAGCATATTTATTATAAGACCAAAATTATTGATTTTTACTGTTTTATTTTTAAACCAAAACTCACATTAGATAAAAAAAGGGGTATATTTATGTCACAATTAGATAAAATAGGAAATTTTATGACAACAGCTATGGGGGTTATGCCTCATACGGATATCGAAATGGCATTAAAAACAGCTTTATCTCTTGATATCCCTTTTTGGCCTCAGCTACCTCTTTATAGCTACTTTGAGGATATGTATGTTCAGGCTTCAGAAAAGTTTCCGGGAATAATACTTGATACTGAAAAGAGAACATTAAGATTTTCAAATCAGAAGTTTCTTGAAGAGATTGAGAACACTCTTAATAATATGGAAAATCATAATTACCTTGATGTAAGTGACAAATATTCGGTTGTTTACAATAAATTTCTTACCTTTGATCTAAAAAAATACCCTGCTATCAGAGGGCAGCTTGAAGGGCCTGTAAGTTTTGGTTTTTATGTAAAAGATATCGATAATGGAAGACCTCTGATATTTAACGATGAAATAAGACCATTTATGTTTGAGTTTATGGCAAAAAGGATAAATATTCAGCTTTCAAGATTAAAGAGTAAAAATGAGAATGCATTTATCTTTATAGATGAACCGGGATTACAATTTGTTTTTAGTGCTATGTCGGGATACAACGATGTAATTGCAAAAGAGGATATAGAATCTTTCTTGGCAATGATCGATAGACCCAGAGGGATTCATCTCTGTGGGAATCCTGACTGGGATTTTTTACTTGGATTTGATATGGATATTGTCTCCATTGATCTCCATACAAACCAAAAAATTATACCTATGCATGGAGAGTCAATCAGAAAGTTTATTAAAAGGGGTGGTAAGATTGTATGGGGTATTGTCCCTACAAATTTTGAACCATTTGAGAGGGAGAACGCTTCATCTCTTATAAAACTTATAAAAGAAACTTTTACTAAAATTAGTAAAGATAGTGGAATTAAAGATGATGAGCTTATCAGTAACTCCCTTATTTCACCTGCAACATGCTGTCTGATAAATCAAGATAGAGATAAGACAGTAGAGAAAGCTTTTAATCTTTTAAGAAAGTTATCAGAGCTACTAAAAGAGGAGTATAAAGTATAAATAAAATAGCTTATTTTTAAGCTCTTTATTAAAGATAAATTGTGAAACAAGCTTTAAATTTTTAGATAGAGAATTTAGAAAATTTGAAGATTGAGTGATGGTAAAGTTTTACAGATAATTAACAGGAGTAACAATATTCTCTGTTATTTAAAAGTATTGTCATTTACAGAAAGTAGAGGGTAAAATGTCGTTTTTTATTGAAATTTTAAGATTTATGGATAACATACTCAATGAAAAATTAAGGGATTTGATTGATAATTTTAATATAGTAACTCTTTTGCTACTGATACTTATATCTTTTTTATATGGAATTTTTCATTCGGCTGGACCTGGTCATGGGAAGTCTTTAGTTGTCTCACTATTTCTTAAAGAGAAACACCCAATTGAGAAATCATTAATATTATCAGCTCTAATTTCAATTATCCACACTGGTTCAGCTATTATCTTGGCTTTACTCTTTTATTTTGTTTTTACAGGAGTAAAAGGGATGTTTCAAATAAAGGTTCAAAGTTACTTTATTGTAGCAAGTGGAGTATTAATTACAGTAGTGGGGCTGATATTTCTTACTTTTAAAATATTTGGTAAAGATAGTGAAAAAAGGTCAGTAAAAGATAGAAACCTTTTATTAATAGGGATTTCAGCCGGGATTATACCTTGTCCTGCTGCATTGATGATTTCACTTTTAACACTTTCAAAAGGTATTTTTATTATTGGCTTTATATCTGTAGTAAGCATCTCTCTTGGAATGTTTTCTCTCCTTTCATTAATCGGTTTTTTAAGTATAAAAGGTAGAAATAGTATCTTATTGCTATCTGATGAGGGATTGAAAAGGGGTGAGATATTTTCGACAGTTATTGAATATATATCGATTCTCCTAATAATTTTGATTGGGGTTCTTATGTTTAGCAGTATCTTATTGAAGTAGACGGAGTGAATTTATGAAGCGTATTCTATTTTTTATTATATTTTTACTATCATGGAATTTTCTTTACAGCCATCCTCATCTCTTTATAAAACCATCCATCGAGCTTCTGATTAGTGAGAGTATTGTCAAAGGGGTAAAGATTTCTTGGAATTGGGATAAGTGGTGGAGTCAAGATGTAATGAGTAATTGTGATAGCAATCGTGATAATGCTTTTAATGAAAAGGAGACTTTATCAGTTTATAAAGATTATTTTAGCGGAATTAAAGAGTTTGATTATTTTACAAAGATTTTTATAAATGGTAAAAAGTGTAAAATTGTTAAAACTGAAAAATTTACTGTAAAAATCAATAAAGATAAGACATTGACATACACTTTTATAATTCCATTAGAAGTAAAATTTGATAAAGACCTCAAATTTAGTATAGCTTTTAATGATGAAACTATCTATACAGCTTTTGATAAGAGTATAAATCTATCACCTGCTGATGGATATTTTTACAAAGCTATAAAACCTTCAAATGATGGTTATTATGGGACAAAAGTTGATTTTACAGTTTCTAAAAATAAATGAGAGATATGCTTGCTAAAAGAAAAGAAGTTTATGAGGAAGCACGTCCATCTAATCCTTTCAAGGTGGATAAGAGGAAAAACAAAGACTTGTATTTGTCTATTGTTCCAATGGCGCAGGCAAGAACCTGAAAAATTGTAACAATTAATGTAGATAAAAAGAACTATCTTAAACTAAACCTGCCTGTGCATTGCACTCAGACAGGGAATATTGCTTAAAAAATGGGGTCAACTTTCTTGACATATTCCGGAGCCTGCGTCAATGCCATTTCACACAAGATTACTTGGCAAGGACAGAATGGCTTTATTTTCTTTCATACATTCTTTAAATACAAATTTTGGTACAACTATTTTTGAACCTGTTGCATTAGCACTTGCCTCATCAAATTTTACAAGTGCCACTTCACAACAAACAGCGGGAACAAAAATTTCATCAGAAGCACATAAAGTTATTCAAAATATTATGGATAAATTAGCAACAGCCAATTCATCTCCAAATAAACCAGATGAAATCGAGGCAATCAGAAACGTTTGTAGACAAGGAGAAATGAAAACCGTCAAGCTGACTAAAGTTGACATTAAACTCGTTTCCCGTAATGGAATAGTTTATCTTTTTGATATTAAGACCGCAAAACCAAATGCTGGTGGTTTCAAAGAATTTAAGCGGACACTTTTAGAATGGGTTGCAGCAATACTTGCAACAAACCCTACAGAAAATGTTCAATCACTCATTGCGATTCCTTATAATCCTTATGAACCACAGCCTTACAATCGCTGGACAATGAGAGGAATGTTAGACCTTGCTAATGAACTGAAAGTTGCAAATGAGTTTTGGGACTTTATCGGAGGAGAAGGTGCTTATCAAGATTTACTTAATATTTTTGAACGGATAGGAATTGAATTAAGACAAGAAATTGATAATTATTTCAAACAATACAATAAATGATGAAATAAAAAAGGGCTAGCCCGAGTTTGTCAAAAGCGTTTATAAAGCATTGATATTATTAGATACTTAAAATCATTCTACACTACAAATTTTCTTAAACTATTGTTTTTACTCGTTTTAGTGGTTTTTCACTCAATCCCAATGCATTATATATCTCCACATTAAATTCACTTGGCTCTGATGTGTCTTTTATATAAATTGTTTTACCTTCAGCATTTATCATTGTTAATACTGACCGATTATGCCTATTCATATGCGTTCTGATAGTATTCCAAGAGTGTTTTATTCCACTTTTTTTAAGTTCCCTATAGATTACACAAAGTAAATGTTAGGCAAGCACTGTTGAAAAAATATGTCCCTCTATCCTGTTTTTTTTGGTATATTGGTCTAAGTGATAATTCATATTTCACTCCCATTTGTTGTTGATTCCCGTAGAGGTTTGAATCTTTATATAACCTATACTCTGTAGAATATCTCTATATTAGCAAAAAAGTTCACTATAAATGTGTTCTTTGCTAATCTCCCTTTATAACCGGCTATCCTACTACCCCCTCTATATCTTTGTCAGGGTAGATTTTGGAATCTTTAGCAATCAGCTTTTTATCCTCACAAAACACTTCCCCCTTCTTGGATGAGAAAGTCATCTTTGAAAACTCTTTTATCAAAAGGTTTGTCTTGCCGTTAAACTTGACTCCCTCTATTTCAATTACTGAGCCTTTTGGTGCATCTGTAAGGATGATACCCAAATTCCCCTCAGACTTGGCGGCAAGTATCATTCCACTACTTGCAACTCCTCTTATCTCTGCTTTTGTAAGGTTATAAACAAATACTGAAGTTTTGCCGATAAGAGCCTCTTTGCTGTAGTGATCCTTTATTCCTGAGACTATTTGTCTTACCTCTGTATCAAAATCAACTTCAAGAATGTAGAGTTTGTCAGCATTTGGGTGGTCAGATACAGTTAATATTTTCCCTGCTTTAAGAAGTAGATTCCCTGATGGATGTTGCTCTACAAGTTTTACATCTTCAAGTTTTGAAAGAAGTATCGAAGGCTTGTTGATAGTGTGGTTTTTAAGATTAAAGTTTATATCGTCAGCTATTGTAAATCCTCTTTCAATGTTGAGAATTTTTTCTAATTTGTTTATGGTTTCTGGGAGGATAGGTTTTAATAGTGTCCCCATAATCTTTATTACATTGGTAGTGAATGATAGAAGAGCCTGAGCTTTATCTTTATCTGTTTTTATAAGAGCCCATGGTGCAGAATCTTGAAAAAATTTATTTCCGATTATACCTATCTCCATAATTGTTCTAATTGCGAGGTGAAATTCAAGGTTTTTGTAGTGTTGAATTACTTTTGTTGCGAGTTCAAGTATCTCATTTTCAAGTTCTGGATATGAAAATTGAGAAAGCGTCCCACCAAAATTTTTAAAGAGAAATGTAAGGCAGCGGTTTGTAAGATTGCCAAAGTTATCAGCAAGTTCAGAATTTATCCTACTTTTTAAATCATCTGTATCGAGGTTGATATCTTTTAGAGAGTGACTCAATGTTGTTGCATAAAAATATCTGAGATATTCAGGGTTTAACTTGTCAGCACACTCTTTGGCTGTTATGAATGTTCCTCTCGATTTACTCATCTTTTCATTATTGATGGTCAAAAATCCATGGACAACTATATTTTCAGGGAGATTAAACCCAACTCCCATAAGCATTGCAGGCCAGAAGAGAAAATGAAAATATATGATATCTTTACCTATGAAATGTATTATTTTTGAATCATTGCTCTTCCAATAATCTTCATACGAAATACCATTTTTCAAACAGTAGTTTTTGCAGCTTGCAATATAACCTATCGGTGCATCGAGCCAAACATAGTAATATTTATCCTCTTCACCTACTATCTTAAAACCAAAGTATGGTGCATCTCTTGTAATATCCCAATCTTTAAGACCCTCCTTTATCCAGCTGAGGAGATAATTTTTGACCTCTTTTTGAAGGGAGTCATTTTTCTCAAGCCACGACTGCAACCTATCTGAATAGTTTGATAATTTAAAAAAGTAGTGTCCAGAGCTTTTTCGTATAGGTGTAGCATTGCATATAGAGCATTTTGGTTCTAATAATTCGGTAGGATCATAAGTGGTATTGCACTTTTCACAGTTGTCCCCATATTGATCAGCACTTTTACATTTTGGGCATATACCTCTAACATATCTATCAGGCAAGAATCTTTTACAATTTGGGCAATATGTCAGTTCCACATCTTTTTTGTATATGTCTCCATTATCCTTTAGCTTTGTAAAGAAATAGTCACTAAACTCTTTATTCTCCTTTGAATTGGTGGTATAAAAATTATCAAAATTAACAAAAAATGTTTTGAATGCTTCGTAATGCTCATTGTAATACTTCTGTATCAGAGCTTCAGGTGAAATACCAAGTTGGCTGGCATTTATCTCTATCGGGGTGCCATGAGTATCATCTGCACAACAGTAGATGACATCTTCTCCAGAAAGCTTTAAAAATCTGACAAATATGTCGGTTTGGATATACTCGACAAGATGTCCTATATGTATAGGTCCATTTGCATAGGGGAGAGCACTTGTAACTAATATTTTCATAAAAACTCCTTTTTATCTCTGTATATTTTTAAATTTGCTATTTCTCTGAGTAAAAAAATTGAATATATTGTAAAGAGATAATTTATTAACATTTGAGATTTAAAAATTCAATAGATTTAATTTGAATTGTTTATAGGTGAGGGGATAACCTCAATAATCATATTTTTCACAGATGGAGTTTCTATGTCTCAAAAAGTGAAGCCCTTTAAAGTTAAAAGTAACAGATTGGAGAATATCCAAAATATCAGTTAAATATTTTGAAAAATCTTCTAATTTTTTTAGAATGGAACAAGGTTAAATATTAATTTTCCTAAATATTTTTTTATCTTTATTAAGAGTGATTTTGTATGGTATATTTAGTATTGTCAAATAGTTTTAAACTTTATTAAAACAAACAAAATTTTTGTTGCATTTAAGAATTTTATATTGTATACAATCTAAAACTAAGGTTTTGGTGGATAAAATGAGAGAGATAAATGTAGCTAAAATTACCGAATCTATTAAAACATTATCTATAGATGCAAACTACTATCTTGGAAGTGATGTAATTAAGGCTTTTAGAAAAGGTCTTGAGATAGAAGAGTCTGAAGTAGGTAAAGATATTCTCAATATACTCCTCAAAAATGCTGAGATAGCATCTTCTGAGCAGATGCCTATATGCCAAGACACTGGAGTTGCGGTTGTATTTCTTGAGATTGGTCAGGATGTTCATTTTATAGGTGGAGATCTTTATGAAGCGATTAATAAAGGCGTTATTGAAGGATACAGGGATGGCTACCTTCGAAAATCTATGTGTAACCCCTTCACAAGGAAAAATACAGGGGACAACACACCTGCTATTATTCATACAAAGATAGTTTCTGGTGATAAAGTTAAGATAATTGTTGCTCCAAAGGGTGGTGGCAGTGAAAATATGAGCCTTCAGCAGATGCTCAAACCTTCTGATGGTTTGGAAGGTATAAAGAGAATTATTGTTGATAGGGCAAGTTTTGCAGGTTCCAATCCTTGTCCACCTGTGATAATAGGAGTTGGTATTGGTGGTAATTTTGAAAGGAGTGCTATTTTATCAAAAGAGGCTCTCCTTAGAGAAATTGGTAGTAGTAATGATGATCCTGAGCTTGATAAAGTTGAGAAAGAGTTGCTTGTAAAGATAAACAATCTTGGTATGGGTCCTCAAGGTTTGGGTGGCAGAGTTTACTGTCTTGCTGTCCATATAAAGCTTGAGCCTTGCCATATTGCTTCTCTCCCTGTAGCAATCAATTTCCAATGTCATGCTGCAAGACATAAAGAGATTACTCTTTAGATTGAATATGAGGTAAAAATGGAGAATATAAGAGAAATTTCAGCACCAATGTCAGATGATATCCTCACCTCCCTCAAAGCTGGTGATAATCTCCTTATTACAGGGACTATTTATACTGGCAGAGATGCTGCACACAAAAGATTGGTTGACCTTATCAATGATGGTAAAGCTCTCCCTTTTGATATTAAAGGTCAGATTATATATTTTGTTGGTCCTACTCCGCCCAAGCCGGGTAAAGTTATAGGTTCTGCAGGTCCTACTACAAGTTATAGGATGGATGCGTATTCACCTATTTTAATAGAAAAAGGGCTCAAAGGTATGATTGGGAAGGGGAGTAGATCTTCTGAAGTAAAGGATGCTATAAAAAATTTTAAAGCAGTTTATTTTGCAGCTGTAGGTGGAGCAGGTGCTTTGATAAGTGAGTGTATCAAAACATCAGAGGTGATAGCTTATGAGGATCTCGGTCCTGAGGCTATCAGGAAACTTACTGTTGAGAAATTTCCTGTTGTTGTTATAAATGATATTTTTGGCAATGATCTTTACGAAATTGGAAGAAAAAAGTTCGAAATACGGGGGTAAAATGAAGAGTATAATCAGAAAAGAGAATATAAATTCAGAGATTATTGAGAAGATAGAAGAGATTAGTGGAGAAAATGTATACAAATGTTACCAATGTGGGAAATGTTCTGCTGGATGTCCGGCAGTTTCTGAGATGGATATTATGCCATCTGAAGCTATCAGATATCTCCAGCTTGGGATGTATGATAAAGTTCTAAATAGCAAAACTATCTGGATATGTGCATCTTGTATAATGTGTTTTAATAGATGTCCAAAGGGTGTTGATTTTGCAAAGATTGCAGAAGCTTGTAGAATGATAAAGCTCCGTAGTGAAGGTAGTCATGTTGAAGTGAAAGATTTTGATGAAGATTACCGCAAAAGAGCCCCTCAGATAGCTTTTATTAGTTGTTACAGAAAATTTACATCACTCTAAAATGTTTTAGGAGAATATAATGGATCTTGCTTATTTCCCGGGATGCACTTTATACACAAAAGCTAAACATCTTGACCATGCTGGCAGGGAATCAGCCAAAAAACTCGGTTTTGAATTAAAAGAGCTTGATAAATGGACATGTTGTGGAGCATCATTCCCACTTGTCAACGATTATCATATGGGACTCTCTTCATGTTCAAGAGTTTTGGCAGACACCCAATTAGCCAATTACGATAAACTTGTTACCCTCTGTTCAGTATGTTTTAATGTTTTGAAGAGGACCAATTATGTAATCAAAACAGATGAAGAGAGGAGATACAAGCTCAACCAATTTACAGAGAGAGATTACGATGGTAATGTCGATGTTGTCCATTACCTTGAAATACTTAAAAATATTGTTGGTTTTGAAACTATCAGAGAGAAAATCACAAAACCACTAAAAGATCTCAAAGTTGCTACATATTACGGTTGTTTACTTTTAAGACCGCACAAAGAGATACAGCTTGATAATCCTGAAAATCCATCTATCTTTGAAGATTTTCTGAAAACTCTTGGTTGTGAGCCGGTCTATTTCCCATATAGAAATGAGTGTTGTGGAGCATTTCAAGTTATGAATAATCCTGATACTGCCAATAGGTGTTCTTACGAAATAGTAAATAGTGCAGAAAAAAATAATGCTGATATTATAGTAACTTCCTGTCCTTTATGCCAATTCAATCTCGATGATAGACAAAATATTTTATCTTCTATCCACCCTGAATTAAAGAAAATTCCGGTAGTTTATTTTACACAATTATTAGGTCTTGCACTTGGTCTTGACCCTAAAGTTCTTGAATTTGAGAGGAATTTTGTGGATCCTACCCCTATCTTAAAAGAGAAAGGTCTTTTGTAGGTGAATGTGGAGATTACGATGGATGATATAGTAAAAAGAGTTCTTGTTATAGGTGGTGGGATAGCTGGTATTACTTCAGCAATAGATATTGGGAATGCTGGATATGAAGTTGTTATGGTTGAAGCACTTCCGAGTGTTGGTGGGAGAATGCTTCAACTTTCCGAAACTTTCCCCACACTTGACTGTGCCCAATGCACTCTCACTCCAAGGACAGTTGAAACAGGCCAACACCCTAATATCAAGTTATACACTTATTCAGAGGTTGTAGGTTTTGAAGGTGAGCCGGGTAATTTTACAGTTACAATCAAACGTAAGCCTTCATATGTTGACTGGAGCAAATGCACCGGTTGCGGGACATGCCAAGAGAAGTGTCCCTCCAAAGTTCCATCTGCATTTGAGAGAGATGCAGGCAAGGGTAAAGCAATATATACTCTTTCCCCTCAAGCTGTTCCTAACAAGCCTGTTATAGACCCTGATCATTGCAGAATGCTTACAAAGGGTAAATGTGGAGTATGTGCAAAAGTTTGTCCTGTTGAAGCGATTGATTACAAGCAGAAAGAGAGTTTTTTTACAGAGAGAGTCGGAGCTGTAATTGTAGCTACAGGATTCAAAATATATGATAAAACCAATTTAGGTGAATATGGTGGTGAGCTTCCTGATGTGATTGATGGGTTGACAATGGAGAGATATTTGTCAGCATCAGGTCCTACTGCTGGAGTTGTGAAGAGACCATCTGATGGGAAAATTCCACAAGATATTGTTTTTATACAGTGTGCAGGTTCAAGGGACCCAGAGCTTCACAAATCTTACTGTTCAAGAGTATGCTGTATGTATACTGCCAAACATGCAAGATTATTCAAACATAAAGTCCATCATGGCAAGGTTTATATCTTTTATATAGATATCCGTTCCACAGGTAAAGGTTATGAGCAGTTTATACAGCAGTCTGTGGAAGAGGAGAGGATTGTTTATATCAAAGGTAAAGTCTCCAAAGTTTTTCAGGATGGAGATAAAATAGTAGTTTGGGGAGCTGATACCCTTACAGGCGAGAAGATAGAGATATCTGCTGATATGGTAGTTTTGGCATCAGCAATGGCACCTAATGATGGGGTAAAAAGTTTAAGTGAAACATTAAAAATTGATATAAATGAATTTGGTTTTTTTAAAGAGAAAGATTACAAAATAGCTTCAAATGAGAGTAGCAGGGAAGGTATTTTCCTTGCTGGGTGTTGCCAAGGTTTAAGAGACATTGCTGATACTACTGCTCACGCAAGTGCTGCGGCAAGTAAAGTTCATGTTCTCTTTGAGAAACTTAAAAACAGAGTAGAGACAAAAGCGTGCTGAAGATAAATTTATTTGAGGATAAAGATAATGCCTAATAGAATAGGGGTTTTTGTTTGCTGGTGTGGTGCAAACATTGCATCTTCTGTAGATGTCCACAAAGTAGTTGAGGAGATGCAGAAAGATAATGAAGTTATCTTTGCTACAAATTACATGTATATGTGTTCGGACCCTGGTCAGCAGTTAGTCAAGGAGCACATCGTCAAAGATAATCTCAACGGAGTGGTTGTTTGTAGTTGTTCACCCCGTATGCACGAAAATACATTTAGAAAAGCTGCTGCAAGTGTTGGATTAAACCCTTTTCTTGTTGAAATTGCAAATATAAGGGAGCAGTGTAGTTGGGTTCATCAGGGTGATAAGCCTACTGCGACTGCTAAAGCTATTAATATCATAAAAGCTACTGTTGAAAAAGTGAGAGAAAATATTGAACTTGTTCCCAACCAGATAAGTCTCAATAAGAGAGTTATTGTAATTGGTGGAGGGATTAGTGGTATGATGTCATCACTTGATCTTGCAGAGGCTGGTTATGAAGTTGTCCTTGTTGAAAAAGAACCTGCTATTGGTGGCAAACTTCTTCAGATTTACAAAACTGTCCCATACTTCAAAAATGCTTTTGACTATGTAAAGGAGATATCTGAAAAGCTATTATCAAACAAAAACATAAAACTTTACACATACAGTGAAATTGAAGCTCTTGATGGTTATGTTGGTAATTTTGAAATAGATATAAAAGAGAAAGCTTCATTTGTTGACCCCCTAAAGTGTAACAACTGCAATGAGTGCATATCAGTATGCCCTGTTGTTGTTCCTGACCAATTTAATATGGGGCTTTCAAACCGAAAGGCTATACACTACCTTTCAGAAAAAGCATTACCAAAAAGATTGATAATAGATAGTGTAAATTGTGAGCATTCTCTGAATGGTTGCAGCAAGTGTAAAGATGTATGCAGCAAAGATGCTATAAACTTTGAAATGACACCTAAGATAACCAAAGAGTATGTTGGGGCAATTGTTATATCCACAGGTTATCAACTATACCCCAATACCAATTTCCCTGAATATGGTGTAGAAAATTCTAAAGATGTAATTGACGCTCTTACTTTTGAAAGGATGCTTGATCCAGATGGTCCTACAAATGGTAAAATAATCAGACCTTCAGATGGTAAAGAGGCAAAATCTGTTTTATGGATAAAATGTTCAGGTTCGAGGGATCCTGAGTTTCATAAGCCATACTGTTCAAGAGTATGTTGTATCTATACTGCTAAACAGGCAAGATTGTTCAAAAGGAGAGTTCCTGATGGAGTTGCGTATGTTTCTTATATGGATATCAGGACGGATAGCAAAGATTTTGAAGAGTTTTACCATGCAGGGACAGAGAATGAAAGAATCTTATACATAAAGGGTAGAGTTTCCAAAATATATAAAGATGGTGATAAACTTATTGCAAAAACTGCAGATACAATTACAAGGCAAGCTCTCGATATTGAGGTTGATCTTGTTGTGCTTGCAAATGCTATCATACCTGTAACAGGAGTTGAAGATCTTGCCAAAAAATTGAGAGCCACAATTGACGAATACGGTTTCTTCTCAGAAACCCACATCAAATTATACCCTGTTGAAAGCTCTACAAAGGGTGTTTATCTTGCTGGGTGTGCACAGTCCCCCAAAGATATTACAGATTCAGTCTCTCAGGCACTCGCATCCACAGGCAAAATACTTACACTCTTTTCAAATGACAAATTATCTCAAGATCCATTGATAGCCAAAGTTGACCCTATTGTTTGTAGTGGGTGTGGTATCTGTGTAAATGTATGTCCTTATGGAGCAAGACAGCTCAATTCTTATACTCTGATATCTGATGTTAATAAAGCCTTATGTCAAGGTTGCGGTGCATGTATAGCTGCGTGTCCTAATAAAGCTTGTGAACTGATAAATCAGACAAGTATTCAGACTCTCAAGATGATAAACATCTTTCAAGAGCCTGTAACCAATATTAATTTATAGGTGAAAAGATGAATGATTTTACTTTAGAAGTTCAAAAAAGGTCAGGTGAGAATTTTAATTTATGTTACCAATGTAAAAAATGCACAGCAGGTTGTCCAACTGCTGAATTTATGGAGATAAAGCCTAATGAAGTTATAAGAGCTATTCAGTATGGCAGCAAAGATGAGTTGTTGAGGAGTGAAGCTATATGGCTCTGCGTATCGTGTGAGACTTGTGGAGAGCGTTGTCCCAACGATATCAAAATTGCCAAACTTATGGGGACATTACGAAGGATGGCTATAGAGGAGAATGTTGAAATAGCAGATAAAGTTGGTTATGCTTTTAATAGGTCATTTGTTGAGAGTATAAAAAATTTTGGAAGAGTCCATGAAGCAACCTTCCTGATATCTTACAAACTGAAAACAAAAGATTTTTTTAGTAAAGCTGCAATTAGCGACATCAAAACCGGTATCAAGCTTTTTACAAGAGGGAAGTTACCACTTTTCCCCAAAAAGATAAAAGATACTCAGAAAATAAAAGATATTTTTACACAGATTACTCCTGAAATCTAATAAATAGGAATGGGATGCTTATGAAATTATCATATTATCCAGGGTGCACAGCACATTCAACAGCTATTGAATATGAAAAGTCTATAAAAGCTGTTTTTGATATTTTAGGTGTTGAAACTGAAGAGATAGAAGATTGGAACTGTTGTGGTTCGGGACCTACCAAAAATATTAGTGAAGATCTGGTAATCAACCTTTCTGCGAGGAATATTAAAATTGCAGAAGAGGTTGGAAAAGATTTACTTGTTCCTTGTGCTGGTTGTTTTAGCAGCCTAAAAAAATCTGAATGGAGTCTAAAAGATCCTAAAAAAAAGCCTCAAATAGAGAGTATTTTAGATTTTAAATATAAAGGGAGTATCAAAATAAAGTATATTCTTGATATTTTTAGGGAGATAGGAGTTAAAACAATTAAAGAGAGGGTTACCAAACCACTTACTCATATAAATGCAGTTTGTTATTACGGTTGTGCAATATTAAGACCGAGTGAAGTTGTTGAATTTGATAATCCTGAAAATCCTCGCATAATGGATGAAATTATGAAAGCAGTGGGTGTTAATGTCCTTGAATGGCCATGTAGAGTAGATTGTTGTGGTGGTGATGCTGCTCTTACAAACCCTATTTTAGCTTCCAAACTAATAAACAAGCTTATCAGCTATGCAAAGGAAGCTGGTGCAGATTGTATAATTACATCGTGCGGATTATGTCAGGCAAATATCGATACAAAGCAAAATCTTGAAGAGCCTTTGCCTGTCCTATATTTTACAGAGTTAATTGGTGAAGCTTTTGGACTTGAAGGGACTTCCAAATGGTTTTCAAAACATATTATTGATCCATCACAATTGGTAAAGGGTATATAGGATGAAGGAGATTTTAATTGTAGGTAGTGGTTTTGCAGGGATGTCTGCTTCCCTTGCTCTTGCAGATAGTGGGATAAAGGTAAATTTGATTGATTCCAAGCCTTCTATGGGTGGGTATTTCCCTTTACTTGACAATCAATTCCCTACGAATTCTTGTGGGGTGTGTTTTTTATCACCCAAACCACCTGCTTACTGCCCATTCATTGAGTGTTCAGGCAGGAGCAACATAAATTTTATACCAAGTTCATCTGTTGTTGAGATAGATGGGGAGCAGGGAAATTTTAAAGTAAAATTAAAGATAAAATCAAACCCTGTTGATAGCCAACTCTGTATTGACTGTGGGAAATGTGAAGAGGTCTGCCCTGTTACTGTTGACAACGAATTTGGTGAAGGTGTTGAGAAACGAAAAGCTGTCTACAAATTTTACCCCAAAGCAGTAAAAAAATCTTATTTCCTTGATACCGTCAACTGCACCAAGTGTAACAAATGTGTTGAAATATGCCCTGTAAATGCAATAAATCTTTCACCAAATAGTGACAAAGAGCTTTTGCTCGATGTCTCTGATATAATATTTACACCGGGTTTTGAAGCTGTAAAGGGTGGGATCAAAGAGGAGTTTGGATTTGGTTACAACAAAAATGTCCTCTCTTCTGTCCAATACGAGAGATTGATAAGCCCTTCTGGTCCTACAAGTGGTGTCCCTATAAAGTTATCGGACTCTACTTCACCTAAGAGTGTTGCTTTTTTACAATGTGTAGGGTCAAGGGATATAAGAAAGAGTGGTAATCCTTACTGCTCTTCAATATGTTGTATGTTTGCACTGAAGCAGGCGATCTTTACCAAAAAGCAGCTGCCCGATTGTGAAGTTGTCTTTTTTTATATGGATATAAGAGCTTTTGGGAAGGGGTATGAGGAGTATTACAATAAAGCAAAAGATGAATATGGAATCAAATTTATAAGATGCCATCTCTCTACACTAAAAGAGCATGGTCAAGATAAAAATATCAGAGTAACATACTATAAAAATGGTGAATTAAAAGAGAGAGATTTTGATATTGCTGTTTTATCTCTCGGTTTTTTTCAAAATAGTGAGACCCGTAAATTAATAGAAATATCAAAAATATCTACCAATAAATACTTTTTTGCTGAAAGTGACGAATTTGACCCTATGGTAACAAATGTAAAAGGTATCTATGTAGCAGGGGCATTCACTGCACCCAAAGATATTCCGGAGACTACCACAGATGGACTTGCTGTTGCTGCAAAAGTTCTTGAGTCAAACAAAAGAGTTAAAAGTGATAAATTTACTCCTGCAGTTGTGACTCCCAACGATTATCAGATTCCGAGAGTAGGTGTCTTGATATGCAGATGTGGCAATATCCTTGATACATCACTTGAAATTGACCGTATATTCAAGGAGCTCAAAAACATAAAAGAAGTTGAATGGACTGGCACTATTGACAATTTATGTAACTCATCTAATATTTCACAAGTAAAGAAAATTATGGGAGATAATGCTCTTGACAGAGTTGTTGTTGCTGGATGTTCTGCAAGGGATATGGAAATTTACTTCAAAAGTTTTAAAGATGAAGGTTATTCACTCCTTAATTTTGAATTTGTTAATCTCAGAGAGCAGTGCATATTTGCTGCTTCTTTAGATAAAAAATTATTTTCTGATAAATCTATTACTCTTCTTAAAGCTGCAGTTTTTAAACTTCTCAAAAATTGTTCAGGAGCTGAAGTAAAAAACATTATAAAAGATTCTGCTCTTGTTATTGGAGGAGGAGCAGCAGGGCTTACATCTGCACTTAATCTTGCAAATCAGGGTTTTGACGTATCTCTTGTTGAAAAGAGTGAAGAGCTTGGTGGAAAGCTATTGACATCCCACTATACATTAAGGGGTGCAGATATCAAGAGTAAGTTACAGAGTTTGATAACTTCTGTAAAAAACAGTAGCAATATCAAAATATTTACATCTTCTGAAGTTATCTCTTCAGAGGGTAGTGTAGGTAATAGAAGAAGTTTGATAAAATCTAATGATTCCGAATTTATTATAGAGCATGGTATCACAATTATTGCAACTGGTGGAAAAGAGGTTAAGCCAAAATCTTACGGATATTCAGAATCTGACAAAATTATTACACAAGTAGAGCTTGAAAATAAAATTTCAAATAATGATATTAGTGATATCAAAAAAGTAGTAATGATCCAGTGTGTTGAATCAAGAGAGGTTGGCAAAAGGGAGTATTGTAGCAGGGTTTGTTGCTCACATGCCATCAAAAATGCCCTCAAACTGAAAGATAAATTCAAAAATATTGATATTACAGTTCTTTATCGTGATATAAGGAGTTACGGTTTCTATGAAGATTATTATAGAGAAGCAAGGAGTAAGGGTGTTATTTTTATCCCTTATCAACCTGATAGTAAACCTCAAGTAAAAGTCTCAAATGGTAAACTTTATATAAATTATAGAGATCCAATTCTCAATAAAGATATTGACTCTACACCTGATATGGTTGTTTTAAGTAGTGGTATCGAGCCCAACCAAAATATCAATCTTTCACAAATTTTTAATTTACCTCTTGATAAATATGGTTTCTTTGAAGAGTCAAATAAAAAGGGTGGTAATATAATATTTAACCAGAAAGATATATTTATGGCTGGTTTGTGTCATGCTCCCAAACATATTGACGAAGCTGTCTCTCAAGGTTTGGCTGCTGCTGCAAGGGGTGCTGTATTCCTCAATCAGAGAGAGCTTGTATCGATGGAGCATAGATCTTATGTTATTAGCAGATTTTGCAGTGGTTGTGGGATATGTGTTGAGGTATGCCCATATAGTGCAAGAGTTATAGATCCTACACTTAAAATAGCCAAAGTTTTTGAAACAGTTTGTGAAAGTTGTGGTGCTTGTGTGATGAGCTGTCCAAATGGTGCAGCACAGCAGTATGGTTTTGAAAAGGGACAGGTTCTTGGTATGATAGATTACCTTATTTCATAATAAAAGATAGTTTTAAGGAGTTTCTTTATGGCTGAAGAAAAGTTTGAACCAAAAATAATAGCTTTTTTGTGTCACTGGTGCACATACACAGGTGCAGATCTTGCGGGGACAACAAGACAGCAGTATCCACCTAATATAAGAGTTGTCCATCTTATGTGTTCAGGGGCAATTGATGTTGTCTATGTTCTGAAATCTCTTCTTGATGGTGCTGATGGTGTTCTTATTGGTGGTTGCCATCCGGGGGACTGTCATTATCAGTCAGGGAATTATAAAGCGAGAAGAAGAGTTGCAATACTAAAAAATATATTAAAAAACTTTGGTCTTGAAGATGATAGAGTGTGGCTCAGATGGATCAGTGCAAGTGAGGGGAGACTTTTTGCAGAGACAGTCACCGAATTTACAAAATTTTTAAAAGATAAAGGTCCCTCAACTTTAAAATCTGCATGGGATGCATAATAAAACAAATAAATATAGATAGAAGAGGAAAAATAAATGAATATTTCCTGTAAATTTAATGGAATTAAAGATTTCAGAGATTACCTGAAAAATCTTATGAAATCTGGCAAAATTGATGAGGTTCTTGCCCCTGTCTTAAACAGCTCCAAGAGTAACTATATTCAGGGATTGATAAGCTCTGAGAGTATGCTTGACAATATTAACCCATTTGCTCCTGTAATACCTGTTCAGACAGGTAGGATTGCAAAGAATCTCACCTTTACAAAATCTTCTAAAAAATTGATGATTATTGCAAAACCTTGTGAGATAAAGGCTATTGTGGAGCTCACCAAATTTAAGCAGATAGACCTTGACAACTGTTTTCTTATTGCAACTGATTGTAGTGGGACATATGAGGTTAGCGATTTTGAGAAACTTATTACTAACAATCCTGATTATGTTGAAAATTACCCTAAAATTCACTCTAACGGTGATCTCAAATCTGCTGATGGTTTCTCATTCAGAAAAAGCTGCACTATCTGTGAGACACCATCCATTGACCCAAAACTTCCAGATGCTGTGATAGGTTATTACGGTGGAGATGGTGGAATTATATTTACTTTGAAAGAGGGTTCAAAGTTGTTTGATACTGTTGAATCTCAAAGTGTTGATTTGTCCAAAAGAGAGTCCACTATCTCAAAAGTTGTATCAGAGAGGATTAAGAGCAAAGCAGATAAGTTGGCAGAATTTAAAAAGAGTGTTAACTCTATTGATGGTTTGAAAAATCTGCTTTCAAAATGTATAAGATGTCACAATTGTATGGTTGCATGTCCAATATGCTACTGTAAAGAGTGTGTTTTCAGAAGTCCTACATTTGACCATTCAGCAGATACAATATCAGGGTGGGCAGAGAGAAAGGGTGCTTTAAGAATGCTTGAAAACACTACGATGTTCCACCTTACAAGGTTAAACCATATGTCAAGTTCATGTATTGCTTGTGGTTTATGTTCAAGTGCATGTCCAAATGATATTGATGTTGCAACACTCTTTATAAGTTCTGCGGAATCGGTTCAAAAGATGCTTGAATATAAAGCAGGAGAGAGTTTTGATACCCCTGCTCCGGTAGTAACATTCAGGGAAAATGAGTTTATTATAGAAGCTGATACAAACTAATTATTGGAGGGAGATATGAGTGAAAATACAAATCAAAAGATAAATATTGCCACAGGGGATAGGGTTATACTCCCAAAAGGCTCAAAAGAGATACCTATTTATATTATGGGTAAGAAATATTTAGTCCCAGAAACCATTACCATACAGAAAGCGATCGAATATGCAGGTTACAAATTTATCCGTGCCTGTGGATGCAGAGGTGGTATTTGTGGAGCTTGTGGGACAGTTTATAGAATATATGGAGATTACAAAATATATTTTGGTTTAGCATGCCAGACAGTTGTTCAGGAGAATATGTATATTGCTCAAGTTCCATTCTTTCCTGCAAATAGGTCAGTGTATAATATAGAAGAGGTTGATGCATCGGCAGAAACAGTAATGGCTCTCTACCCTGAAGTTTTAAAGTGTGTAGGTTGCAATACATGCACAAAAGCATGTCCTATGGATATAGACGTTATGGGGTATATCAATGCTGCAATGAGGGGTGATGTTGAAAAAGTTGCCAAAATGTCTTTTGATTGCATACAGTGTGGTTTGTGCTCTTCAAGGTGTCCTGCACAGATACAGCATTACCATGTTGCTCAGCTCTGCAGAAGATTGTATGGGAAATATATTTTACCTAATGATGAATTTTTACCTGAAAGGGGAGAAGATGTTAATTCAGGTAAATACGAAAAATTTCTTGATGAGCTCAAAAAATTACCTCTTGAAGAGCTTAAAAAGAGATATGTAGAGAGAGAGATAGAGCCAGCAATACATGATGGCACATGGATGCCAAAAGAAACTCAATATCTATAATTAAATTGGAGGCTAAAAAATGAGTTACACTGCTGAAATGAAAGAGCTAATAAAAAGGGTTGAAGCATCAAGACCAGCAAGGGTTGATAAAGCAAAAAATGGGCAATTTTACACACCTCTCACATTACAACAGAGAGAGGATGTTTTGAATAAATTTCACCCTGATTACAAAGCTGAAGGTCGTAGAGCTGTAAAGATTGGTCCAAGTAAAGGTGAAGTTTATCCTGCTGAATTTGTTGATCTTCTTGAATCGCATTCGATGGTTCCAACTGACATGAAATTGGAAGATTTTGTAAAATATGAGACAGATGTTCTTGTAATTGGTGGTGGTGGAGCTGGAAGTTCTGCTGCTCTGATTGCACAGGAGAAGGGTTGTAAAGTAATTATTGCTACAAAGCTTAGACATGGAGATGCAAATACTGTAATGGCAGAGGGTGGTATTCAGGGAGCAACGAGAAAGCCCGATTCACCATATTATCATTACCTTGATGTTATGGGTGGTGGTCATTTTACCAATGATCCAAATTTAGTTGCAGCTTTGGTCAATGATGCACCTTTGGTTATCCAATGGCTTGAAAAACTTGGAATGATGTTTGACAAAACTGATAAAGGTTCACTCAAAACAAGACATGGTGGAGGGACATGCCGAAAAAGGATGCACTCTTCTGGTGATATGACAGGTTCTGAGATTATGAGAGTTTTAAGAGATGAAGTAAGGAACAGGAGAAATGATATAGATGTCCTCGAATTCTCCCCCGCCGTTGAGATACTGCTTGACGAAAATGGTAGGGCAGCTGGTGCTGTTTTGTTTAATATGGAGACAGAGGAATTTTTTGTTGTAAAAGCAAAATCTATTGTTATTTCAACAGGTGGTTATGGTAGATTACATATTCAAGGATTTGCCACAACCAATCACTATGGTGCAACTGCTGATGGTCTTGTGATAGGTTACAGAGCTGGCGTTCCATTTTCTTTTATGCACTCCACACAGTATCACCCTACAGGGGTTGCTTTTCCTGAGCAGAATATAGGTCTCCTTATTACAGAAAAGGTCAGGGGTCTCGGAGCAAATCTTCTCAATATAAAAGGTGAGCAGTTTGTATTTGAGAGGGAGCCAAGAGATGTTGAGTCTGCATGTATAATCCGTGAGTGTATAGAGAGAGGGTTTGGAATAGTTACCCCGACAGGACGTATAGGTGTATGGTTAGATTCACCTATGATAGATGAGCTTGAGGGTAGTGGGACAGTAAAGAAAGAGCTTCCTGCAAAATATATTCAGTTCAAAAGATACGATATCGATATAAGTAAAGAGCCTATGCTTGTATTTCCAACTCTTCACTATCAGAATGGTGGGCTCAAAATTGAAGACACCACAAAAACTAATGTTCCCGGTCTTTATGTTGCAGGGGAGGCAAGTGGAGGTGTCCATGGTGAAAATAGACTAATGGGTAACTCTCTGCTTGATATTACTGTTTTTGGGAGAAGAGCAGGCAAGAGTGCAGGTGAGTATTCAAAAGGGATTGACTACAGCTCATCAAAATTGACACTTGATCATGTCAAAAAGTATGAAGAGGAACTAAAAAATTCTGGTATAACTACAGATAGACGCTCACCAATACTTTTACCAGATTATACAAGAGATGAGACCAAAAAGTATAAAATAGCAAAAGTATGCTTCTAAAAAGATAAAAAGCCACTTTAAGTGGCTTTTTTAATCTATAAATTTAGCTTTTTTCATTGCTTCCTTTAAAATATCTGCAGGTATCTTCTCTTTTATTGTGATATTGACCTTTGTTTTATCTTTGTCACCCATTTTTATTGAAATATATTTGGGGTCTATTTCGGAGCTGATAAGGTATAAAGCATTGTTTTTGAAAAAATCTGGTTCGGATAGAGCCCCAAGCTCTTTTGTTTTTCCTGATCTATCGAGTAATCCGTATAATGAGTAGAGCATATTTTCAAAATCTTCCTCACTCTTTATATCAGTTATTGCAAAATCTTTACTTATCTTTTTCTCCCTCTCCTTAAAATAACTCTTTGTATCTGTCTGTGCTTTCCTAACACATTCAGGATTTTCACAGTAGTAATTTTCGGTGAATATATCAAAATTAATCTCTTGAGAAGCTTCTCCACAGTAGGAGCATTTTTTATCTGACATCGATACCCTCCATTTTATTTATCGAAACTATTTTAGAGTGTGTTCGCTGTAAAAGTCAAGTATTTTTTATCGAGTTTTAAGATTTTACCCAGTCAAGAGTTAATATCAGAAATATTTAAAAGATTAAAATTAAAAATAGATATTGAGTAGCGAAATATTGAAGTTGAGAACAGCACTAAAAAGTTCCACCATTTATCTATTTTCGATAGATTTGTTGATTTTTTGAAAAAATCTTGAAATTAAAAAGTATCCTATAGGTGAATATACAATAGTAGTGTAGTAAAAATTCTCATTCCATACTCCTGAGGCAAAATATCTTTCAAGTATCTGATAGGAGATAGGTAGAAGGAGAGTAAATATAAATATCTCTTTTATAAAACTTAAAGTTAACAATGGTAACAACCAGAGTCCATACCATGGATGGACAGTAGGAGATACAAGTATCAATGCAAGAGTAAGGAACAACAACTTTCTATCCAAACTTTTCACATTTAAACAGATGTATACATACATTACAAAATAAAGAAGAAGGAGTCCTTTCCTGACAATGAAGTTATCTGATATAAAAATTTTTAAAAGAGAGAAGAGGCTGCTATTAAATTCCCAGCTTTTTGAATACATTATAAGAGAGTCAAAAATATGTTCTTTCCCATAAATGAAGGGGATGTAAAATAAAAGAGCAATAATTATTAAAATATTAATTTTTTTGTAAGAATTGGCAAAAAATGGGATAAAGATAATGTATACAAATTTTGATAATAATGCCAAAGTGTAAAAGAGGAGAGAGGAGATGGAATCTCTCTTCTTTAAAAGAAAGAGATATCCTATAGACATCATCAGCAGCATTATAATATCGTTATGGCCACTCCATTCAATTTCAAGAGTGGTAAGGGGATTTAAAAAATATATCAATGATTCTCTCAATGGTCTTTTTGATAAATGAAGAGCCCCAATAACAGTAAAAAAAGCAGCTGTATCAAAAAGAAAAAGAGTAAATTTGTAAAAGGTTACAGAGTAGTGAAGTTTTACAATAAGAGCATTTAAAATAAGATTAAATGGGGGATAAATTGCTGTAAACTCTTTATGGTTGACGTTGATATAGATATTATCCCTTAAAAAGGAGAGAGCCTCTGAATTAGGTGGGAATGTGTAAGGATTAAAACCATTTAAAAGAATCTTCCCCTCCCATAAATACCTATAAATATCATCTGACAAAAGTGGTTCTTTGAATATAAATAAAAATTTTAAAGTGAGAGTAAGTAGCGTGAGGAGTAAGATAATGTTCCTATTGAGAGAATTTCTCAGTAAAACAAAGTATAAAACTGACAAAATAGTAGCTGTATAGCTCAAAATAAAAAAATTGTATTTAAAACTATTGGAAAAAAAGAGATAAAGGTAACTTAAAAGATATACAGCTATTACAAAAGGTAGAAAAAATCTCTTTCCCATTATAAAAAATATTGTAGATATGAAATATTTTTGCAAGCTCCCAATCGTATCATATAAATGGGTAAACTCCTAATCAAATTTTTTCTCAAAAATTGTATAGAGATAAATATATCTGAATTTACTCTTATCTTTATCTGCCTATCTAAAGTGGATCTGTATCTCTGTAAAAGAGATATAAAATAGCATTTATAATCAAGCAAATCAACTTATAATAAAACTTACCCCACTAATTTACCTTTTTTGTATAAAAAAGATTTTTAACCCTATTTTTTACTCTATTTTATTTTAGATAGTGGTTATCAAAAGATAAAGAGTTATCATAAAAATTATTTATAAAACTCTTTAAGTCAATAAAAAAAAGGAATTGGACAATATAGCTTTTTTTATTTATATGCAAAAGAATGGGAAATAAAGTTGCTATTATTATTCCTGTTCTTAATGAAGAGGGTTCAATTATAAAAGTTTTGAATGATATTCCTGAAATATTCAAAAATAAAATAGTTGTCGATAATGGGAGTGTTGACCTTACCCCTCAAATAGTTTCCAAAACTTCAGCTACACTTCTTTTTGAGAAAAGGAGAGGTTATGGATCTGCATGTATGAAAGGTATCAACTTTATAAAAGAGAACCTTCCTGAAACAGATATAGTAGTATTTCTTGATGGTGATTACAGTGATTACCCTGAAGAGATTGATAAGTTGCTAAAGCCTATTTTGGAAGATGGTTTTGATTTTGTAGTTGGAGCAAGGATGGATAAACAGTTTCTTACACCACAGTCAATTTTTGGAAATTGGCTTGCTACAAGAGTAATCGATGCCTTCTGGAACTTTAGATATACTGATTTAGGTCCTTTCAGAGCAATAAAATTTAATAAATTGCTCCAGCTTGATATGAAAGATAAAGATTATGGCTGGACTGTTGAGATGCAAATAAAAGCTATATTAAATAATTTAAAGGTAAAAGAGATTCCTGTTTGTTATAGAAAGAGGATAGGGAGATCTAAAATAAGTGGGACAGTAAAAGGGACAATTTTGGCTGGTTACAAAATATTAAAAACTATATTTATGCTAAAACTAAACTATTCTAATTAGAAGGGAGATCTTATGAAAAATAGCAACAAACTTCTCATTTCTATCTTTATCTTTTTCAATTTAATTATCTTTTTCCAATTTAGCTATGCTGGGTTTGAAGTGAAGAAACTACCACCTTTGCATTACAGTTATACTGATGCTTATGACCTTATTGATACTGCAAGGTTTAAGGTTGAATATGACAGCAATGTTATAAAGGAGATAGATAGTGCTGTTAAAAAGCTTGGTGATTACCTCTCAAAAGACACTTCATTTACCACATTTGCTACAAATACTATTTTAGCTTCTCCTATAGGCCCTACTTCAAAATACTCTTATGGTAATTTTCTTGTGAAAATAGCTGAAAGTTCGGGGGTAAGAGTCCTTGAAGTTCGTATGTCTAAAGTAGAGGAGGAGCTACTCAAGGTATCCCCTGAATCTGTTGTTACTCTACCTTTTAGATTTATATTTCTTCCATCTGAACAGTTTGGGTTGAAAATAATCCATATATGTTTGGTTGATCCAATTAGTTATATCTCTCAATTTAATCTTTTGAGTAGTAAAAATAAGGGATTGCTTGAAAATGCAAGATTGGTTTTAATGAATGCTGTTAATCAAGCATTTCCTGATGCTTTATTTGATCCTGTGATGCCTGACTCAAAAGTATCATTTTCATCAACTCACTTGCCACTTGTAGTATTAAATGAAGTTGAAGTTGGATCAGGTAAGAAATTTCAAAATATTGAAGCTGTTGCTAATGCCATAAAAAAAGGTGATGTAATCATTTTTGGAGGGGGTAATAGTCAGCATTCATACAGTGTTGGTGGCAGCATAGAGGATTACAAATACCTATACGATGAATCCGCAATATTTAAAGGGATACTCTCTTTCCCAAGATTTTCAGCAATAAAGGATGGATGGATTTTAAAAGATGGCAAAAAAGTTGTTATCAAGGATTGGGTAATCCCTAACAAAAGTGATTCTATGCTTACCCTTGTAAAAAATAGTGTTATACATGCTTACAATGACCCTTATCAACTTTCTAAGTTTGATACTTCTATCGGAAGTATCTATCAGATGCAGTTTTTCGAATCTTATATGCACCCTTTTTTCATGAATCTTGGCATCTGGAGATTTGCATCAATTCCACTGTCGCTATTTGTTGTGCCTATTGATTCTAACAAGGTTGCAGTAGTAGCCCATAATCCTGAATTTTTTATTGATAGGTATATGCAGAGTATAAGTGAATTGCAGATCGCAAATGCAAAATTATTGTGGGATACTAACCCTGCCAACAAAACAAATTGGCCTAATATGAGTAAGTCTGAAATGGGTAAATTTATGCTTGAAGTGTTGAAACAGAGTGTATTAAATGCACTTTCTTACTAAATTTTTTCAAAGTTTGGAACAAATTGATTTTATAGTATAAAAAAGAGGAGGTAAAAATTGAGAAGAGTAATTTTTATAATAGTGGCACTCTTTGTTTCAGGGAATCTTTTTGCTGGTGCATGGAGTATGGAGAAAAACAAATTATATACAAGATTAGGGTTTAACTACTACTACTCAGATAAAGAGTTTTTGAGTGGTGGTGGAAGTGAAGATTACAAGTTTGATGGTGATTTTCAGGATTACAATATGAGTCTTTATGCAGAATATGGTATAACTGACAAACTAACTGCCATTACTTCATTGTATTACAAAGATATAAAGAAAGAGGATGATTATACCAAAATGGATAATAATGGCATTGGAGATATTGATCTTGGGGTTAAATACAATATATTCAAAGGTGAAAAAGGTGTTTTTTCTCTACAAGGAGTTTTAAAAATTCCTGAAGCATACGACAAAGATGATACTTTGGCACTTGGCAATGGTCAATACGATTTTGAGTTGAGAGCTCTATTTGGCACATCCCTTTGGCCAATAATACCCGGTTATGCAAATTTTGAGATGGGTTATAGGTGGAGAGCAGAAGCACCTGCTGATGAATTGAGATATCTTATAGAGATAGGTGGTGATTTTACAAAGAAGTTATACGGAAGGGTCAAACTTGACGGAATACTTGGAATGGGTAATGGTGATAAAGAGTTTGATTTTTCAGGTAATCCTACATTATCCTCTGAATACGATCTTGGAAAACTTGATATTACAATCGGTTATAAAGTTTACAAAAATATTGCAGTAGAATTTGAATACACCCCTGAAATATATGGTAAAGACACCTCTTTGGGAGCTACCTATACATTTGCGATCTCTGCTATATGGTAACTTTACTTTAAGTAATTGATTTTGGATATGTTCTTTTTTGATTTTCCCATTATTGTTAAAATTTATTTTCTGTTGATGTTTCTTCTCTCTATTTTCTGTTTGCATAGATTACTGATGGTATTGCACTACTATATTTTAAAAAATGAGATATTAAAACCTTCAGGTAAATTTGGGAAGTTGCCGTTTGTAACGATTCAGTTGCCTGTCTATAACGAAAAGTATGTTGTAGAGAGGCTTATCAATTCATCTGTGAATGTAAGTTACCCAAAAAGCAGATTTGAAGTGCAGGTGCTTGACGATTCTACTGATGAGACAACGGATATTATTGCTAAGATTGTTAACGATCTAATAGAAAAGGGCTTTAATATTACCCATATAAGGCGGGGGAATCGTTTTGGTTTTAAAGCAGGTGCACTACAATATGGGCTTGAAATTGCAAAGGGTAATTTTATTGCTATATTCGATGCTGATTTTTTAGTTCCTCAAAATTTTATAAAGGATACCATTCATTACTTTACAGATCCCCAAATAGGGATGGTTCAGACATGTTGGGATTATATAAATAGGGACTACTCTGCTATTACAGAGATCCAAGGGGTAATGCTTGACGGACATTTTATTGTTGAGCATTTTGCAAGGAATAGGAGTGGCAAATTTTTTAACTTCAATGGGACAGCAGGGATATGGAGAAAAAGAGCAATAATAGATGCTGGTGGATGGCAGGATGATACACTAACTGAAGACCTTGATTTAAGCTATCGGGCACAAATCAAAGGTTGGAAGTTTTTATATCTGAAAGATTCAAAATCTTTGAGTGAGTTACCTGTTGACATCAATGCTTTCAAACAGCAGCAACATAGATGGGCAAAAGGCTCTATTGAGACTTTTAAAAAAGATTTCCCTCTCCTTTTAAAAGAGAAACTTCCATTGACTGTAAAGTTGGAAGCACTTTTTCATCTTGGGGGTAACTTCTCCTATATACTTGTCTTACTGCTTTCTCTTGTAATGTATCCATCAATTGTAAGTAGACTTGATATTGGCTGGTATCAACTCTTATTTACAGATATCCCTCTTTTTGTTTTTTCATTTTTTTCTATTGCTATATTTTATATTGTTGCAGAAATGGAGAGGGGCTCTTCTTTTGCAAAAAGTATATTAAAAATACCAATGCTTATGTCTGTGGGGATAGCTATGAGTATAAATAACTCAAAGGCTGTTCTTGAAGCTCTTTTTAATAAAAAATCATCTTTTGAAAGAACACCTAAGTTTAATATAACTTTAAAGAGAGAGAAATGGTTTTATAAAAATTATAGAGTAAAAAATTTATCTCTTCCATCTGTTGAATTTATAATGGCACTCTATTTTGGATATATAATTTTATTTTCAGTAACAAGAGGTAATTTCTTTTCTGTCCCTCTATTGTTAATATTTTTTGTAGGTTTTCTTTACAGTTCGATGCTTAGTTTTTACCATACATTAAAAAAGGGGAGCTGATGTTTGAAAATTGTATAAGTTGCAATAAATGCCTTAAAGATTGTGAATTTTTAAAAAAGTATGGGAATCCTTCGGATATTCATAAAATAATCAGTAATGGAGATCTTGAAAAAAGAGTTGCTTATGAATGTTCTCTATGTGGGTTGTGCAATGCTGTTTGTCCAAAAGGCATTGATATAAAGAGTTATTTCCTTAATTTAAGAAGAGATGTTTTTAAAAGTGATTCCAAAATGGTTTTAAAAAAATTTAAATCTCTCCTTTCTTATGAAAAAAATTCAGGTTCAGATATTTTTAAATTTTATCATATCCCTCAAAATGCAAATAAATTATTCTTTCTTGGTTGTGCTTTCACAGGGAAACCACCCGCAATGGTATTAAATGTATATAAATATCTTGAATCAAAGGTAGGGGCTATTGGCATTGCTATAGATTGCTGTTATAAAATATCTCACGATCTTGGGAATGTAGATAAATTTGAAAAAAAGATGTTTGAAAAGATAAATATATTTAAAAATCATGGAATTGTTGAGATCATAACGGTATGTCCAAGTTGCACAAGAGTTTTAAGAAATTATACTGAAATTGAAGTAAATACAATTTATAAATACCTTTCTGATAAAAGCTCAACTTTTGATCAGAGTGTTACACTTCATGATCCCTGTGTATTGAGAGGAGATAGTCAGACTCAAGATCTCGTGAGGGGGATACTTTCAAATAATGGTATTACAATAACTTCAACTAAATATAATAGAGACAAAACCTTATGTTGTGGTGAAGGTGGCGGTGTAAGATTTTACAACAGAGAGTTATCTGATTCATGGAAAAAAAAACATATGGAATATGCCAATAACACTATTGCTACATATTGCTACGGTTGTAAATCTTTTTTGAAGAATAAAAAAGTTGATGTTCACCATATACTTGATATCCTTTTTAATGATTTTAGTAAGATAAATTTTTTTACTTTTTGGAAAAATAGATGGAAGTTAAAGAGAGAATTAAAGAGGTTAGCTAAATGAAAAGAAAATTTATTTTTTTTACTTTATTTTTAATTTTGATTATAGTTTTTGTGAAATTTTTTAATCTTGCATCTTATGTAAATGAGGATAATCTTAAAAATCTTGTTGAAAATTCAGGATTTTGGGCACCACTTATCTTTATACTTCTCTATTCTGTGACTCCAGTATTATTTATTCCAGCAATACCTTTTGCTTTGGCTGCTGGGGCAATTTTTGGTCCTTTATGGGGTGTAATCTATGCTAATATAGGAGCAACTATTGGTGCTTCATTTGCTTTTCTACTTGCAAGATACTTTGTGAGGGAGTGGGCAGAGGATAAGATTAAGGGGAGTAAGCTTGAGCCACTCAAAGCAAAAATTGATAATAATGGATGGAAGATAGTTGCTTTTACAAGGCTTATCCCGATATTCCCTTATAATTTGCTCAACTATTTCTTTGGGATCACAGATGTCAAATTTTACCAATACTTTCTTGCAACCTTCCTCTGTATGCTCCCCGGATGTATAGCTTATGTTGTGTTTGGAAGTTCTATCTTTGATATTTTTAAAGGTGAGATAACAAAGGAGTTTATAATAGGTATTGTATTTATAGTAGTTATTTCGACAATTCCAATAATTTATAGGAGATTCAAGAAATGATCCGTTTGGTATCTCTTTTTATCTTTATCTTTCTGACATTTTCTGATAATTCTTGGAGTATGTTTGTAAATGCAGATGATTTATTTAGAGATTATAAAGAAAACTCTACTCTAATTGTGGATGCACGAAGCTCTATAAGTTATTTAAAGGGTCATATTAATAATGCTATTCACCTTGATGGTGGATGTAGCAGTGAATTGTGCTACAAAAAGGGGGAGGTCCCTTGTGTATTAAAACCTTTAAAAGAGATAGAGGTTACATTTTCAAAAAAAGGGTTGTATCGTGATAAAAAAATTATATTTTATGGGGATAATGATAGCTGGGGAGCAGAGGGGAGACTCTTCTGGCTTTTTGACAAACTTGGGTATAAGAATATTTCAATACTTAATGGAGGTTATCAGTTGTGGAAAGATAAAGGTTATCCTACCTCATTAATACCCACGATAAATTTTGCAAAAGTATCTTCAAAACCTCTTAAATTAGAAAATTTCACTATGATTAATGCAAAAGATATAGAAAGTATGCTTCGAAATGATTCTGCATTACTGATTGATACAAGGGAGCTCCAAGAGTATAATGGTGCAATTCTTTATGGTGAAAAGCGGGGGGGACATATTCCTAAGTCTATTTTTATAAACTGGAGAGATTTTACAAATGTAGATTATACTTTAAAATCTAAAAAAGAGATTCTTGCTCTCTTGAATAAAAAAGGGATTCCAAACCCTGACAAGATAGATAAAAAAGTAGTAACAGTATGCACAGGTGGTGTCCGTTCGGGATTTGTTTATTCTATCATGAAATATATTGGTTATACTGATGTTGAAAATTATGACAACGGTTTTTGGGAATGGTCGGCATTGAGTGAGTTACCTATTGAAAAATGAGAAGTGGAGTAATTATTTTTGCAAAAGATTTTCAAACTTCTGATGTAAAGACGAGGCTTGCAGCAACAACATCTACAGATTTTGCTATAAATTTTTATAAAAACTCTCTTATTGATACCGTTAACTCTGTAAAAGATTCAGGTTTTCCATATTTTATCTTTTCTTATCCTGATATATTCTCATTTAAAGCAGAAGATGGTTCAGCAATAATAAAATCAGCTTATAAGCAGGCTGGATACGATCTTGGTGAAAAGATGTTTAATGCATTTGACCTTATTTTTCAGCACAATTTTGATTGTGCAATTATCATAGGTAGTGATACACCTCAAATAAATGGTAAAATCGTAACCGAATCGTTAAATTCACTCTCTGTTTATGATACTGTATTGGGACCTGCATCTGATGGGGGTTACTATCTTATAGGTTTTAGGAGAGGGGCATTAATTTTAGATATTTTTAAAAATATAGAGTGGAGCACTCCTGAAGTATTTAAACACACTGTTAAGAAAATAGATGAAAATGGATTATCTACAAATTTTGTTGAGGAGTTACGGGATATAGATACAATTGAAGATTTAAGAAATTTTTATCAGATATACAACAGTAGTGATCTTCTCTCCATTAACTTTATCAAACAATACCAACAATATTTCAATCTATGAAAATTTCTGTTGTCATACCGGCGTATAATGAAGAGCATTATATTGTAAATTGTATAAAGAGTGTGCTTTTAGCAATTGAACAAAGTTGTTATATCAAAAGTGAAATTATAGTTGTTGCTGTAAAGGGTGATGATGCAACTGTAAACAAAATATTAGAGTATTTTTCACCTGAAATCATCAAAGTTTTACTTGCTGATCATAAATGTCGGGCTAAACAGATGAACATTGGGGCAGAAGTTGCTAATGGAGATATCTTAATGTTTCTTCATGCAGATACAGTAATACCTCAAAATAGTTTCAATTTAATAGAGCATCAATTTAAAACAAACTATGATAAAAAGATTGTATCTTTTAGTTTGTGTATAGACTCACCAAATTTTTACTTTAGAATTATTGAGTTTTTTACCTCTATTAGACTTTTTTTTTCAAATATTCCGTATGGGGATCAAGTAATAATTGTTTCTAAAAATCTATTCTCATCAATGGGAGCTTTTGATGATGTTACCGAACTTGAAGATATCATATTTATCAGAAAAGCCTTAAAGTATGGTGTGACAGTAAAAATACTTGATGAAAAAGTCAAAACCTCTGCTCGGAGCTGGTATAAAAATGGTTTTATTAGGCAAACCTTGAATAATAGAATTGCAATAATAAAATTTATATTAGGAGATATTTTTGGAAAAGTTAAAAAAATTAAGAAGGATTGAGCATAACGATTACCCCTTGTATATTTTACCTGAACAACCTTACTGGTTTGTTCCAAACAAAGCTGGGGATACCATTATTAAAACTTTTATCGAAACAGGTGATATCTACAGTGCAGCAAAAACCCTTGATCTAAAATTTTCATCGCAAGCTATTGCTGCTGAAACTTTTATAGAATCTATATTGAAAAAAATTGAAGATAAAGTTTACACTGGAAGGGGAGAAAAAGTCGAGTGCACATACCCAAAAGAAGTTTGGCTTCACATCACCAATAGGTGTAATCTCAAATGCAGGCACTGTTTATTTTCTGAACATTTAAATGATGGATTGGAGATAGAAAAGAGCAAATTGATATTTATTATTGACTCTTTATTAGATATTGGCACAAATGTTTTTATCTTTACAGGTGGAGAACCTTTGGTTTATCAAGAGATAGTTGATATAGTAAGATATATTCATACCAAGAGTAGGGATAGCAAAGTTGCATTCCTTACAAATGGGATACCATTAAAAAATCTTTACACAGAATTTCAAAGTAAATGTGATGTAGATAGATTACATTTTCAACTAAGTTGTGAGGGGACTTTCCAAAGATATGAAAATATAAGGGGAGTGAGTTTTGAATCTTTATTGGAGTCAATAAAGATACTGATAAATGGTAATTTTAATTTTACGCTTGGAGTAGATCTTCTAAGTAAGGAGTTTGATATTGAATTTTTTATGAAGATGGGAGTTAAAAATTTTCATTTTCTATATCATATACCTAATGGGAATGGGAAAAATTTTGACAAAAATATTGTTACTGCCCAATTTGAATCTCTTTATAAATACAGAGAGACAGCCAAAAAATACAATGCAAATATAGATAATTTCTATTCAATAGCAACTCAGGTTTTTACCTATCCCAATTTGAAACATGACCTTACATCTGCTGGCATTGAGAGTTTTGCAATTGGTCCAGATCTAAAAGTTTACCCAACTGCTGCAACTATTTTTATTCAAGATTTATGCTGTGGTGATATTTTGACCAACACTTTATCTGATGTATGGATAAACAGTGCTACTTTGAGAAAATTAAGAGAACTATCTGTAAAAGATATTCCTGATTTAAAATATGATGATTGGAAATTTATAAATGGTGGGGGGGATCTTGATCTTTCATTCTTCTACTCTGGTGAGATTTTTGGGAAAGACCCTTTTATTCAAATCTATAATAATATTATAAAATCTATGATAGTTGAGGAAGCTGCTATTTTCGATAAAAAGGATAAACTCCCAAGAATTCTTTTTGAAACAGGCGATAGAATTGAGGATTGTGGTAAAAAGGGGGAGGTCTTTCTAACTCATTCAAATTGCCTACTCACCTTTGCAACAAGCAGTGGTATTGAGGCTGTTCAAAGTTTTTATAAAAGAGCTGCAATAAATGAAAATGTTGATATACTTAATCCTTTTATTGAGAATTTAAGAGCTTCAAATATCCCTGAAGAGAATATTTCAAAAAGTTACGGATGTGGAAGTCCGGTTAATCATATTTCACTAAAGAGAGGTGATTATATACTTGATCTTGGAAGTGGAAGTGGTGTTGAAACATTGATTGCGGCGGATTTAGTTGGTGATATAGGTTGTGTTGTTGGCATTGATATGTTGGATGAAATGCTTACACTTTCTCAAAAAGCTAAAAATAGTAAAGGCGCAAAAAATATAACCTATATTAAAGGTTTTATAGAGAATTTACCATTTTCTGATGATTTTTTTAATTTTGTTATGTCAAACTGTGTAATTAATCTTTCTCACAACAAAAAGATGGTATTTAGAGAGATATTCAGAATATTAAAAAATAGTGGGAAGATGGTTGTAAGTGATGTTGTATCTGAAAAAACTCTCCCCATATCCTTTTTGCAGAATGACAAATTAAAGGGTGAATGTCTTTCAGGAAGTATGACAGAGGAGCAACTTTTTGATTCTCTTGCCCTTGTAGGATTTAAAAATATAAAAGTGCTATCAAGGGTCCCTTACAGAGTTGAGCAAGGTTTTAAATTTTTCTCACTTACTTTTTCAGCACAAAAATTTTCTCAACATAATAAAAAAACAGTTTACTACCCTGGACCATCAAGATATTTTGTTAATGATGATTTACAATTTTACAGGGCAGGATCGGTAAATGATTATTTTTTTACAGATGAAGATGAAGATACTATATTTATTACTAATAATAATGGTGCTGTTACAAATAAAGATATGATTAGCTGCTGTGTATTAACTCCTGAGAGTAAAGCAGATGATAGAAGTAGTTATCTTTTACCCGATTTTAAAAATTTTTATGAAACTGGATGTCTTATTTGTGGAAGAGATCTTGTCTACCACGATTATGAAAAAGAAGAGAGATGTTTTATCTGTGGCAAGGTTTCAAAAACAAGTGTAAAGTGCGAAAATGGACATTTTATCTGTGATGAATGCCATTACAGAAAGCCAATCTTTTTTATGAAAAAAAATCTTATTAATTCAGATGAAAGGGATATGTTAAAAATATTTGAGATAGTGCGTAATAATTCATTTTTCCCAATGCATGGTCCAGAGTATCACTCTTTTGTTCCGGGAATTATTTTAACTGCTTACAGAAATAATGGTGGTAAAATAGATGATAGTGATATCATTGCTGGTATAGATAGGGGTGGAAAGATTCCGGGTGGAAGTTGTGGATTTATGGGCGTTTGTGGAGTGGCAACAGGTGTTGGGGTAGGGTTATCTGTGATTATGAAATCAAACCCTTTAAAACCTGAGCAGAGGAGTAAAATAATGGATTTTTCTTCTCAAGTTTTGAAAGAGATAGCTAATTTTAATGCTCCAAGATGCTGCCAAAGGGAAACGTTTATCGGATTAAAATTACTCTCTGAAATATCAGCTCAACTTCTCGGAATCTCCCTTCCTGCTCAATACAATTTTAAATGTAGGCAACATTCACAAAATAGTAGTTGTATTGGGAAAAAGTGTCCACTATTTGAAGGTAATGTAAGTGGCTGGTATAAAAAAGAATTTATATTTAGTCTTGACAAAAGGTGACATTAAACTTT
>DYJV01000068.1 GCA_020722945.1 Candidatus Methylomirabilis sp. | reverse complement strand
TGACGGGGTGGTCTTTCTTCCATTTTAGCTCCCCACCTCGTCGAGGGAGAGGTGTCGCAAAGCTACGGGGTGGTCATTCTTTTATTTTTTTGTCTTTTCTTGCTTTTATTTTTTTATCTTTTCCTTCAGCCTTCAGCACTTCAGCCTTACGCCTGTTCTTCTGGGGGGTGGCAGGTAAAGCTGCAGGGTGGTCAATTTTTTCCTATTTCTTTTTGTTTTTACTTCAGTCTTGTGTTAACTATATGAAATGGATGGATATTTACTTTATGATTGTGGAGATATTCTTCTATTTTTTTAAAAAATTTTCTTTATAGCATCCTCTTCACCCATTACAACAATCTCATCACCATCTAAAAACTTTAGATCTGGGTTTTTTATCATCATTGATTTGTTGTTCCTTATTATCATTACTGCATTGATGTTGTATTTGTTTCGAAGGTCTATCTCTTTTAATGTTTTATTAATAAATTTCCCAGGGATTTTAATGGTTGCGATTGTGCTATCATTTGCCAAATAAAAGAAATCAACTATATTAGGTTTTACTATATGTCTTGCAAGTTTAGTTGCGACCTCTTTCTCTGGTAGAATGACCTCATCTGCCCCTATTTTAGAAAGTATCTCTTTTTGAATTTCGTTGTTAGCTTTGGCAATTATTTTTTGTGCTTTGAGATTTTTCAAATAAGTGATGCACATTATCAAACTTTCAAAATTGCTGCTACCTATTCCGACTATCACAACATCGTATTTGTCAACAGAGAGCTCTTTGAGAACTTCTTCTGACGAAGCGTCAGCTACAAGTGCCTCACTAACAAAGTCTTTAATCATTGAAACTTTTTTGATATTTTTGTCAACAACAATTACATTAAGTTTCTCTACTGCAAGTTGCTTGGCAGTTTCGTAACCAAAAATTCCCAAACCAATTACAAGTATGTCTTTAAATTTGTTTTCCATTGATTACCCCAATATAATTTTTTCTTCAGGATAGGTTATTAAATTTTGTTTCTCTAAGTGAATCATTGAGAGGAAAAGAGCTGCAGGACCAACCCTTCCTATAAACATACACAATATAAGGATAATTTTGCCTGGATTGTCAACTTTTCCTGATACGCCGAGTGATAGACCAACTGTGCCAAGTGCAGATGTTGTCTCAAATAGTATTTCAATAAAATTGTATTGATAAAAAAAAGTCATTACAAGGGATGCAAGGATATCTACAAATATGTATAGTGAAATAATGCAAAAACTCCTTAATATTGTATTGGAAGATATCTCCCTACCTAAAAATACAATCTTATTATTACCCTTTAAAATCTCTACAACTGATAAAGTAGCTACGAAGAATGTGGATGTTTTTATTCCACCTCCAGTCCCACCTGGTGAAGCACCTATTATCATTAATATTAATAATGTAAGCTTACTTAAATTGTCGAGCGGTAGAAGATCAATTGAATTAAATCCAGCAGTTCTTGCTGAAATAGATTGAAAGAAACTGTCCATTATATCCATATCTTTAGCTATGAATAGGAAAATAAATGCTCCAAATATTATAAGTAGCGAACTTGTAATTAACACTATTTTGGTGTGAGTTTTGAATCTTCTTTTAAAATTTATGTTTCTATATATGTCGTAGATCACATAGTAACCTAACCCACCTAATATTACGAGTAATGATACTACTATTTTGATAAGGTTATTTGAATTTAAAAGGCTGTTGTCAAATGTTGAGAATCCTGCATTGCAAAATGCTGATATTGAATGAAATATTCCAAGATAAATAGCAGAGTGAATATCTTCACCTTGAAGGAGAAAACCTAATGTCAAAAATAATGCCCCCAATGTTTCTATAATAAATGTCAATAATATAATGTATTTGAGGATGCTTTCAACTTCATTCATTCCGAATAGATCTGTAATTTTTGTAACCATTAATCTTTGATTAAGGTTGATTTCACCCTTTACAAATAAAACTATCGATGTAGTTATTGTCATAATCCCTAAACCACCCACTTGAATAAGAAAAAGTATTAATAATTGCCCAAAGTATGTAAAATTAGAGGTATTCTTGACTGTAAGTCCTGTAACGCACACAGCAGAAGTAGATGTAAATAGTGCATCTATGAATGAGAGATTTCCAAATTCTGTAATTTTGTAGGCTGAAGGAATTTTGAGGAGAAATGCACCAAAAACTATTAGAAATACAAAGGTAGATACAAAATATCCCCAGATGTTGAATTTAATTTTATACATCGTAAATTTATACCATTGGAAAAAATAAATTGTCAATACTATTTTTAGAATAGGGTATCAATAGTAGATGATGTCTCTATTTTTTTAAAATATTTTTTGTAGTAATGAAAAAAATCTTGACAATATTGAAAGAAAAATATAATTAAACCTCCTTAATTATAAAGTAGGAGGATTATCTTGGCAAATCACAAATCAGCATTAAAGAGAGTGAAGCAAAATGAAAAGAAAAATATAAGAAACAAAGCTATCAAAAGTTATACAAAGACAGCAATTAAAAAATTATTGATTGCTATAGAACAGAAAAACACAGAAAATATAGACTCTCTCTTTTCTGAAGCAACTAAAATTGTATATAAAGCTAAAAGTAAAGGTGTTTACCATAAGAAAAATGCTTCAAGAAAAATATCAAGATTGGCACTCAGAATCAACAATCTTAAATCTTCACTTTAGGTTTTGTAGTAAGCTATATTATTAAACTATATTATTAAAAATAGCCGATAATATGCCACAAGGGAGAGAAATAGGATTTTTAAAAAACGTCAATGTTTCCCTTGGTGGTATATCTATATTAGAAAACATCAATCTAACTCTCTTCTCATCAGAGTTTGTTTCTATTATAGGTCCTAATGGTTCTGGGAAAACAACATTGATAAAAACTCTTCTTGGTATTATTCCATCTATAAGTGGAGAGATACAGTTGTTGAGTTTTCCAGCAGGTAAATACCCTGCGGGTTCTGTTGGTTATCTTCCCCAATTCAGCAAACAAAATATTAATTTTCCTGCTAAAGTTGTAGATGTTATTATGATGGGTAGATTCCCTCTTATACCATACTTCAAACAACCTTCCATTAAAGACCTTGACATTGTAACTGAAAAGTTAGAACTTCTTAAAATATCAGAGTATAAAGATAGTGATTTTCAGAAACTGTCGGGTGGATTAAAGCAGAGAGTGCTTATTGCAAGAGCTTTATCAACCAATCCAAAAATATTAATATTGGATGAGCCACTTACAAGCCTTGATATAATGGCTCAGCACGATCTTTACAAAATACTTACTGATCTTAAAACCAAAGGGACTTCAATACTTATTATCTCACACGATATAGGGACAGTCTCTATGTATGTTGATAAAATTATATGTCTCAACAAAACCATACATTTTTATGGAAGTGGTTGCATCCCTTCTGATATTGTAGAGAAAGTTTTTGGCAAAGATATGATGTTTGTAATACACGATAAAGAGTGTTTTACTTGTAAACAGAAACGATATGATAACAATATTCAGTAATACCTTAATTGCAGGAATATTTTTAAGTCTGATATTTGGGATTGTCTCGATCTTTGTGATATTAAGAAAATTATCTTTCCTTGGTGTTGGGATCTCACACTCAGCATTTGCAGGGGTAGCTCTGGCACTACTATTAGGCACCAATATAATGCTTACCACAGCTATTTTATGTATATTAGTTGCTTTTCTGATAGGCAAGACAACTAATATGGGAAAGATAGATTATGACAACAGTATAGGATTGTTCTTTTCGTTTACAATGGCTTTGGGAGCTGTTTTTATATACCTAAAAAAAGATTATAATTTTGATCTTATGAGTTATATGTTTGGTTCTGTTCTATCTCTCACCATAAATGATATTTATGTAATTGTTGTGACATCTATACTATCTTTATCTCTTCTCTACCTTTTCTTCAAAGAATTTATATTTATTGCTTTTGACGAAGAGGTTGCAAAGATATCAAGGATAAATGTTTCTTTTTACGATTCAATCCTCCTTCTTATTATCTCGGTTATTATTGTTGTAAGTATAAAATTGATAGGAATTATTCTGGTGAGTGCCCTTCTCATACTCCCGGGGACTTTTGCTTTTCTTTTCTGCAATGATTATAAAAAAGCTTTTTTTATTAGTGTATTTTACAGTTTTTTTATATATTTTGTTGGGTTTCTGATATCTTGGTATCTTGATATGCCTACAGGTTCTACAATAGTTTGTTTTGGTGGAATTGTATATTTTGTATGTTTGGGATTATTTAAAAAGTAGTTTTTCGTTTACCTTTATTTCACCATTTGTATCTGATATTACACCCTCTTTCTTAAACTCTCCTAATATTTTGGTTATAGTTTCCCTTGCAAGACCGATCTCCTTTGACAAATCTGAATGAAAGGGAAGGTTAAGTTTTGGGGGTTGTTTGTTTAGAGAGTTGAGGAAAAGATCTCTGATATAACATTTTAGTCTCTCTGAAGCGTTATTAATGCTGAGTATATATATTTTTCTGTTTGCTTCACGTAATCTTCTGATCATTTCAAGCATAAATATGAAAAAAGTTTCATTCTCCTGCTTAATAAATTCAAGGAATTTCTCCCTATTTATCTCTACTACTTCACACTCTGTCAATGCTACAATAGTTGCACTCCTCTCTCTATTGTCGAGCATTCCTATCTCTCCAAAGAAATTTGGTGCTTTTAATTTGTTAAGAAGAATCTCTTTTCCTAATTCTGTAAATAGTGTAACACCAACTTCACCCTTTAAGAGAAAAAATATAGTATTACCCTCTGTCCCTTCAGTAAGGATACTATCATCAATTTGGAAATTGGAGGTTTTCCCAATTGCTTTAATTTTGTTTAAGATATTTTCTATTATCATTGTTTCATTTTTCTTGTGATAAAATCGAGTGCTTTTTTGGCCTCTGTAAAATTAGGGTTTATAGTTAGTGCTTGTTGAAATATCTTTATTGCTGTTTCCAATTCACCTTTGTCGTAATATGCTCTTGCCATATTGTAATAAAGTATCTCGTCGTTTGGGTCCATGCTGATAGCTTTTTGGTAATTATTAAATGCTTCTTCATACATCTTTTGCTTTCTTAAATTTATTGCCAATTCATTGAATATATGTTTGTTCTCTGGGTCGTATAATTCTTCGATAGCACTCATTTTCTTGAGTATATCTTTTGCTTTTTCTGTTTGTCCTGTTTCAAGATATACTTTACTTATTCCATGGTGAGCTTTAAGATTTTTCTCATCATATTTGAGAGCTATCCCATATTCGTATTCTGCACTATTGAACTCTTTGTTATCTAAGTGTTTGTCTCCTAATCTTACATGTTCAGTAGATTCAATTTTCTCTGGTAATAACTTCTCCTCATTTTTCTTGAATGTGGTAAGATCAGAAATAAATTCATACTCTTTTAGGAATTTATCAACTTCGATATCTTCTATAAAACCTATAGGTTGGTGGTTAACACTGAGGAGATCCACAGAGATTGTATTGGTGTCTTTCTGTTTTGCATAGTAGTAGTTTACAGATTTTGTCTTCTTGGATGTTGAGCCTGTCCCTATTTTTATCATAGATGTTTTTGAATAGACACCCTCTTTTATATCCATTTTATCCCCTTTCCTACTATCTATTTAAATTTGGTTGATACTTAAAAATAAAAGAGAGATATTTCGTAGCCTAAAATAAACTTTTTAATTGTTCTAAAAAAAGGGATTATGCCTCTTCTCTTCCCCAACAGATGTATCTGGTCCATGTCCGGGTAAAACAGTAGTTTCATCAGGTAATGTGAAGATATTTTTTTTAACTGAATTGATAAGAGTTGAAAAATCTCCACCGGGTAAATCTGTCCGACCTATTGAACCAGCAAATAGTGTATCACCTACAAAAATAATTTTACTATTTTCAAGTAAAAAAGAGGAGGAACCAGAGGAATGACCGGGTGTATGGATGGTTGTAAGGGTGATCTCCTCCCCTACATAGAGTTTGTCTCCATCGTTAAGGAGTATATCTGCTTCAGGGGAGTTGTCTATTTTCATGCCGAATAAAGCAGCAGTAGATGAAATATTGGTGATAGAGTCAGCTTCATCTTTATGAATAGCTATCTTTGCACCAGTAAAATCTTTAAGTTGTTTGTTCCCTCCAATATGGTCGAAGTGCGAATGTGTGCATAAAATATATTTGAGTTTAAGGTGATTTGTAGTTAAAAAGTCAATAATGTCTTGAACATTTCCACCTGGGTCTATAACGATAGATTCCTTTGTTTTCTCACAACCGAGTATAAAGCAGTTTACATCAAGTGGTCCTACAAGCAGGTGCTTAAAAATCATAAACTTCCTCTCTTTCTTCTAATTAAAATAAATATTCATAAAAACTGCTGTTAATAATTGCATAAAAAGTTAAAAATATCAATAAAAATTTGTATCTCTATATTAAATATTTACTCTTAGTATCAAAAAGAGAAAAAATTCTATAATCATTAAAATATTAATTATTAGTAATTTTTTAATTTTGCATTAATATTTGTAGCTTATTTTCTATTACAGTTCTGTAAAAATCCCTCTTCTCTAAACTGTTCCCCTCAAATCTCATAACCAAAACAGATTGAGTATTGCTTGCCCTCACAAGTCCCCATCCATCTTCAAATATAATTCTAACTCCATCGATTGTTATAATATCCTTAATTTGGTTCTTTAAAGTTTTGTCTTCAATTATAAGAGCTTTTAACTTTTCAGGGATAGAAAATTTTTTATCTTCAGGGCAATTAAATCGTATCTCCTCTGTTATAAAAGTTTTTGGAATATTTTGAAGGAGTTGACTTAATTTTACCTTTTTTTTGCAAATTATCTCTACTAATCTCAGAGTTGCATATATAGCATCGTCATAACCAAAATATCTGTCAGCAAAGAAGATATGCCCACTCATCTCACCTGCAATAGCGGCTTTCTCATCTTTTAATTTGTTTTTTATAAGTGAATGACCAGTTCTCCACATTATCGGTATGCCACCATTTTTAGCGATGTCATCATACATTGTTTGTGAACATTTTACTTCACCTATTATTTTTGCACCTTTACTATTTTCAAGAATATCCCTTGAATAGAGAATCATAAGTTGATCCCCCCATATTATATTTGCATTCTCATCAATCGCACCGATTCTGTCAGCATCACCGTCATAACCTATACCGAGTATAGCGTTACTCTCTAAAACTCTTTTTTTGAGTGTTTCTAAATTTTTCTCAACTGTTGGGTCAGGGTGGTGGTTGGGAAAATTTCCATCAGGTTCTGAGAATATATCTATAACATTAAACCCAAGATTTCGTAATATTTTAGGTGCAACAAGATTTCCAACGCCATTGCCTGCATCTATGACTATGCTCTGTTTGAAACATCCATTAAGATGTGAGAACTGCTTAGTGATGTAATCTATATAAGATTTTTTTATATCAAAATATGAGATATCTCCCTTTTGCTCTCTATCTGATACCATCTTGTTGTTAATTATTATCTGATATAGCTCTTGTATCTCCTCACCATAAATAGTGTCTTTGCCGACACAAATTTTAAAACCATTGTATTCTGGAGGATTGTGACTCCCTGTAATCATTACTCCACCATCTAAATCTTTAATTGAAAATAGTGAGTAATAGAGAAGTGGTGTGGGACATAATCCAATACCAATCACATTTATCCCTATCTTTGAAAATTCATCAGCCATTATTTTAAAAAATTTTTCTGAAGATACCCTTGCGTCCATTCCTATTGAAATTGTGAGTTGATTTTTGGGGGATGATTTCTTGTATAAATGGCTTCCGTAAGCTCTTGCAATTAATCTTACTGCTTTTTCATTAAGATTCTGGTCAATAATACCCCTTATGTCATACTCCCTGAAAATACTTTTATCTATCATACTGTATATCCCCCTCTAAAATGATATTTTTGTAATGGTTAATCTCTAAATGGCTGAAGTTATTGATTGCAATGATGTCAAATCTGATTTTGTGTGTTACTTTGTTGAATGATTCGATAAAATGCTCTGCTGTTTTCTTTATCTTTTCTAATTTAAAATTGTTTATGCTCTCCTCTGCTTTTCCAAAATTGGGGTTTGTCCTATATTTAACCTCTACAAATATTATAAAATCTTTCTCTTCTGCTATAATATCAATTTCTCCAAACCTTGTCTTGTAATTTTGAAATAATACTTTGTAACCATTTTTTTCAAGGTAATTTTTTGCAATAATCTCTCCAAATTTCCCTCGTGATATTTTCATGTCTTATAGAAGCCTAAAACTTCTTCTATGGATTTTTGAGATTCCAAACTTCGCTATCATCTCTCTATGCTCTTTTGTTGGATAACCTTTATGTTTTGAAAAGTTATATAAAGGGTAAATCTTGCTGTAATTATCCATTAACCTATCCCTTATATATTTTGAAATTATAGATGCTGAAGCTATTGAAAGTGAAAGTGTATCACCTTTTACGATTAATTGCTCATTATATTTTGATAAAGGGTGCTTGTCCCCATCAATGATTACGGTATCTGGAGATATTTTTAGTTTCTCTATGGAGGTTCTCATTGCTAAAAGAGTAGCATTAAGGATATTGATCTTATCTATGATTTGGTTGCTTAAAGCTGTAACTGAAAAATCAAGAGCGATATCTTTAATCAAAAAAAAAGCTTTCTCCCTTTGAGATGGAGAAAGCTTTTTTGAATCATTTATTATATCTGAATTAAAATCTTGTGGTAATATTACTGCTGATGCAACTACTGGACCTGCTAATGGACCGCGGCCTGCTTCATCTACACCAGCGATAATAGGATATTTTTCTCTTATCCCTATATCAAATAAAAATAATTTATTTGACATTATATCAATTTTGTTACCAAGTTTTCTTTTCTTCTATTTTAGCTGCTTTACCTTTAAGATTTCTGAGGTAGTAAAGTTTACCACGTCTTACTTTACCTGTTTTAACAATCTCTACCTTATCCAAAAATGGTGAATGTAAAGGGAAAACCCTCTCTACTCCTATTCCAAATGATACTTTTCTTACAGTAAAGGTTGAAGCTAATCCATTATTTCTCTTTGCAATTACATCTCCTTGAAATATCTGGATTCTCTCTTTGTCACCCTCTCTAACTCTCAAATGAACTTTTATTGTATCCCCAGCTTTAAAACTTGGGATATCTTCTCTCATCTGTTCCATTTGTAAATAATCGATGGTATTCATTTTATCTCCTCCTGATGTTATATTTTTAATATTCTGTCTAATACTATTGATACTGCACTTCTTACAGAAAGATGATTAAATTCGCCTAATCCATAAATGGGTTCAAGTATATAATCAAATCTATCGAATAATTTCTTCGATAATCCCCATCCTGTCCCAAAAACAAGAAGTATAGCATACTCTTCAGCTAACTCTCTCAATTTTCTGAAAGAGATTAGATTGTTGTCTGAATGGCTTGCGGATGTTCCAACTATAAGAAGTTTTTTTGTGGTAAAATCTTTTATGTTTTGGATACACTCTTCAAAAGTGGTCATTATCTCTATTGTATTGAGAGCTTCTGAACGATTTTTGTTGTATTGGTAACCGTATCCTTCAATCCAATGTTTGGTAATTCTTTTTATATAATTTATCTGGTCAATAATAGGGGTAACTATAAAATATTTTGAGATACAGTATGTTCTTGAGGCTCGTGCAATATCGTGTATATCCATGTTGGTTGTTGCAGTTGCGACTTCATCACCATTTTTGTTGTAAACAGGGTAATGAATAAGTGATACATAAATCTCTTTTGGTGGTAAATTTGCCTTAATTTCTTTTATCTCTTCAATTGATAGAGGGTATTCCCGTTCTCTTATAAGATCTGGTCTATTCTGGAGAGTGATTTTGAGCTGTTGAGTTTTTCTCCATTTTTCGATCTCTTTATGGTGCCCTGAGGTAAGTATCTCTGGAACAGAGAGGTTGTTGTGCTCTTTTGGTTTTGTATATTGAGGATACTCAAGAAAGTTGCCAGAGAAAGACTCATTTATAGCTGAATCTTCTTTCCCTAAAACTCCGGGGATAAATCTTGAAACACTCTCAATTATTACAGATGCAGCTATCTCTCCACCCATGAGGATAAAATCCCCTATACTAATCTCCTCGTCAGCAATATCGATAATTCTCTGGTCTATCCCTTCATATCGTCCACATATTAGGGTGATCGCATCACACTTTGAATATTCTAATGCTTTACGGCTGTTAAAAAGTTTCCCTTTTGCAGATAAAATAATTAGTTTACCTTTCTTCTCATTTGTCAAAGAGCTGATAGCATTAATAATTGGTTCAGGTTTTAAAACCATACCTAAACCTCCACCGTAAGGGGTGTCATCTACTACTTTATGTTTATTTTCTGCAAAATCCCTAATATTTAAGATATTACAAGAGATTAGGTTGCTTTCAATGCCCCTTTTTAGAATTGAGAATTTAAGAAAATTGTCAATTATTTCAGGGAAAATAGTAAGAACATTAAAATGAAACAAAATTAAACTGCCTCTAACATAGATACAAATATTTGAGAGTTTGCGATATCTATCTCTTTTACAACATCTTCTATGTATGGAATAAGAATTTCTTTATCCTTATCTTTAACAATAAAAACATCGTTACTACCTGTTTCGATTATTTGAGTGAGTTCACCAATGTAATTCTTATCCATATCGTAAACTTTAGAACCAATCAACTCAAACCAATAATACTCTCCATCTTCAAGAGGAGTAATATTTTCTCTATTTACGAAGACATCTCTCCCTTTGAGAAAAGTATCAATATCTTCAATGGTATCAATACCTTTTATCTTTAAGAGGAGGATGTTATCTTTAAAATGACGCCACTGCTCTATAAAATAAGAAAGAAGTTTTCCTTCATTTTCAAGAAAAACTTCTTTATAATCAAAATTGTCTAAATCTCCATAATAAAAAAACTTTATTAAACCTTTTATTCCGTGAGGTTTAATAAACTTGCCAATCTTAAGAAGCTGTTTATTCAATTATTTCTAAAACTGCTCTTTTGTTTACTTTGTTTGATGAGGCTGCTAAAATTGTCCTTAATGCTCTTGCTGTTTTACCCTGTTTACCGATAACTTTCCCCAGATCTTCTTTTGCTACCAATAGCTCAATAACAGAAGTCTTTTCACCCTCTACCTCAGTAACCTTTACCTTTTCAGGATAATCTACCAAAGATTTTGCAACAAATTCAATAAGTTCTTTTAACATTAATCTGATCCTCCTTATTCTTCTGATTGTTCAAATAACTTTGTATTTTCAACTAATTTAGCCACAGTATTAGAAGGTTGTGCTCCGACATTTAACCAATATTTATATCTATCTGCATTTATCTTGATTACAGAAGGATCTGGTAAAGGATTATAGTAGCCTAAAATTTCTAAAAACTTTCCGTCTCTTGGTGATTCTGAATTAGCTGCGACAATTCTAAAAAAAGGTTTCTTCTTTCTTCCTAATCTTTGACATCTGATTCTAACTGCCATAAAGTTACTCTCCTTATAGAAAAAATATTAAAATAGGTTATTCTCTTATAGAATTTTTTTTAAAAAATCAAGCATTTTTTTTAATTTTAAAATATTAATAATACTCTGATTTTTTAAAGATATAAACTCTCTATCTTTTTTGATGTATTATACAAGATCAAGCTTCAAAGTTTCAATTTGTTGATCTAAATAATCTTCTTTTTCCTTTTTAACATTTTGTAATCATTAAATCAGGGGAAAATAGTTATACTTTTCTGATAATTTTCTAATCTTATCACTTGAAAGTTAGTAA
>DYJV01000147.1 GCA_020722945.1 Candidatus Methylomirabilis sp. | reverse complement strand
AAAAGAAAAGACCACCCCGTCCAGCTTCGCTGTCCACCCCTCCAAAGAGGGGAATTAGCCGTCACCTAAAGGTGTCACCCCTTGAGTAGATGGGAATTAACTACCCCTCCAAAGAGGGGAATAAGAGAAGATAAAAAGACAGATCTCTCACCTGCCTACCAACAAGCAGGCTGAGAGGTAGAGGAGAGGATTAAAAAAGAAAGTATTAAAAAAAGTATTTTATCCAGAAAGTGAAAGAGTGATAGATGTATTGAAGGGCACTGGTGTAAGTAAATTTGTTTATTGGCACAATGAGATTCACTTGAATAGCAACCTAAAATATGTTACCCATGCTATAAAAGACATAAAGATACTCACACAAAATAATATCTCAATCTCTATGGATGCCAAAGGGAGATCTATTGATAACATTGTCATGGATATATTTTGGAGAACACTCAAATATGAGGATGTATATCCTAAAAGCTATAACAATATAAAATAGGCAAGAGTTGGAATAGATGAATATATCAATATTTACAACAGTGAGAGGCTTTACTATAGCACTTAGGTTATCAAACATCAGATGAAGTCTACTATAAAGGAGTCAATAATAGAAATTATGATGCTAAAAAAGTATGGTTGGAGGCAGTGTAAGTGTTTGGTATAAGGAAAATCTATATTTGGTCTTGACAAAAGGTAACATTATGGGGGATACTCCCCTTTTTTTTAAGGAGTAACAAAATGGTAAAGAAAATATTCAACAATATATCTATTAAATTCAAAATAATCTCTCTGGTTATGCTTCCAGTTTTTCTACTTATTGGAATAACATACTACTCAACAATAGAGTTTAATGTTATTGAAGATAATGAAAAGAAGATAAAAGAGGAGAATATTAATTTCAAATATAAATATGAATTTCTCCTATTAATGATTAATTATGAAGAAGCATTTAGAAATTATACCACCTTTAAACAAGAGATATACCTTAAAAAATTAATTGATATAAGGGATGAGCTATCTAATAAATTTAAAAATTCTGATGAAAACAATATAATCAAAAAGCTTGAACAAGAAGTTAAAAATGTTCAAATCAGAATTAGCTCATTAAACAAGAATAAAAAAGATGTATTTTCAAATATCCAAGAGTTAAAGAAAAATATATCTACCTTAAAATTACCTGAACAACAAACTTTATCAATTTTTTCAAATATTGATTTTATCCTTACCAAAATAGAACCTGCTCTGATAAATAACGATGAGTTATTAATAAAAGAGATACTAAATAATTTCAAAAAAAATAATGATATAATCAGAAAATTAAATAACAGCAAAGATATACAAAATTTAATTTATGATAATGAAGATATAGAAGATTCATTTAGAACATTAATCTCTGTAAATAGTAAACTAAATGAGAGCATAAATATACAAGTTAAACAAGTTAAACAAGCATTGACCGATGTTCACAACCTTACAAACAATTCACTAAAATCTGTATCTGATAAAATATCTTCTAATATTGCCATAGTAAATTCTCTCGGCAAAAGCATACTTCTTATCTCAATAATATCAATTATTACTCTGATAATAATAGGAGTAGCAATATCTTTTTCAATAACACATCCTTTATCAAACATCATAAATTTATTAAAAAATATATCCAAAGGTGAAGGTGATTATAGTTCAAGGGCAAACTATGAGAATAGAGAAGATGAAATAGGTATATTGTCTTCTTCATTTAACACAATGATTGATACCATTGAAGACAATATCAAAAATCTTGATGCCAAAG
>DYJV01000146.1 GCA_020722945.1 Candidatus Methylomirabilis sp. | reverse complement strand
CCCTCATATCCCCCTTTTTCAAAGGGGGAGGGAGTAAATCTCCCCCATTATAAAGAGACTGTGTCATAATTAGTAAGAAATGAGTATTTTTTTGACAATGAAATAACAAAGTGGACAATAAAAAAAAATGGTATATTATTGTATCATTCCAAATAGCAAGGAGGATCATTATGGCATATAGATATGGGGATCGATACCAATTAACAATGTTTCCCGAGAGCATTGATAATTATATCAGTGCGAATGACCCTGTCCGAGCTTACGATGCTTTTATTGATGTGCTTAATTTAAAGGAATTAGGTATCAAATTTGAGGAAAATAGAATTGGTAATTCAGAATATGACCCTAAAGCTATGCTGAAATTAATAGTTTACGGTTATTCCTATGGATGGCGAAGTTCACGGAAACTTGAACGCGCTGTTTATCACAATGTTTCCTTTATTTGGTTAATGGGCGGATTAAAACCAGATTATAAAACTATAGCCAGATTTCGACAAAAAAATAAAAAAGCGATTAAAAAGGTATTGAAACAATGTGTGCGTTTATGTTTGAAATTGGAACTGATAGAGGGAAATACTTTATTTGTGGATGGAACAAAGATAAAAGCCAATGCAACGAAGGGGAAAAATTATACAAAAGCCAAATATGAAGAGCTATTGATAGAAGTAGATAAACGGATAGATGAGATATTAAGAGAATGTGAACGTGTAGACCAGAAGGAAAGCGAAGAAGGTTCACTGGTGAAGATGAAAGAAGAATTGGCCAATAATGAACACCTGCGCGATAAAATTAAAAATATTTTAAAAGAATTTGAAGAAGAGGGGAACAAGACGAGGGATGGAAAAGAGCGGACAAAAAATTTAACAGACCCGGATAGTCGAGTGATGAAAAGTAAGCAAGGGTGTTATGCCAGTTATAATGTGCAAAGTGTAGTGGATAATAAACATAGTTTAATAGTTAATGTGGAAGCAGTATCAGATCCGTTAGATGTGAATCAGTTTGCCAAACAAATAAAGCAAGCTGAAGAAATAATGGAAAAGCAATGCGAAGTGGCAGGAGCCGATGCAGGCTATGCGGATACAGAGGAATTAGAAAAGATAGATCAACGGGGCACAAAGGTGATTGTTCCATCACAGAAGCAAGCATTACATGGTAAGGAAAAAGAATTTAGTAAAAGTCATTTTAAGTATGATAAGGAAAAGAATTGTTATGTTTGTCCAGCTGGGCAAATTCTTAGGTATCATCGAAGTGCAAAGAATGGAAAGAAATTGGTTTATCAAATCAAGGAAGGGAGTATATGTCAAGAATGTGTGCATTATGGAATATGTACGAAAGCCAAAAAGGGACGTCAAATCATACGATTAGTGAATGAAGAAGCGAAAGAAAGATTTGAGCAACAATATGAACAGCCGGAATCACAGGTAATATATAAACGGCGAAAAGCATGTGTGGAACATCCCTTTGGTCACATCAAGCGTAATCTGGGTATGACGAACTTTTTGTTGCGAGGCAGAGATGGAGTTCAGGCAGAAATTGGAATTGCGGCTACGTGCTTTAACATTGTTCGCATGATAACATTATTGGGTGGTGTACAAAAATTCATTACAGCGGTGCAAGGATAATAAGGCAACAATAGGCTGAAACGCCTTATTGTATAGAATAGGACGTTATCCTGCCATTAATTTTGCTTTAGTCCAATTTTTATTTCGTTGTCAAAGAACAATTTATTATTATGCCCTAATTATGACACAGTCTCGAATGCAGGGGTCTCATATCTGATAAGTCACGATATTATGAGAAAAATCGAGGC
>DYJV01000067.1 GCA_020722945.1 Candidatus Methylomirabilis sp. | reverse complement strand
AGCAAAACATTTAATACTTCCATCTAAGTCAGTAATTTCTGAGATTAAAGTGCCATTAAATAGATTATAAAGAAATATTTCGTTATCTATCCTATTTACTTTATAAACTTTGAGTTCACCTTGGACTAAATAATAAATACTATGTTGTTCTTCTTTTTCGTAAAATAAAATATTACCAACATAATATTTTTTTAAGATAGATGAGTTGCAAAGTAGTTCTATCTCTTCACTATTTAATCCCTCAAATAGACTCTGTTTTAAAAGATACTCTTTAATGCTATCCATAGAAATCCATCATCAATTTATGTTATTTCTAAATATTCATCATAAGATAGATATTGTATAACTCTGATTTTATCTTTTTGTTTAAGTTTTATTTTATCGTATGCTTTTTGCATTTTTTCAATAACTTCAAGAGAAACTGGAGAACGCATAGACTTGTATTCAACTAAGATATTCTCTTTATATACTCCAGATACTTCAGCATAAACCCAATAGTATCCACCATCTTTTCGCATATTTTTTACATATCCTTGCCACATTTTCCCACTTTTTAGGGTTTTCCACATATGCTCAAAAAGAATTTTTGGCATATCTGGATGCCTTAAAATATTATGTGATTTTCCTATCAACTCTTCTACTTGATAACCAGATATTTGAGCAAAAGTTTCATTTGCATAAGTAATAATCCCATTTAAATCTGTTCTTGATATAATAATCTCATCTTCAGGAACAATAGTTTGTATTAAAAATTCACTTTTATCATATCTCATAGTGGCTTCTTCTTATCAAATTCATCAATAAAAGAGAGTAAATCTTTATTTTTTAAATCTCCATTATAAGGGATATTTGATGGGTCTGTAATATTATTTTGCAAAATATTTGGGACAATTGATGAATCATTCAAAATCTTTATCTGCTCATCTAATTCATCTTCACTATAAGACATTTGCATCTCTGCACTCAAAACATTTGGAATAGCTTCGATTACTTGAAGCTTTAAAAGTTCTTCTTTTACTCCATCGCCTTCAATTGTGATAATAATCCTACCCATATCATCGTGTAAATGATAATCACACACTTCACATTTTTTTATATTTCCTAAAACCTCATCCAAATAAATGGGTAAAGTTTTCACTACAATACTTGATATATTCATTTTATACTCCAAAGATTTATCTTTTTATCTTCACTACTTGCGATAATTTCGTTATCTTTTAAAAAAAGAATAGCAGTAATGGTTGATTTTGAGCCTATTAAATTAAAAATTTTACTTTTCGTAAGTAAATTATAAACAGCGATATCATTATTTTCATTATAGGCAATTCCTGCCAATGAAGCGTTATGGTTAAGGGATGCACTGTATATCAAAAACTCAAAATTTAAGGCATAATGTTCAGTTTGAGTGTAAACGCCAACTCGTCTATCTTGACCAGCAGTTAAGATAACTCCTTTTTTAAAGTCTAAAGAAAAAACTCTATCAAGATTTATTTGATTAAAAACTTTAATAATTTTTCCATTTAGAGTATTCACAATTCTTACTTCTCCACTCTCATCGGTAGTAACAAATAATTTTTTATCTTCACTTAAAGTAAAATTTGAAAACGATGATGTAGTGGGCTGTATAGTGTAAAGTATTTTTTTCTTTTTGAAATCATACAAGATATGTTGATTGCTCAATAATCCTAATAATATTGTAGAATGATTGACAAATTTAGCTTTCTTAATAAATAGTTTCTGAGTTGAACTAATTATTTTTTCTAATTTATTGCCATTAAATAACCATACATCCCTATATCCCCCAACACCTTCTGAGACAAATAGAATTTTAGAGTCAAAAGATAAAGCATCAATCGAATAAATCTTAGCATTTATTGTTTCTTGCGTAAAATCTTTGATTTTTGGAATTTTAATACTCCAAATAGGTTTAGTATTGGTTAAAGTAAAAAGATTTACCTCTCCACTTGTCGTACCAACATAAAGAAGATTGTTATTAAAGACCATATCTTCAACATCTCCATTTGCATTAAAAATCTTTTTTGGTTTGATATCTTTATTTGCAAAGAGAGAAGTAGTTAAAAGTAGCAATATAATAAATCTTTGTATCCACATAATAAAACTCCTTTGTTTTAGGCTATTTAGACTTTATAAATTGCATTTGAAGGACAAACGCCAAAGCAAAAACCACAATTGGTACATAAATCATTTTTGATTTGGGCTTTAAAGAGTCCTTTAAAATTTATTGCATTTGAGGGACAACTCTCTTTACAACTAAAACAAATTGTTTGGTTGTGACTTAAACAATTTGCTTCATTGATTTGAAATGAAACTTTTATATTTGATTTATACTCAAGTTTCAATATCTTTTTTGAGCAACCTTTAACGCACTCATCACAATAAGTACACCCTCCACTTTTAAAATCTAAAAATGGTAAATTGTCTTTTCCTATTTTAATAATATTTTCTGGACAGCTATTTACACATTCACCATTACAATCAAGACAATTATCAAATAAATCATCCATATTTTTAAAATATGGAGGTCTTGCTATTATCTCATTTTCTACTTTGTTAGGGTTAAACATAGAGAAAATAGAATTAAATAGCTCTCTTCTTTTATTTACTTGTTTCAACAGTTTTTAAACCATCTGTAAATTTATCACCACTCCATGAAGATTTAGAAGCTCCATCTTTTGAAGTATATTCGGGCTGAAAGTCATTTTTAGGTATATTTTTTGTTACACTTTGTGGTGCATGACAAGCAGTACAATTGTGTCTAGCTGGAACCAAAGTAGCTTGTTTGTTAATTGATACTTCATTATTTGCCTCATCTACACTTTTCTTGAATTCACCATTTTGCATTTGATGTTTTGGTCTAAAGTTCGTAAAGTGAGATTGAGGAATAGGAGTTGCTTTAACAGTTGGTGCAACATTTGGCATATGGCAAGTAATACAAATATTACTTGCCTTAGTTATCTCCATCATTCCGTCAACATTATGAGGTATCATTGGAGGAGCATCTTGATATGCTCGATTGAATTTTTGACTTGTCCCCGCTGCTGCTGAATTATATTGAGTTTTTTCCCAATCTGCGGCCCCATCTCCCAGTAATTCAGAATTACTAAGACCCATTTTCGACTCTTCTACACCATTTTTAGGAGTAGATGAATTACTCTCTTTATTATCTCCATCAAAACATCCACCCATAAAAATAACTGTTGCTATCACTCCTAAGTACATTGTTCTATACTTTTTCATTTCATATTCTCCTCATAAAATTTTTTTATTGAAAAATTAAGAGCATCATCATCACAAACTTCTATACATCTAGCACAATTTGTACACTCTCCACTCAAGACTTGTTTACTCTCTTTACCTATCATAAAAAGTACTTGATTTTCGGGACATATTGTTTTACATTTCATACATAGAGTACATTTATCAGCATTGTGTTCTACTCTTACTAAGCCAAATTTACCAACTATTGAATAAAAACCTCCTAGTGGGCAGATATGCCCACACCAACCATTTTTTAAAACAAATAAATCAAATAAGAATATTACTACTATCGTAGCCAATCCAAAACCCAATCCAAAAATAATTCCTCTTTGAACCATTCCTATTGGAGATATAAACTCAAATGCTCCAACTCCTAACAAATAAGATATTATCATTGTGAGTGCTATTGCCCAATATCGTATATTTCTTGATGCAGGTTGTTTTTTCTGGATTTTATCAAAACCCAATTTTCTTCGTGTATAATTACTCAAGTCAGTAATCATATTTACAGGGCAAACCCATGAACAAAAGACTCTACCACCAACAATAAAATAAAAAGTTGTAATAATCAATGCACCAATAATAATGTCTATTGATAATACAGCTCCAGCAAAAATCATTTGCAAAACAACAAATGGGTCTGAGAGTGGTATAAGCCCCAATAGTAGTGATGAACTCAAATTACCAATTAATATTTTTATACCAAAAATATTTGCAATAATATAAAGTAGCATAATAGATATTTGGGTTACTCTTCTTGCTATTAAAAATCTATTTTTATACAAAATATTACTCATCTAATAATCCTTCCATATCATTTAAAGAGTCAATAGCATCTCTTTTGCTGATATCTGTTGTTGTCGTTTCACTGGTAGCATTTTTAACTCTCTTCTCATCATTTTTATCCCACCCTTTGATATAATGATCTCCAGCCACTCCCATTACAAGCTCTCTAGGTAGTATCGTAATAGATGCTTTTTGTGTGACACAAGCCTTTTCGCAAAGTCCACATCCCGTACAAACATCATTTTTTACGACAGGTTTTAAAAAAGCGTGTTTGCCTGTTCTCTCATTTTTCGCATACTCCAACACGATAGCCTCTCCTAAAAGAGGACAAGCTCTATAACAAGCGTCACATTGTATTCCCCAAAAAGCAATACAATTCTGACTATCAACCACAGCAACACCCATTTTAGCTTTATTAATGTCCAATTTTCCATTGTTACTTACACGACTAACATCCAAAGCACCACTAGGACAAACAGGTACACATGGTATTTCAGGACACATATAACATGGAATATCTCTTGGTACAAAATATGGCGTTCCTAAAGGTTTATTATCTCCAGCTTTTGCCAATATCAAGGTATCATAAGGACACGCACTAACACACATACCACACTTTATACAAGATTTCAAAAAATCCTCTTCAGGTAATGCTGAAGGTGGACGCAAAATCAAACTATTTGCGGTTGCCTCATCAATATATGCACTCCATACTAATCCTCCAAGAGTAGCCAATCCAACAGACCTTGAGACTTTTAAAAAAAAATCTCTTCTATCTATGTTCTTTTCCATGTCCGCCCTTTATATATCCAAAGTACATATTTTATACTTTATAAATTTTTACTGCACATTTTTTATAATCTGTTTGTTTAGATTGTGGACAAGTTGCATCAAGAGATACTTTGTTTATAAGTACTTTTTCATCAAACCATGGAACAAAAACTAAACCTCTGCTTGGTCTATTTCTACCTCTTGTCTCTACTCTAGCTTTAACTTTTCCTCTTCTGCTTTCAACCCAACAAAGCTCACCTTGTTTTACTCCATAAGTCTCTGCGTCTTTTGGATTCATATAGCATAATGCCTCTGGAACTGCTCGATAAAGCTCTGGAACTCTCATGGTCATTGTTCCACTATGCCAATGCTCCAATACACGACCTGTACATAACCAAACTGGATACTCTGTATCTGGAATTTCAGGTGGATCCATATAAGGTCTAGCAAATATTTTGGCTTTATTGGTAAGAGGTTTTGGTTTTGTCTCTTTTGGGTCTGTTATTCCTTTTAAATCTCCTTGTTTTAACTCTTTTGCAATTTTCCCATAAAAAGCAAACTCTGTATGACCAGTTTCTGCACCATATTTTTTTGCATAAGGGTCATATTTGGCATTAAATCTCCATTGAGTCTCTTTACCATCAACAACAGGCCATTTTAATCCTCTTACTCTGTGATAGGTATCAAAATCTGCTAAATCGTGGGCATGACCTCTACCAAAAGCTGCATACTCTTCAAATAAATATTTTTGAATAAAAAAGCCATAACCTTTAAAAACTTTACCATCACTTCCTACCACATTTCGGCTATCTCCAAAGCCTTCTGTATTATCATAGCCTTTTTGAATAGGGTCTTCTTTATCTAATTTATAACTTTTTGCTTTTGTATTGGCAAAAAGAATTTCAAACATAGTTGTGTTTTCGTTGTAACCCATCGCTTTTGCTTGTTCTATAACGCTAGGAAGTTTATTGGGATTTCCTTTTTCATCTTTTCCTCTAAGTGGCCATTCTCCCCACAAATCTTTAACGGTAAATCTTTTACTAAGCTCAACCCATTGCCAAGTATCACTCATAGCATCCCCTACTGGTAAAACTTGTTGTCTCCAAAGTTGTGTTCTTCTTTCCGCATTACCATATCCACCCCATTTTTCATAAATCATAGCAGATGGCAAAACAAGGTCACTTACTTTTGCACTTACGCCTGGATAACCATCACTTGTTACAATAAAATTATCCATTTCTCTAGCAGCTTTAATCCAATGCGTAGCACTTGCACTATCTTGATATGGATTACAAACATTAACCCATGCAAATTTCATGAAACCATCTTCAAGGTCTCTATGAATCTTCATAATGTGTTGGTTTCCAATTGGATTAATGGTTCCAGCTGGTAAATTCCATGCTTTTTCTGTAATTTCTCTATGTTTCGGATTATCGACCATCATATCAGCAGGTAATCTATGAGTAAAAGTTCCAACTTCTCTAGCTGTTCCACAAGCCGATGGTTGACCTGTAAGAGAAAATGCTCCACTCCCTGGTTTTGCTTGTTTATTAAGTAAAAAGTGAACATTATAAGAAAGTGTATTTACCCAAGTTCCACGAGTATGTTGATTCATTCCCATTGTCCAAAAAGAGACTACTTTTCTCTCTTTCTCGATATATAAATCAGCTAATGCTTTGAGTTTTTCTTTAAATTTTTCTATCGGTTCATCAGGATTACCTTTAGAAATTTTAGCAACATAATCAAGCGTATAAGGTGCTAAGAATTTTTTATACTCTTCAAAAGATATCTCCCAGTGTTTTAGAACATTAGGTTTATCGTTAACCATTGGCGTTTCATTTTTCATGATATCGCCTTCTTTATATCCAAAAGGTGCGAGTGCTGGAGCTTCTGTTGCAGATACAACTTTAGACATCTCTTTAGATATGGTTTGCATCTCTTTATCGCTATATTTTCCGTCTTTAATAGATTTTTCATCAGACCTTCTAAGTCCATAACCAATATTTACAGGTTGCGAAGCAAAAACAATGTGTTTGTTGACGAAATCCCAATCAATAGCTTCAGGATGATTGTAAACTATCTCATGAGCAATATAATTCCAAAGAGCAAGGTCAGTATTTGGAGTAAATATGATTTCAATATCTGCCATATCACTTGTACGATGGGTATAGGTTTGGATACTAACGATTTTAACTTTTTCTGGGTCACTTAATTTTCTATCAGTTACCCTTGACCATAAAATTGGGTGCATCTCTGCCATATTTGAACCCCATGAAACAACAGTATCTGTAAGTTCTATATCATCATAACACCCACTTGGTTCATCTATCCCAAAAGTTTGATAAAATCCAGTAACTGCACTTGCCATACAGTGTCTAGCATTTGGGTCAAATGCATTTGAACGAAATCCACCACGCATCATTTTTGAAGCTGCATAACCTTCCATGATGGTATATTGTCCACTCGCAAAAACACCCACTCCTTCAGGCCCACTTGCTTTTAATGCTATTTTCATATGTTTAGCCATTTCATCAAAAGCTCGTTCCCATGAAATTGGAGTAAATTTACCTTTTTTGTCAAATTCTCCTGCGTCATTCATTCTAAGTAATGGGGTTCTAAGTCTATCTGCACCATACATTATTTTTGCATTAAAATAGCCTTTTATGCAGTTAAGCCCTCTATTTACTGGAGCTGCTGGGTCGCCTTTTACTGCGACTATTTTCCCATTTTTAGTTGCCATCATTATCCCACAGCCTGTACCACAGAATCTACAAGCTGCTTTATCCCATCTCCAACCCGCTTCAGCCTCTTGGGCATCAGCTTTAAGTTTTGATGGAATATTCATACCAATAGCCGCAGCCGCACTAGCTACTGCAGAACTCTTTAAAAAATCTCTACGATTTAAAGACATTTTCTTCCTCCTTTTGATATTTGTCTATATAAGTTTTATTTTAGCTTTTAAGAAGGTAGAAAGTCTTTGACTTAAGTCAAGTTTTTAATTCTAATTCTAACATATCTATATTTGGTCATTGTGCTAATTTAATTATTTAACTCTCAAATTCAATGAAAACTAGCTCATTTATAGTCTAATTTTGGGGTTAAAAAATAGGAACTATTCTTTTCCCCTTTTTTCATCTATATTTTGTTAAATCTTTTATATAATGTAAGGCTATAGTGTAAATTGTATGTAGTTATAGTGTAAATTGTATGTAGTTATAGTGTAAATTGTATGTAGTTATAGTGTAAATTGTATTTTATTATAGTGTTCGTATTGACAATTAACACTATAACTTGTTATAATTTATAAAAAAAGGATTTTTATGAATGAAGTTGTGAAGTATCATAACAATATGAATTTAGTCAATTTTAATCACTTTACAGAAATCGAGTTTAATATATTTTTCGCTGTTTGCCAACAAATGAGAGATAAAAACTTATCGGAGATAGAACTTAGTTTTGAAAAGATAAAAGAGCTAATTGATTATAAATCAACTTCGAGAGAAAGATTTATATCGGATATTAAAAAAACATATAAAAAATTATTGGTAAGTACTATGCCTATCGAGAATGAAGAAGAGTATATAGAATTTGTTTTATTTACAGAATATAAAATTAATAAAACAAAAGATACTGTTTTAATCCAAACAAATAAAAAGTTTGAATATATTTTAAATGCTGTAACAAGTAATTTTACTCGTTTTGAGCTGGAGCAGTTTGTGTCTTTGAGCAAAACCAACTCAAAAACCATCTATCGGATGTTAAAACAGTTTAGAATGACAGGATTTTTGACGATTGATTATCCAGAGTTTTTAGACTTAATAGGCATTGCAAATTGGGGGAAAGCAAATATCAACAAAGAATTTAAACGAATTGTGAAAGATTTAACACCTTTTTTTAAAAATTTGGTTGTTGAGAAGGTTAAAAAAGGTGGGAAGCAAACAGGAGCGATTTTAAAGCTAAATTGGACATTTGACCCTGATGACAAATATATCGGTTGGAAAAATATCAAAGTAAAAGAACTTGAAAAGTTTTATATCTTCTTGTGTGCCAATTTTAATGCTGGTAAGATTATCGCTGTTGATGATGATGGGAATGAGTTCTATTTTGATGCAGATGGAGAGCTTAGAAGCATGGGTAAAGATAAAAAATATACTATCCACTTTGGTGATATGAAGAAAAAAGATACGGCTTTGTATCAGACTGTTAAGAAAATTAGCAAACTCAAGATGCAAAAGCCAAATACACTGTTTTAGAGGGTTTTATACTAAATTGATTTAAGTCAAAGACTTTTATAACTTTTATAAGTAAAATCGCATTTAAGATTGTCAATATAAGTTGTTAAAAATTTTTCATATCTTACCTCCTTTAAAATGAAAAATCTAACCATGCAATTCCTAAAAACCTATGATTTAGGGATTTTGAAATGGCTGTTTCTTGATAACCAAATGACCACCTAAAGTTTATATTTGACAATCTGAAAATGAATACTTAAAATCCTCCAAGTTTTGCTTTAACTTCAGGTGTTGCCATACCAATATTCCAAGAAGGTTCCCAAACTAATTCAACTTCTGCACTTTGTGCTGTTGAGATTTCTCTCAAAACGGCTTCTTCTACCCATTGAACAATCATCTGATGCAAGGGACAAGCTCTTGTACTTAGAGTCATAATTACTCTTACTTCATCTTTTTCATTTGATACAGCATCATAAATAAGTCCCATCTCGACTAGATTAAATCCCACTTCTGGGTCATTGACTGTTGATACTGCTTTAAAAATTTCTTCTTTTGTTATCATTAATTATCCTTTATATCATTTATTTAAAATTTATCATAAAAAGTAGATTTTTAAACATAAAAACTCCTCCTATTAACAGAAAACTCACACCAGTGTAAAATAGCTCATTATTGCCAAATCCTATTGCAAAACTACTAAGTAGTAGCCCAAAAACAGTAAAATAGAACTGATAAGTTGCTCCTAATTTGGGAACCATGTCAGCTAACATCGGTACTTTTTGCTTCCCTATTAGTGGTGAAAATCTTTGATACCATACTAAGAAAGGGACAATTTTATACAAATGTCCAGTAATAATATTGCCAATATAGCCAAACAATAATATCCAACCAAAAAGCAAGAGTAACTTTTCATTTTGCAAGATTAAAAAGCTTATTCCAAGCAAAAGTGCTATAAATAAGCTAATATAAGAAAAAAATATTGATTTAAAATAGATATCATTCTCTTTTCTTACTCTTGTTTTATAAATAATCAAAATTTGATTAAGATACAAGACCACTGAAATGATAATCAAAGCATATCCGATAAAAAGAAGCAAATTACTTGAAAAGATAATATATAAGGTAATTGCTATAACGCTAAGAATAAAGCTATATAAGCTATATTCTATACTTTTCCAACTAAAGCCATGAGAAAGCCAAAACATAGGCAAAAGCACTAAACTCATCCCCATAATCGTAACCCCAACATAACCAAAAAATGTCAAAAATAGATGAAAAATTAGATATTTTTCTATATTTACAACAATAATGCCACCATAACCCAAAGCCATTATAATCCCAAATATAAGTCCACAAAAAAGAAAAATATTTGCTATCAAAACTGTTTTCATTACAAAATTGAGTTTTTTTACTTTTTGGATAGTCATTAATGTTTCAAATAAAAAAATCCCCATCGCAATCAAAACAATAAGACCACCAAAAGGAAGCAATATTGGAGATGATACAAATCCATATCCCATAAGTAAAGTACCAATGGTTAAAAGTGGATAGATTATATAATATAAATCAATTGCAAAATGTCCAACTTCCAAAACGACAGGAACAAGTTGAGCCATTGCTCCAAAAATAATCATCATTACAAATCCCAATAAAAAAATATGGATGAAAGAAAGTGTATTTGGAAAAAAATGAGATAGATTTGATACATTTATCTCAAAAAGATATAAAATACTCCCTATATAAAAAAGTATTCCGAATATAAAATATGGGGCAATAAGCCTAAAAGGTGGGGCAAAATCTGTTGAAACAGCCATAAGATTTTCCTAGTGACATCCACCTCCACTACATCCTCTATCATTAAAATTTGTATTACTTCCATCGCCTTTTTTTGAAAAAGTAATTTGGAATGTCCCATTTTCAAGCTCTATCACTTCGTAATTAAAATCATTTTCAACTTTAGGAAAAAGTCCTGCTGGTGCTTTATGATTTATCATAATTAATTTTTCATTATCTTTGATATTCTGAAGCCCAACCATCGCATTTATCATAGGTTCTGGATGCCCACATCTACTACTATCAAAACTATATGTTACAATTCCTTCTATCGTATCTTTGTAAAATGGTATTGTAGCACCCTCTAGTGTTATCTCTTGTTTCATTTTCTTCCTTATCTAAAAAGTTTTTATCCATATTTTGGATTTTTGAAGTATAGTAAATTATTGAAAAAAGAATCTTGATGTAAATCAAGTCGTATCTTTAAAATGATACTTTTTTAATATCTATATCATTTTCATTTTGAAAACATAACAAATGTCTTATAATGCCCCAACAAAAAAACTCAAAAATTTCTAAAGTCTAATTCAAAAAAATTATAATTAGACAATAAATGAAAGGGTAAACTATGAGTAGAAAAAAAACAACATATAGTACAGAATTTAAGACTAAATTGGTGCTTGAATTGTTGAAGGGTGAAAAAACGATACAGCAGATTGCAATTGACAACAATGTTCTTGTGAAAAATTTGCAAAATTGGAAAGCAATATTTCTAGCAAATGCCGAGTTTGCGATGGAGCCGAGTAAAGCTGTCAAAGAATACAAAGATGAAAATGCCGAACTCAAAGCAAAGATTGATGAGTATGCAAAAGTTGTCGGTAAAATCACGGTAGAGCGAGATTGGCTCGAGGGAAAGCTAAAAAGCTTGGGCTTATCTAAAAAACAAGAGATAGCAGAGCCTAAGCTAAAAAAAATATCGCTATCAAGACAATGCGAGTTATTGGGGATTAGCCGAAAACCATTTTATTATACTCCGAAAGTCAATGAAAAAAAGATTGCTATCAAAAATCAGATACTCAAAATTTTTGAAGAGATACCGATTTATGGGGAACAAAAGGTGCATCAACAGCTTTTAGAAGATGGTTTTAGTGTGAGTTTAAATACAGTTTCTGCGTATCGCAAAGAGCTAGGATTACGGGCAGTTTTAGCTGTCCGACCCATTTCAACGACCATTGCGGATAAGCAACATTTCAAACATGCCTATCATCTCAAAGGTCTTGATATCAATCGAGCCAATCAGGTGTGGAGTACGGATATCACTTACATAAAGATTAATGGTGGGACG
>DYJV01000066.1 GCA_020722945.1 Candidatus Methylomirabilis sp. | reverse complement strand
AATTTAAATGCAACCAGAGTGCAGATAAAGCATTGGATCAGATAAAGAGTAAATATTTATCAAGATTTAAGCCTCAAAGTTCAAATGAAGAGCTTTTCCTTGTTGGGATCAACTTTGACAGCCAGACAAAAAATATCTCAGAGTGGAAGTGGGCAACTGGATAATTGATAATGATGAATTTTGAATGGTGAATGGTGAATGGTGAATTGAGAATTATTTTTCCCAAGTTTGTATTCTCCCGCTCTTAATTCCCCTCTGCTTGAAGGATAATTGACCACCCCGTCAGGCTTTGCCTGCCACCCCTCCATAGAGGGGAATTTTTTAAAAAAACTACACCATCCAACGCAAAGATAAAATCTCTCTGCTTTTATCTTTTTCCCTTTTCTAAACACTAAACACTACCAACCAATAACTATCAACTATCTTTCCCCACCCATATCTTTTCAATTTATGAGATCAACTATTCTGACATATTGGGCTTTACGAACAGAAATAATAAAATGATCACCTGACTATCCAAGAAATAGCTCTCCGAAAGAGAAAAGAACATAAAAAATTGAACCTCTTCATAAAAAAATTCTCTTATTTTCTAATATTTAGCATCAACTCCCAACCATATAGTTCTACCAATGTCAGGAAAACCTGCTTCTGATTCATAATTTTTATCAAATAAATTGCTTACACTTAAAAATGGATCAAACTTCCCTATTTTTCTCGATAATTTAAAATTTAAAACAGTATAATCATCACTCTTCAATATTGGAATATTAGAGTTTTGAGGAGTGGGAAGCTGAGAATATGAACTACTGGCATTAATCATATTTAAAGTTACGGATGTCTCAATAAATGGAATTTTGTATCTCACAGATGAATTGAGGAGGTGCTTTGGGATACCTACAACTTTACTTGTTACAGCTTTACTGCTTTTATCCTCAGCATCATTGTATGTATAACCTATTTTTAATAAAAGATCTTCCATAGGCATAAGCTCAGAACTAATTTCAAAACCGAGCATTTCAACTTTAGCATAATTTCTGTATATTCCGAGGGGTGCTGGGTAATCACGGCTTATACGGTCAGATACATCGTGATAAAATGGAGCAAAATCAATTTTCCAAATATTTGATATACTTTTAGAAACTCCTACAGTATAGTTGATACTGTTCTCCGCTTTTAAATCTATATTACCAAACTTACTTGAGTAAAGCTGGCTTAAATTAGGGAATTTTGTTTTTCTTGCAACAGAAGCAAAAAACTTGGTAGTTTTATCAAAATTGTATGTAACCCCTATCATTGGATTAAGCTCGTCCTGAATTTCACCTGTATCCTGCTCCCCCTGCCTTACAAATGCACCACTTTTGTCAGTGATGTTCTTTTCAGCCTTTGATACATCAAACCAATCGTAACAGATCCCTGCTACAATTGTAATATTCTTGAAGTAATTAAGATTATTCTCCAAACCAACAGAACCTGTATAAGAGAAAGATTCAGCAAAAGGGAGATATTTATCATCTCTCGCTTTATGAGAATCCCCTTTGTAGTGAATGGACATCTTTACTGTATCCCATGAAATAGGTTGATAATCAAAAAACATCATCCCACCAAGTATATAATCTTTATATCTACTTACTGCCATAATATCTTTATATTTTTCATTAGAATATGAAACATAATCATTAAGGTGGTTATGATAAAAAAGCTTCATCATAACACCTAAAGACTCTGTAATTTTATCTTTTCCACTAAAATCAACTCCCCAATCATTATAATTTGAAATTCTATCAAATGTTGTAAAAGCAGGTTTTGATGTAAATATAGTATTTGAATTTATGCTTGGTGGATCACCCTTTTCAGTGTTAAACGAGTGAATATTGATATAATATTCAGAATCTTTTGAGGGCTCTATACCAAATTTAGCCCAAAAACTGTTGTTTCTGTAATCAGAATTGCTTCTATATTCACCATCATCTTCAATATAAGCTTGAGTGCTCTTCCCCGGTTTACGAACAATTGTTCCAAGTCGTGGTTCAAAATCATCTGATAATCTCCATCCATCCCACTCTCTATGGCTATAATTGACCCAATAGTTGAAAATACCCTTTTTCAAACCGTTAGAAACTGAAAAAATTCTTGCATCTGGCTGACCAATCTCGACTTTTCCAGATAAAGCAAGCTTTTCTGAAGGCTTTTTTGTGATTATGTTAATAACTCCACCTTCACCATTTGGACCATAAAGAACAGAGTGGTTACCCTTTTCGATAATTATTTTAGCAATATTTTCTGTATTGATCTGACTGAGATCAAGCTTTCCATAGTAGGTTTCGTAATAGGGGACACCATCTATCAAAACAAGGATATGATCTTGATCAAAACCGTGTATACTGACATCTGGCTGATTCTTTCTTCCAGTAGTAACATCCATTCCATTAACATATTTAAGAGCTTCTGCAACACTGTGGATGTTTGTGGAGGCAATATCTTCTGCCGAAAACTCTTCTGAAATACCTGTTTTTGTTGCCACTTCTCCCTTTTCTGTAACCAATATATCGCCAAGTGTATATACTTCAAAATTTTGATAACTTTTATCTTTCTCAGCATACACAGGACCCACTAATGGAGATGAAAAAATAAAAAATAGGAGTAGGAACAGATAAATAAGATTATTACTTTTTAAGATTATTACTTTTTGTATTCATAACTTCTTCCCCTTGATTTTAAGATTAAATTTAATTTTTTACTTCAATCACAAAACTAAATAGCAATTAAATGGAAAAATACTGATATTAGTTAGCATTAAAGCTCTTTATTTGTCAATATTTTTTTTATTTTGCTTAAAAAAGCATTTAAAAAGATATTTATTACTAAAAAAAACTTATTATTACATTATTAAACTTTAAAAAATTGGATACCTGTTCATATCAATTTATTCCAATACTTAAAATTTTTCAAAATAAAAGCACCCAACCCTTACCAGATAATATATAGCGAATCAAAATGGAGTAGATGAAAATAATTAACTATAAAAAGTTATTTTTAGTATTTAAAAGTTATTTTTATAAAAATTATTTGGCACAAAGTATTGAATATGATAATAATATGCTTAAAGCAAACCAAACATCACTACTACTTAAAATAATAAAACTCTAAAAGGAGCTAACAATGTTTAGAAAATTTATTATACTATCTTTTATACTTATTTTTACTACACTGCTACACTCTAAAGAGAAGATAGTTATTTTTCATGCAGGGAGTCTGAGTGTCCCATTTTCAGAGATAGAAAAGGAGTTTGAAACAAATTTTCCCCAGTATGATATATTGAGAGAATCTTCAGGAAGCAGAGAATGTGCAAGAAAGATCACTGATATAAAAAGGGATGCAGACATTATGGCAAGTGCTGATTACAAAGTAATAGATGACCTATTAATCCCTGATTATGCAGATTTCAATCTTTTATTTGCAAAAAATGAGATGATAATAGCATATACCGACAAATCAAAATTTGCATCTGAGATAACTTCCCAAAATTGGCATCAAATTTTTCTAAAGAAAGATGTCAAAATAGGGCACTCCAACCCCAATCTCGACCCATGCGGCTATAGAGCAGTATTGGTTACAAAGCTTGCAGAGAGATATTACAATCATAAAGATTTTTTTCAAACTCTACTTGGTTACAGTGACCATTATAACAATGGTGATGAGAATAAGAGTAAAGTTATTGTCAGAGCAAAAGAGACAGATCTTCTCGGACTACTCGAAACAGGTGCAATAGATTATCTCTATATCTACAAATCTGTCGCAATCCAACACTCTTTAAAATATATAAATTTACCCAAAGAGCTCTCTCTTGCTGATTTTTCTATGAAAGATTACTACAAAACAGCCACTTTTAAAATAATAGGGAAAAAACCTGACTCATGGATTGAAATAAAGGGTGAACCTATGATCTATGGAATCACTCTAATAAAAAATGCTCCCAACACAAAAGGTGCAGTAGAATTCATAAAATTTCTATTGTCAGATTCAGGTATCAATATTATTGAAAAGAATGGTCAAGAATTTATCAAACCTTTAATAATTATAGGAGATAAAGCAAAATATCAGAAATTTTTCTCTTATAATGGAGATACTCAATCTAAATAAAATCTTCTTCAAATATTTTAATTTCAATATCTTTTTAGAAGGGTTGGTTGTTATAAAATTTCAATGTTCCAAGTTACAATACTACAAAGCTGGGTTCTTTAAAACCACTTTATGAAAATTATGAATTATCAATTATTTTTACCAACTCAGGAGCAATACCCAATAAAAATTAATGAAATCGTATTGGGGTGCAAATTGTTCTGCTCAATCCTTCCAAATTCTACACTATATTATAAAAATATTTTTATCACACTGATAATTTTATTAGACATTTCAGATCCAAAACTGATATAAACAAAAGTATATTTTAAAAAATATCGGACGGAGCAGATGTATGAACGACAAGAAACTTCTAAATACAAGGGAAATTGCACGGTTTCTTGATATTAATGAGAAGATGGTATATGCAATGATCACCGAAAAGGGGCTCCCAGCAACAAAGGTAATGGGTAAATGGCTCTTTCCACGCCACCTTGTAGAGGAGTGGATCGAAAGTAACACTATCAACCATCCCCAAAATTATAATACATCGACATACAATGGACCACTGATTATTTCTGGCAGTAACGATATCCTGCTCAATAAAGCAATGGATATATTTAACATTCAATACTCTGATTACACAGTTGTTTTTGGAAATATTGGAAGCAATGCAGGGATATTAGGCTTAAAAAAAAATCTTTGTCATATCGCATCAAGCCACCTTTTACAAAAAGGGATTGATGAATATAACTTCGAATTTGCAGACCATGAGCTCGAACATAAACCAGCATTAATTAATTTTTGCTACCGCCAGCAGGGACTTATCGTCCAAAAAGGTAATCCTAAAGGAATTAAAACCATTTCAGATTTAGCAGATAACAATATAACTTTTATTAATAGAACTGAAGGCTCAGGGACTCGATTGCTTTTTGACACAGAAATTGAAAAAGCAGGGATTAAACCTTCACAAATAAATGGATACAACAATGAAGTGAAGCAGCATCTCGATGTAGGTATTGAAGTCATATCAGGTAGAGCAGATGTTGGATTAGGTATAAAAGCAGTCGCTAAAATAATGAATCTCGATTTTATCCCTATAAAATGGGAGAGGTTTGATCTTCTTATATCAAAAAATCGTTTTTTCGAACGTGGGGTTCAGTTGTTTTTAGGGATACTTCACGAAAAAACATTCCTCGAAACAGCTGAAAAACTTGAAGGTTATGACCTGCAAATATGTGGGAAAATGGTTTTCCCAAAAGATGCAAAAAAGTCAGAGTAAATCACTTCCCTATACAAAAGTTTCTGAAAATATTATCAAGTATATCCTCAGAAGTTACTTCACCTGTAATTTGACCAAGCAAATTAATACCCTGATTTATATTAAAAGCAACCATATCTAAAGATTGATTCTCAAAATTCACCATATTGATAAATTTTTTAGCATCTTTTAAGAGATTGTAATGCCTCAAATTGGTAACAAAAACATCAAACTGTTTCAGATCATTTTCAGCAGTTAGTAACCTGCGTATCTCTTTCTCTATACATTCAAGATTTATCCTCTCCTTTATAGAGACTTTTATCAAATCACTACTTTCAAACTTTTCTGCAATGTCAGATTTATTCCCTACAACTAAAAACTTCTTCTTTTTACTGCTAAGCCTATCAATCATAACTTTATCGTAATCAGACACCCCCTTTACCATATCAACAAGGTATATTACTATATCTGCTTCAGCTATCTTCTCTAAAGACCTCTCTATTCCCATCTTTTCAATCGTATCATCTGTCTCTCTAAGACCTGCTGTATCAATCACTTTGACAATGATACCATCTACTAAAATATCCTCCTCAATTGTGTCTCTGGTTGTCCCGGGAATCTCACTTATAATAGCCCTATCTTTTTTTAAAAAATAATTTAATAGTGAAGATTTACCTGAATTAGGCATACCTGCTATTACTATTTTTATCCCTTCAAAAAGGCTTTTGGTTGTATCATATGATAAAGTAAGTTTCTCTATTTTGTTTTGAACTGATGACAATTCAGAGCTTAAAAATTGAAGGTCAACATCTCCTGCATACTCATCAAAATCTATGCTGCTCTCAATATTTGATAAGATATTAATGAGAGAATTTTTGAGATCATCTATCTTGCTTTTTAGACTCCCCTTCAACTGCTGCTCACTTATTTTGAGGAGTTCATCCGACTTAGAATTGATAATATCAGCAACAGCTTCTGCCTGAGTAAGGTCTATCCTCCCATTAAGGAACGCTCTCTTTGTAAACTCCCCAGCATCAGCAAGACGACAACCATTTTTTAATAAAGTATCGATAATTTTTGCAGCAGTTAGGTAACCACCATGACATTGTATCTCAACAACATCCTCTCTTGTAAAACTTTTAGGAGCTTTCATAAAGAAGGTTATGACCTCGTCTATAATCTCATTTGTAAAATTATTAAAGATATTGCCATAATATACTTTGTGGGTATCTATAGAAATTGGGAGGGGTGTAAATATTTTTTTTAAGAGGAGTAAAGAATCTCTGCCGCTTACCCTGATAACAGAGATTCCTCCTAACCCTTTTGGAGTTGAAATTGCACAGATCGTATCTTCAAAAGACATATTTATAAATTGACAGGTGAAATAATAACTCTCTTCTTCTCTCCATTGCCAATACTTTTGGTTTTCACATCTTTGTTGTTCTTCAAGGTAATATGAATAATCCTTCTTTCATTTGAATACATAGGTCTTAATTTGATACTCCTCTTTTCAGAGGCTACTGTTTCAGATATATCTTTTGCAAGCTGTTTAAGTTTTACAACTTTTTTCTTTATATATTCATTGATATCAAGCTCAAACTTAACATTTGTTTTATATTTTATTGATGCGATTTTACTTATGATATACCTAAGAGCATATATAAATTCTTCAAAATTATCTGTTTCTACATAACTACCCTGAGTAAAAACAAGAATTATCACTTTATCCTTACTCTGTCTATGGTCCAACCTTGCTTCAATTCCAATTATTTTAAAAAACTCAGCAAGAAATTTCTTTGTTTTCTCTATTAACTCTTCGTCACAGATCTCATCTCTATGCTCATCTGAATAATCGTCCTTATCCTCATACTCACCTTCATCATATGAATCACTCAGAGAAAAAGCATCTATTTTCTCTTGATTAATAACCTCTGAAGAGGAAGCAATTTCCTCTTTCTTTGAATAATTTCTCCTATCAACAACAGAATTAGTTGAAAGAGTGGAGGCAGTATCAGACAATTTATCTTCTGTAGCAAACATCTGATCCATTACACCTTTTAGATGACTCTCCTTTCTGTTATTCACTTTTATTTTAAACTTTTTTGAAAATACTTTAAAAAATCCTTTACTACCCTCTTCAATAATTTGATACTGAAGCTCATTTATATTCATTCCAAGATCAAGAGATGCTTTTTCAAGAGCATCCTCCAATGTTTTACCTTCAAATATTCCTGTATTCATAATATTCACCTCATCTATTTACTTTTTATCAAGTTTTTTGTTTACCATATATTGTTGAATTATTGATAACACATTGTTTGCCAACCAATAGACTACAAGTCCTGATGGGAAATTCAGGAATAAGAAAGTCATAAAAATAGGCATGAAATACATTATTTTCTCTTGTAAAGCATCACCTCCCCCTGTTGGTGTCATCTTTTGCTGTATAAACATAGTAGCTCCCATAAGAATTGGGGTAATATAATATGGATCCTTTACTGATAAATCCACAAGCCACGGTTTGTCTATAATAGGCAGATATGTAAGGAAAGGTGCATGTCTCAACTCTATTGAATTTAGCAGAGCTTTATAAAGTGCAAAAAATACAGGTATCTGAATAAGTATCGGCAGACAACCACCAAAAGGATTAACTTTTTGACGCTTGTAAAGCTCCATTATCTCCTGATTTAATTTTGCTTTATCATCTTTGTATTTCTGTTTTATCTTCTCAAGATGAGGCTGTAAATCTTTCATCTTTTTCATAGATTGATAACTTTTCTGTGTCAATGGATAGAAAATGATCTTAATGAGGATTGTCAAAAGTATAATTGCAACCCCATAATTATGAACATATTTATAGAAGTAGTTAAGTGTAACCATAAGTGGTTTAGCAAGAAAATCAAACATCCCATAATCGATAGAACGTTCTATCCCAGCATTATAACTCTTTAATATATCGTATTTTTTGGGACCTAAATAGATAAAATTAGTGTCTGTTAGCTCTTCATTTACTTTTAGGTTAATTATTTTATTCCCCTCTAATATTACATCATTCCCTTTCAGATATGTTTTTGCTTCATCAAAAAACATATCTTTTTTCAAGAGAACAGAAACAAAGTAGACTTCGCTATACGCAAGCCACTGAACATTTTTATTATACTTTTCAATTTTATTTTTCTCAATATCTTTGACTGATACTTCCTTCAAAACACCATCAACAAGGAAACAGCTCCCTTCAAATTGATACTTTGCTTCTTTATCAACCTTCTCCCTATAAAAATATGTAGTGTTTTCTATCTTTAAAGGAGTATCAGCGAGATTTTTATACTCATATCTCAACTTTATCTCATACTTGTCAGGATCTACAGTATAAATCTTTTTCAATAAAAAATTATCTTTTGAATATGTAAAAACAATATCTATAGCTTTATCAACATTAATCAAAGAGTCTTGGGATATATCTGACTGATAAACGATATCTTTATCAACAATCTGATCATTGATTAATAACGTGTTTGAAAAAGGGTAATCTTTCAATCTGCTAAAAAGTGACACATTCCTCTTCTTAGAAACATCTTCATAATAATTTTTTAAGAAACATTTTGCTATTGAACCACCCTTATTTGAAAAGGTAAGATAGAAGAGGTTGTTCTCTACATTAAAAAATTTATCTTCAGGATTTTTTATATATTCATTTTTACTATTTTCTTTACTTTCAGGAGCTGGAACTTCAACCTTGACATTTTTCTCTGAATTAATATCTTTATCTGATGATTCAGGCTTTTCTGATACTTTTTGAGATTGGAAAATACCTAAACCACCCTTCTGGGGCTGCTCCATTTTGAGAACTCTTTTTAAAAATATCTCCTGATAAGCTATCAGTATCAAAACAGACACTACAATAGCTATAATAGTCTTTTTTTCCATACAAAAACTCCTTTCAAATAAAAAAATAACTGACTAACTATGCTGGATCAACGCCACCAGGGTGAAATGGATGACATTTGAGGATACGGATAAGAGCTTTGAATGTCCCTTTGAATATGCCGTATTTAGTGATTGCATCTATGGCATATTGGGAACATGATGGATAAAATCTGCAATTATTCCCTAAAAATGGAGAAATAAAAATTTTGTATAACTTAATATTAAAAATTATAAATTTTTTCATTATTTAATAATTTTATAAGCTCCAGTTCTACGTCATCCAATTTTTGCAGCCAACACTCTTTTTTTACTACAAATAAGTAATCGTATCCTTCTCTAAAAAGAGATTTATTCAACCTGAAAAATTCTCTTATTAATCTTTTTATCCTATTTCGTTTGAATGATTTACCATATTTTTTGGTAACCGTGATCCCTATGCGTGGCACTCCTATTAAATTTTTTAGTATAAAAACAAGTAAATTTTCTGTGTAAAACTTAGCACCTTTACTGTAAACATCATGAAAATCTTTCCTTTTTCTCAATCTGTTTCTCTTTGAAAATTTATTATTGGTTACACAGCTAATCTTTTTCTGCCTTTAGCTCTTCTTCTATTGAGCACCAACTGCCCTGTTCTTGATTGCATTCTGCTTCTAAAACCGTGCGTCCTCTTTCTCCTTATAGTGCTCGGCTGGTAAGTTCTTTTCATAATAGCTTCTCCTTTTAAAACAAAAAAATATTTAGTTACTATTTCATTTTGAGGTAAACTAATAACCATAAATTTTTTTAAATGTCAAGAATTAGACTTGAAAAAAAATTCTACTTCTAATAGAGGATATTTTATGAAAAAATTATTTGAGAGTTTCAATATAATTCTAAAATTTACAGCTTCAAGACCAGCAAGGGTATTTGCAAACTTTTTCTTTCTCAACAAAGAGAGGATAAACCACTCAACAGCTATCAACACAGTCTTCAACAAAATTATCACTCACTACAATCAAAACAGCCTAAAAAAGAAAATAGTAGCTGAAGAGTGTAAATTAATGCAGAAATTTTATTTGCAAAAGCAGATAAAGATTTTCTCTGCCCCCAAATATAAGAAGATAGCAGATAGTTATAAAAAAAATTTAGAAGAGTTATCCCAGCTCAACGATTCAGAACAGATAATAGAATACCTTGCCAAATATTATACAGAAGATATGGCTGCTGATTTTGACCCTTTTTTCACAGTTATATTCAAAGAGTTAGCAAAATTTCTATTTTCAGATACATTCAAATATATAAAAATAACAGAAAATAGCCACGAAAGCATAAAAAAAATCATTAAATTACAAGGTAAATATCCAATTTTTCTACTGCCCAACCATATATCCAACTCTGACCACCTACCACTGTGCATTGCACTCAACAAAGCCAATATATTTCAGCCTGTTATTGTTGCAGGTGCTAATTTATATAGAGGTGTGTCAAAAGATATTCTTCCAAAGTTTAACTGTTACAAATTACAGAGAGATTATATTCATGGTAATGTCAAATGGCTCAGCAACCCTATTTACAGTCTTGTATTCAAATATTATAATTATTTTTTGTGGGAAAAAAATGAACCTTTTCTATTTTATATGGAGGGGACAAGGTCAAGAGATGGGAAGATACTCCCACCCAAATACGGATTTTTAAAAGAGAGCATCTCCTTCTCAAAAGATAGTAATCAAACTATCTTTTTTATTCCAATCTCTATTTCATATACAGTAGTCCCAGAAGATAGAGAGCTCGTTGAGAGCCTCAAAGGGAAAAATATATCAGAAAAGGACATCATTACTCAAAATTTAGAGTTAAACAGAATTTACAAAAATGTTAAAGACGCTACAATATTCATTAATATATCCAATCCTATCCCCTTTACTCCTGACAATAATGACGCAATTCCATCTATTGCAAAAAATTTAATGAAAACAATTTCAAACAAAATTGTCATTACTCCAACTTACAGACTTGCATATATTTTGACAAGCATAGCTAAAGACACATTTAACATTTCAGAGGTAAGGGAGTATATACTAAATAGATTCTTCCCTGTAACAAAGGGTGATTATAGATTTTTGAAGATTATAGAAAGGGAGATAAAAATAGGGATAGATATCTTTATCAAAAAGGGGATAATTGCAGAGGTAGGATTTGAGGAGTATGACATTATAGAACCTATGCTTTTGGAGCAATATGCCAATAGGGTTGCTCATTTTAGAAGATGATTCGTATCTGAGTTGCTTTGACTTATCTCTCTATTGCAAAGTGAGGATTTATAATCTTTTTTCCTAAAGTTTTGCTTAATGTATAAAAAAAGCTTCTTCCAATCTTGTAAACAAAGAGCAAGAAAAGCTCCCACACTCCCCGCTGTTACCATTCCCACAGGGCATCCTTGCCGGCCACAAAACGGGCAGACTGAAAACATTGCATAAAGACCTGTAAAGCCAAACCACGCTCCAAAGAATCTAAACAAACGACCAAATGGTGACAATTTTACCTCATTTTTATAGTTATTCATTTAACTACTCTCCTCTTGCCCTGTTTTTTATCTGCTTTTGAAAATCCCTTTATATTAAAATTTATCTCATCCATTTGTCAAGCCTCTTTATTTATTTTTATTTATCAGATTGACACAAAATTTTAAAGAGATAGTCGGAATATGTCAAGAAAGTTGACCTGTCTTCCGAAAGACAAGAACACTTTTTCATTTTTTTTTAGGAAGATTATATCTATTGTAGAGGTGCAAAAGTTTTTCTTTTTTTTACACTGATACTTTTGAGACTGTCAATAAGAGATTTAGCTTTTTCTTTAAAATCAATATTTGTCATTTTATCTCTTGAAATTATTATATCTCTCGCAAAGACGCAAAGGTATTCATAATTCATAACTCACAATTCCACCCTATTATCTGACGCTTGGTTTTGGAAAATTCTATCCCTATCTGAAAAATTTCTTTAAAT
>DYJV01000145.1 GCA_020722945.1 Candidatus Methylomirabilis sp. | reverse complement strand
CAGTTGTGAGATGACAGAGGTTCTTTGTGGTTTAAGAGTAGAAAGCTTCGTTTGAGGAAACAGAAGTTTAGTTAAAGAGTTTTTTAGTTAAAAAAAATAATTCCACATTTACAATTCAACATTCATAACTCATAATCTTTATAAAATGGGTTCAGGTGTCTCAGCTTTATTCCCCTACAACTTTGAAAATTCAAATTTGACAAATTCTATTTTTTTGACATTTTAATAAAACTATTATAATAGTCATCTTACAACTAAAAAAAAAGGGGGATTAAATGAGAAAAATAAGGATAATATATATTTTTTTATTTATTTTCATTCTCTGTTCATCATCTTTTGCTAAACATATTACCAAAGATTATGCATCCAAAATTGCAGAGAATTGGCTTGATATCTTAAATGCTGATAATTTTGTTGCAACCTCAGAAACTTTGTCTTACAACAATCAAGATGTAGCTTACCTTTTCAGACTCATTCCAAATGGTTATATTGTTGTCCCTATTGATGATATTCTCCCTCCTATCAAAGCTTACTCTCTGAAAAATGATTACAATATAAATGGTGAAGGTTTCCCTATCGCATTAGAGAGAGAGCTTCACTCTATTTTGTATGGGAATAGTTTTAGCCAAGCTCTCTTTAAAGACAATCTGCCTTTATGGGAGATGATAGAGAACAAAAATATATTTTCTGCAACTTCCCAAAAAGACCCTCTTCTTACAACAACATGGGATCAATCTCCCTACTACAACCAATACCTCCCTACATGCTCTTCATGTAGTGATAGCGATGGTCATTACCCTGCAGGTTGTGTCCCTGTTGCAACATCGCAAGTTATGAATTACCACCAATGGCCTGATGAGGGGAGAGGTTCACACTCCTACACTGATCCATCTTCAGGGCTTTATAGGAGTGCAAATTTTGAACATAGCTACTATTGGGATAATATGCCAGATTCTCTTGATTATTATTCAAGTGAGTCTCAAATTTCTGCAGTTGCTACTCTTATAAATGATGTTGGGATTGCTGTTGATGCAAAACTTAAATCATCAGGGACAAGTGCTTCATTATTCTACTCTTCAGATGCACTTTATAAATTTTTTAAATATTACCCTTCCCAATATTTAAAAAGGGAAGATTTTTCATCTGATGATACATGGTTTGCTATATTTAAAAGTGATCTTGATAGTAACAGACCTACACTCTATGGGATATCATCATACTCGTCAGGTGGACATGCTGTTGTAGCAGATGGTTACAAAGATTATAGTGGACTGAAGCAGCTTCACCTGAATATGGGATGGAGCGGGCAAGATGACAACTGGTATTCTATTAACAATTCTATCACCACAACTGATTATGTATTTAATGATATTATGGGGCAGGATGGAGTAGTTGGTATCAAAAAAGATAGCAGCACCTCCAAAGTTTACTACCATGATGGGAATAGTGATGGCTATACTTATTCATCAGTTGGCTACGGTTCCTCCTATGCTTATGGAGCTGTAAAATTTACTGCAAGCTCTTCAGAGTGTATTTCACATGTTTCATTTTTTCTTGTATATCCAAATATGAGTTATGAAGTATCAGTATACGATACAGATTCTATATTCAATCTTTCGAGTAAAACACCTATATTTAAAAAGAGTTCATCAAGCACTATTAATGGTTGGCACTATGTTGAGCCTTCAACATCTGTATGCAGTAGCAGTGGTAAATATCTCACAGTTGTCAAATTTACCTCAAGTAGTTCATCTGATACTTATGTGATCCCCCTTGACCCTGATAATAGTGGGACAGGTTATTCCTACATAGGATACAATCTATCTTCAATGACATC
>DYJV01000065.1 GCA_020722945.1 Candidatus Methylomirabilis sp. | reverse complement strand
GACGGGGTGGTCTTTCTTTCATTCCTCTCTTTTGATGTGAATTTTAAAAAAAACTATAATATCGGTGAGGGAGTCGTTTCTTTCGTTTTTCTCTTCTTGTTTTTATTTTTTTATTTTCCCTTCAACATCACCCTACTCTTTCAAACAGAGCTTCCGTAGCCTATACTTTTTATAAATAACTCTGTCAACCCACTTTCACCTGTCTCACCTTTATTTAAAACTTTAATTAGCTTACCCTTGTGTATAATAGCTATTTTATCAGAGATCTTTTCAACATCATTTAATATGTGTGATGAAAAGAGTATTGTTTTCCCTGAATTTTTGAGGTCGATAAAAGTGTCAAAAAATACTTTCCTTCCAATAGGGTCAAGCCCGCTAAATGGCTCATCAAGGACAACTATTTGAGGATCGTGTGCGAGGCATTGAACAAGATTAAACCTTTGCAGCATACCTTTTGAAAATGTCTTGAGAGGTTTTTTAGTTACATTTTGAAGATTAACCTTATCAAGCCAGTAATTTATATTTTTATCATTCATCTGTGGATAGATAAATTTCATTGAATTTAAAATGCTTTTGGGGGTTAGATTGAGTGGAAAATTAACAATTTCAGGCATATATCCTATTTCTTCTCTATAATTTTGTATGCCAAACTCAACACTCCCTGAAGTAGGCTTAATAATGCCGATAACTACTGAAATAAGAGTGCTTTTCCCTGCACCATTTAACCCTATTATAGAGAAAACCTCTTTATCCCTAATATCGATCGAAACATTTTGTAATGCTTCAAACTTTTCGGTAGAGATAAAACCTTTTTTGATATATGTTTTGGAGATATTTTTACAACTTATCATGTCTGATTTTTATTTTATCCCTGCCGTATGGGCAGTTTCTAACTGAATATTCAAAATCATAGGTATCACAAATATTGCATACATTGCAAAGCTCTGTAAAGAATCTCTTGTCTGTCTCAAATGGTGCATCAGTCAATACTGAAGTAAGCACAATCTTCACACCAAAAGATGGTGAAACAAAAAACCCTTTTTTCCCAACTTTCCCGATACCTGCAAGCTCTCCAATTCTCTTGTTTAAAGATACATACTTATCTTTGCTATCTAAAAAAAGTGGTGGAAGTATAAGTGAATCGTAACCCTCTATCGATATAAGATGGAATATTTTATACGCTGACTCTGAAAGGTGTGAGGATATCTTGGATATATGAAAATCAAATATATCCTCTTTATATCTGCTAAATAAATTGTTACTGAAAGATTGACCAAGAATAATAGCTTTTGAGTAATTTTCAAAACCTTTTTTATAGTCAGATTCCAAACCCTCTAAATCAGCAAAAGCAACCACATCAATATTATTTGAAAATGCAATACGCTCAAGCTTTGCCTGAAATGGAACTATATCGATATTCATATACTCTCCTTTTTTACATAACTTCTGATATTAAATCTCAATTAACTCATAATCTTGTGAACCGAGTCCAATCTCTTCTGCATATTTTAGCTGTATCTCCCAGTCAATCTCTGGATAAACACACTTTACCTTGTCTGAGACTCCACACGAATCAACTTTGCTGCCTTTATTGGGTGAGGCAAGATTGAGAAGATCAACACTTGCTTTGTCAATTGCTACAATATCTGTGGATACTACAACTCCAATATCAGGTGTTATAGGCATTTCATTAAATGGATAACAATCACAGGCAGGGCTTATATTTGTAAGAAAATTAATAAATATAGATTTATCTCTCTTCTCGTTGACTATTCCATAGGCATACTCAACCATCTTTTTCATAAAAATAGGGGTAGCCTCATTCCACTGTATCTGAACTGCCTGAACAGGACAGAGTAAAATACACTCACCACAACCTATACATCTCTCTTTATCGATGATAGCCTTTTTATCTGTATCAAAAGATATTGCAGTTGCTGGACAATTTTTTACACAGTTACCACAACTGATACAACGTTTCTTATTTATTTTTGGGGCAATGTTGGAGTGCTGTGCAAGTTTCCCCCTCCTTGAAGCAGCTCCCATCCCTATATTTTTTATAGCTCCACCAAAACCGCTCAACTCATGTAGTTTGAAATGTGCCATGCTGACTATTGCATCTGCGTCCATAATCTGAGAGCCAACATAAATTTTTGAAAAATGGTTAAGGTTTACATCAATTTCTGTCTCATCTTTACCTTTTAATCCATCGGCAATTATCAGAGGAGCTCCAACAGTTGCATAAGAGAACCCATTTTTGATGGCTGTTTCAAGGTGATCTACAGAGTTACTCCTGCTGCCAACATAAAGAGTGTTGGCATCTGTGATAAATGGCAATGCTTTGAGAGTTTTTATCTCATTTACGACCTCTCTTACAAATATAGGCCTGATAAATGCAGCATTCCCCATCTCTCCAAAATGAAGTTTGATAGCAACAAAATCTCTCTCCTTTACTCTATCTTTCAAACCTGCCTCATTGCATAATTTTATAATCCTCTTAAAAACATTCTCTTTGTAAGATCCGGTTATTTTTGTAAAAAAAACTTTTGCCCTACTCATATCAATCCCCCTTTTTATCTCCAAGATAAGCTTTTATTACTTCCTGATTTTGCCTGATATCAATTGGTGTCCCCTCTGCTATTTTTTTACCATAATTGAGAACTATAACTCTATCAGATATATTCATTACAAAATTCATATCGTGTTCAATGAGCAGGACTGTTGTCCCACTTTCACGTATTTTTTTTATTAGGTCAATTAATTGAAGAGTTTCCATGTTATTCATACCTGCTGCTGGTTCATCAAGTAGTATTAATTTGGGGTTCAAAGATAGAGCTCTTGCTATTTCAAGTTTCCTCTGCTCACCGTAAGAGAGGTTAGATGCAAGATTGTGAGCCTGATCCTTTATCCCAGTATATTCCAAAAGATTAAATGCTTTATCTCTGAAAGCTTTCTCCTCTTTATTGTGAAAATCGGTGTTAAATAAAATATCTAAAATACTTCCTTTAAATGAATTATGAAACCCTATCATAATATTTTCGATAACTTTCAAATTTCCAAACAACCTTATATTCTGAAATGTCCTTGCAATCCCCATAATTGAAATTTTTTCTGCTTCAAGAAATTCTCCAAAGATATTTTTTACAGGTTTTCTATGAAGATAAATGTAAAATAGCATTTGGAAAATAGTAATTAGAATCACAGGCATTATAAAATTTTTTTTAACAGCAATGTAAATAAGAAAAGCTGCATCAAAAAAGAGAATCAGAGAGAGGAAAGCTTTTGCCCATAGCACTTTTTGGTAAAATCTATATACTGCAAAAATTCTAAAAATCATTGATATAGCTAAGAAAAGTGTAAATTCTAAATGATAATCAGTGTAATTTATATAAGAAAAGTAGAAAAATAAAGTTATAAAAATAGAGTATAGCAAAATCAGATAAGAAGCTATTTTAACTCTATTTAGTTCTTTTATAGAGTTGTCTGGGATTATTTCACAACCATTAAAAAAAATTGCACCCTTTGATGGTTGTATAAGACCTGTGATTATATTAAATAAAGTTGTCTTCCCTGCTCCATTGGGACCTATTATGCTTACTATCTCACCATTTTTTATACTGAAAGATATATCTGAAAGAGCATCTATACCACCAAAACTTTTTGATAAATTGAGAACATCAAGCATATCTCTACCTTCTATTAAATGGGATTAATCCGTTGGGTCTGAATCTCATCATAATAACAAGGAGTAATCCAAAGATCAGGTATCTTGCATGGACAAAATCCTGCGGAAGGATAACTCTTAAAACTTCAGTCAGTGGAACAAGTAAGATTGTCCCTAATATAACGCCGTAAATATTACCCATCCCGCCGAATACAACTATGGAAAGAATCAGTATAGACTCCCAAAATTTAAACATATCAGGATGGACAAATGAAAACCACCTTGCAAAAAAAGCTCCTCCAATACCTGCAATTCCAGCAGAAAAAGCGAATGCTATGACCTTGTAGAGTAAGACATTTATACCACAACACCTTGCAGCTATTTCATCCTCTCTGATTGCAAACCATGCCCTGCCTATTTTGGAGTTCTCAACTCTTCTGATTACGAGGAAAATAATCAGAAAGATAATAAATATCAGATAGTAGTAGTGATAAATTTTTTGGAATGTATAGTTGAATATTGAGACAGGTGGAATAGAAGTTATCCCCATTGGTCCCTTTGTAAGCCATATTTCATTTCTCATAATTAAGACTACCAACTCTGCAAAACCGAAAGTTACAATTGCAAAGTAGTCACCCTTTAATTTTAATGTGGGCAAACCAAGTATCACTCCAGATAAAGCTCCACCTATTAAACATAATGATAACAGTAAAAATATTGGAAGTCCTAATTTGACCGATACTATCGCAGAAATATACGCACCTATCCCATAAAAACCAACATATCCAAGGTCAAGCAAGCCTGTAAAACCTACAATTATATTTAGCCCCATTGCCAATATAATGTAGAGTATTGTGAGGGTTGCAACTCTTGTAATATATTCGGAATTCTCTAAAGGTAAAAGCGGTAGGAGAATACCCAAAAATATAATAGATAAAATTAGTTTACTGTTCATATCTTTGGATAAAGATATAATTTATTCTCTACTTTCTCTTTTTCCTCTTTTTGGGATAATCATCTTCCTCTTCATCTTCATCTTCGTAATACTCTTCATCATCAAAATCTTCATCAGAATCAAAAAAACCTTGCTCTTTTAAATTTTCGATAACATCCTCGATAACATCTTCAATAACTTCAGCTACTTTGGTCTGGAGAAGCTCTGTAAACTCATCAACTGTTAACTCAGAAATTTTTCTTCTGTCCATAAATGCTCCTTTTTTATTTTTATACTCGCTCTACTCTCTTTTTGCCTAAGAGCCCAGAGGGATTAAATAAGATAACAAAGATCATTGCTCCATACGCAATGCCATGTCTATATTCACTTGATATATATGCTGCACCAAATGTCTCTGCAATTCCAAGAAGAATACCACCAAACATAGCACCTGATATAGAACCTATACCACCAAGCACAGCAGCAGAAAATGCCTTTACTCCTGCTATATAACCCATTGTTGGATATATGGCGTTGTAATATATCCCTATCAATGCTCCTGCTACTGCTGCAAGAGCAGAACCAAGTCCAAATGCCCAGGATATTACACTATTAACATTTATCCCCATAAGTGCAGCAGCTTGCTTATCTTGTGCTATTGCTCTCATTGCTGTGCCTATTTTGGTTTTGTTTACAATAATGTGAAGTCCCAGCATAAAGAGCAGAGATATAAACAGTATTATTACCTGAAGATAAGATACAGATAAAAAAGCATCATTAAAAAAAGGTAACGATTCGTTAGGCAAATTTATAAAATTTTTCTTAAAAAAAGCTGGTAAGAGCTCACTTGAAAATCTTTTAACATCTGCTCCCCAGATAAGCATTGCAATATTCTGAAAAAATATAGACATCCCTATTGCGGTAATCAGAGCAGATAATCTATCAGCATTTCTGAGTGGTCTGTATGCAACAATATCGAGCAAAACTCCAACAGCTATACATGAGAATATCGATAAAATAAGTGCAAAGATAATCGGAAACCCCATATTTAAAAAGGAGTAAAAAAAGAATGCACCAAGCATATATATCTCGCCATGTGCAAAGTTAATAATTTCTATAACTCCATATACAAGTGTATAACCTACTGCCACAAGTGAGTATATCGAACCAAGAATGAGCCCATTGACTATCTGCTGTAAAAGCATTTTAACCTTTGCAATAAATTACTTTAACTGTATATCAGCACCTACCCATTTCCCAGATTTTATTTTTTTGATGAAAGCAGATTTGAGGCAATCCCCATTTTTATCAAAATATGTAATGCCTGTAACACCTTTGAACGCTTTCTCTGGAGAATCTATCCCTGCAAGGTAAGCCCTTATCTTCTCTCTATCTTTACCTACTGTTTTGATTGCTTGAAAAGCTATCATAACTGCATCGTAAGTATTTGCAGCAAACCAGTTTGGTTCAATTTTAAATTTTGCTCTATAATCAGATATGAATTTTGAAGCTAATTCACCCGCTTTGTCAGGGATAAATGGGGTAGTTATCATCAAACCATCTGCATCAGGGTTTTGAAGGAGTATCTTGTCATCAAGGCCATCTGCACCGAGAAAAACTGCTTTAATACCAAGCTCTTTTGACTGTGAAATTATCAATGAAGCATGAGGTGCATAGGCTGGTATAAATATAACCTCCGGTTTTTTTGCTCTATATTTGGAAAGTAGTGGTTTGAAATCTTGGTCATCAGTTGTATAAGATTCTTTGCCAATTATTTTTAATCCCCTATTTTTAGCTTCACTCTCGAAAGCATTTTTTAATCCTATTGAATAATCGTTATTTTCATAAAAGATAAGTATATTTTTCATTTTCAATGCTTCATCAATATATCTTGCAAGAAAACTACCTTGAAAATCATCTTTATAAACATTTCTAAAGTAGTATTCACTTAATTTACCAATATTGATATTTGTGGATGCAGGTGATATTGCTGGCAACTTTACATTTTTGTAGATAGGGAGAGCAGCAAGTGTTGCAGAGGAGCAGAGATGTCCAACTACTATTTGGATATCTTTCATATTGACTATCTTGGTTGCAACATTAGCAGCTTCTTTAGGTTCACACATATCATCTTCAAGGATAATTTTAACCTTCTCTCCATTTGCTCCAATACTTTTATTTATATCTTCCTCAGCCAATATAGCACCATTTTTTACACCTTCACCAAAAGTTGCAAGTTGACCTGTAAAAGGGGAAACCACTGGAATAATGATCTCAGCATATAATAAATTACAAGCTAAAAAAAATATAATGATTATTGAGGAATATAGTATCTTTCTCATTTTACACCTCTGATATTTTAATAATACTCTTCGCTATCTGTTTCTTTATATTTTATTTTGTTGGCAGCAATTTCACGAAGTGCGGTAACAGTAATCTTGCTATCCTCCTCATCAACAAGGGGTTTTGCTCCTTTAAAAAGCTGCTTAACTCTTTTAAACGCAACAATATTTAACTTGTATCTGTTTGGAATTACTTTTAGACAATCTTCAATTGTGACTCTTGCCATTTTTCTCTCCTTCTAATTTATCTTTATAGTTTTTTATTATGTTGAGAGCTTGCTGCTCCATATTTGGTGTAGTAAGCTGATTTGCTCTGAAAATTGATTCAAAATCTGAGTAAGCAGTGGTTATATCTTTATTAATAATAGTATAATCGTAAAATGTAAAATTTTCAATCTCAATAATTGCATTATTCAATCTTTTTTTAATTACATCATATGAGTCAGTATCTCTATTTATTAATCTACTCTTCAAAGATGAGTAATCTGAAGGCATAACAAAGATAGATATAATTTTGTAATCTGAATCTTTCAATTTATCTTTAATAATTTTTGCACCCTGAAAATCTATATCAATAATAACATTACACCCTTTTTCAAGATTTTGGATGATAAATTTACTACTTGTCCCATAATAACAATCGTGAACATTTGCATATTCGAGAAATTGGTTTTTATCAACCATTGATAGAAAAGTCTCTTTATTAACAAAAAAATATTCAACGCCATCTCTTTCATTTCCACGTGGAGCTCTTGTAGTATGGGAAATAGAAAATAGATAGTTGCTTTTTTCTGATAAAATTTTGTTAATAAAAGTCGATTTACCTGCCCCTGAAGGACCTGATACAATAAATAGTGTCCCTTTCATCCTTTGCAAACCTTACTCAATATTTTGTATCTGCTCCCGTATCTTCTCAATTTGAGTTTTTGAATCAATCACAATGTCTGATATAGACAATACATTGTTTTTGGAACCTATAGTATTTATCTCTCTATTCATCTCTTGAAGTATAAAATCAAGCTTTTTCCCAATAGGTGAAGAGTCTTTGAGAGTGTTACTAAATTTGTCAATGTGGCTTCGGAATCTGACTAACTCTTCAGTAATATCAACTTTATCAGCAAGTGTAACTATCTCAAATTCAACTCTTTTCTGATCAAGTAACTCTTTACTCTCTCCGAAAATTCTCTTTATATTTTTTTCAAGATTTTCTCTATATTTTGAAAGACCTTCATATTTGAAGCTCTCAATTTTGTCAAGATTACTCTTTAGTATTGAAAGTCTATTGAGCATATCATCGTGAAGATGTAGACCCTCATCTTCTCGCATATCTATTAGTTTTACGACTGCGGTATTTATGGTAGAGAGGATGAAAGATTTGAGATTCTCGTCAGGCTCCCTCTCTTTTAGATCAAGAACCCCCCTCATTTTGTAAATATCTCTTACAGATATATCAAATGATAGATTTAATTCACTACTTAAATTTTTTATTGCATTGTAATATATTTTGGCTAAATCTACATCTACATCTATGCTTGATATAATTTTACTACTATTGTCAAAATTAAGGGAGAGATCCACCTTCCCCCTTGAAAGATTTTTTCTTATAATATCTTTAAAATCGTTATCCCATATAGATAAAAATCGGGGATATCTAACATTAATATCGAGATATCGGCTATTTACACTCCTAATATCAACCGACAAAGTAGCTTCATTGTAGGAGGCAGTAACAAAACTCGCTCCTGTCATACTTCTTACCATTTTACTTTTTACCCTTCTCAATAAATTTTCTGTTTATTACTGCTCCAACATATTGCCCTAAAAAATATGAAAAAATAAATAGAACAAATAAGGGGAAAATAAGCTTAACTCCCAAAATACTCCTTACTGCCAATATAATAGGGACAGGAAGATGAATAAAAAGGAACCATCTAAATGAAAATTTCTCCTCTCTACTTCTCCAAAAACCGAAAGGGATATTTAGGAGGAAAATAAATAAAGCTATATACATTTAGAATTTTTCTAAAATAGTCCCGGAATATTTAACCCCAAACCACCTGTAAGTTTTGACATCTCTTCATTGACCATCTCTTGAGATTTTTTAATAGCCTGATTAACTGCTGCAACCACAAGATCTTGAAGCATCTCTACCTCTTCTGGATTAACAACCTCTTTATCTATGGTTAAAGAGAGTAACTCCTGTTTCCCATTTACGATAGCAGTCACCATAGAGCCTCCGGCACTCGCTTCAACTGTCCTTTTGCCAAGCTCTTCCTGAACCTGATTTATCTTCTCCTGAGCTTTCTTGAACTGCTTCATCATATTGCCAAAACCTTTCATATATCCTCCTAAGATTTGTTTTAGTTCTCTTTTATATCTTGAATTTTACCACCAAAAAGTTTTAGGATATCATTAATAGAATCATTTTGCAATACTTTATGTTTAAAACTCATGTCAGAAAGTGATGATTTTAAAACTATATTGAATTTGTGACCTGAAAAATTTTCGATATAATTGGAAATTTCAGATTTAAATTTCTCCTGATTAGGTAAATTGCTTTTAATATTATTTATTGAGATAGAGTTCCCACTTCTATCGATTGTAGAATCAGCAAGTAATCCGTAGAAAAGAGGTTTTTCATGAGATATATATTTAAGGAAATCTTCCCATTTAAAGTCACTCCTCTTTTCAGGTGATGGAGATTCGGGGAGAGTGTATTGGGAAGAAACACTCCGTATAGTGATATTTCTATGTGGGTCAGGAGGAGTGCTTAATAACTCTCCACTTTTTAAGGTAGATACGATTTCATCTATACTCTTTAATTCGGTCAGCTCCATAACTTTCATTATAAGGTTTTTGACGATAATATCTGGGAATTCTGAAGTTTTGATCATAGGATAATTTTTTATTGAGAGATCAAGAAAAGTTTGTATGAAAAATTTTCCTGCTTTTTGGGCAGTCATTAACATATCAGAAATATTTTCCTCTGTTTCATCTATTATCTCAAGATTGTCAGGGATATATAACAACATAAGCAGCTTCTGTAGATACTCTATAAGGTCTCTGGTAAAATCTTTAAAATCAATTCCATCATAGAAGAGCTTATTGAGCATAAGAGTAATAGTTTTGAAATTTTTATTGGTAATTTCATTAAGGAGAGTGTTAAAAAAGGTTACGTCAGTAAAACCGAGTAATTCATCTAAATATTTGAGGGATTCTTTATCTGCGAGTAGATTAGTAACTTGTTCAAGTATACTTAGTCCATCCCTCATTGAACCTTCACTCTTTTTGGCTACTTTGTATAAAATATTTTCAGGAACATCTATGCCCTCTTGCTTTAAGATTGACTTAAAGTTCTCGACTGTCTTGGAAATAGATATCCTTTTAAAGTCAAACCTCTGACACCGTGAAAGTATAGTAAGTGGAATTTTGTTTAACTCTGTTGTTGCGAAAATAAATATTACATAATCGGGAGGCTCTTCCAATATTTTGAGAAGGGCATTAAAAGCTTGATCGGTAAGCATATGCACTTCATCAATAATAAATATCTTATACCTTGAATTAAGTGGGTAGTAACGAGTTTTCTCTTTTAACTCCCTGATTTCGTCTATACCACGGTTGGATGCTCCATCAATCTCTTCAACATCTATAGATGCTGAATTTGTGATATCAATACAGCTTTTACATACATTGCAAGGGTTACCTGATACACCATTTTCACAATTGAGAGCTTTTGCAAGTATCCTTGCAGTAGTAGTCTTCCCGACTCCCCTTGGACCTGAAAAGAGGTAAGCGTGACCAAAACGATTATTGTTGAGTGCATTTGATAAAGCAAGGACAATATGCTCCTGCCCTAATAGGTCAAGGAATACTTGAGGTCTGAATTTTAATGCTAATACTTTGTGGGTCATTTAAAGGTTTCGATGAATATTTTATTTTATTATAAGATATTTTGAGAATTACAAAATTAAAAGGTCAGGTTCCCTGCGGCACACATTCAAGACTACTGCCGCTGCTTCCTTCCAGACCTGACGGGGTTGATAGTTTGTATGTTGCGCAGGACCTGACTTGAAAATAAATATAAAATTTTAATCTACTATTGTCAAGAAATTATTTAGTGGTGTAGAAAAATATCTGTTAAGAAAGTGAAGATTTAATCAACTATTTCGATTGCTATATAGATTAGGTATAAGTGATGGATATAGTTAATACAATTTTAATCTTCAGATTTTATACTTTTTGAATTTCGATAAGGATAATGAGGATAAAAAAGAAAGAAAGAAAGATTTAAGACTTTAAGAGTGAAGGATGTAGTAAAGAGAAAGAGAGAAAAAAGGGAAGAAACTTCATTTTTGTTACCCTGGAAAGTCAAGTCAGAAAAAGTAGTTCTATGCCAATTTAACTTTCAAGATTGTAAATATATAATGAGTTTAAATCTGGAATATTTAGAATTTAAAATCATATAATAGGAATTATAAAGATAGATAGAATTAAAGATATCTTTTAGATTTTGGTAAAAGCACAACCCTTTCTGATACTTAAAATTTTTTAACTTGAAGTAATAATTATATTGGATTAATTATTGTTCCATTATAAAATTATGGAGGAAACATGAAAAAATATTTGCTTTTACTATCTATTATGGCTCTATCTTCCCTATTTCTTTTCTCATGCACCCAAGGTCAGCTCGGAAGCACAATTGGTGGTTTAGGTGGTGCTGCAATTGGAGGGCAGGTAGGAAGTAAACATGATAGATTAAGGAATGCAGCAATAGGAGCATTAGCAGGGACAGTAATTGGTTATATCGTAGGTAATGAAATGGATAAGAATGATAGGCAGCAACTTACTAATACCTTTGAAACTCAGCCTTCCCATAAGAGAGTTGAATGGGTAAATCCTGATAATGGCAATAGGTATAATGTTACACCTGAACCAGCATACAGAGGCTCTAATAATAGGGATTGCAGAGATGCATATGTTGAAGCTGTAATAGGCGGCGAGTATAAACAAGTTAAAACCACTGCTTGTCGAAATTATGACGGCACATGGGAGATAGTGAAATAAAGTCAGTAAATTTTTCCCCTCTATTTTATTTATAAAAATTAATTACCCCTCAATTAAAAGATCAGAGAAGTAATATTCAACTTTCCTGATCTTTTTTGTTTTATTACAAAAAATATTATATTTCAATATGTTATAATAGTTATCCCTCATTTGTATTCCACTACTCCCAATAAGAAATAACTCCTTTTAATTGAAAAAATTTGAATAAAATAGATTTTGGCATACTATTTGATTTAAAATATTCAAAAGAATTTTTTTCACACAAAAAACAAGGAGGTTAAAAATGTCTCTCGTAATTAATCACAACCTAATGGCACTAAATGCCGCAAGAAATTTGT
>DYJV01000007.1 GCA_020722945.1 Candidatus Methylomirabilis sp. | reverse complement strand
GGCGGCAGGCAGAGCCTGACAGCGGGTCATACTCTTTTATTTTTCTCTCTGTTTAAGTTAAATGATTTTAATTAGTTCTGTCCCTGTTTTACTCTCTTTACTTCAGCCTCAAATGTCCCATCTGCCACACGAATATCTACCATTTGATCTTTTAAAATATCTTCAATACTCTTTACTATCTCAATATCTTTATAAACTATTGCATAACCCCTTTTGAGTATATTAAGCGGACTCAAAAGGTGAAGATGCCGTTGGATATTTACAAGTGAAGAAGTTTTATTTTTAAGATAATCGAGATACTCTTTTATTAGAATACTCTTCCTATTATTAACCTCTCCTCTAATTTTTTCTAATTTTATAAGAGGGTTATTATTTTTTAATTCAATAACATTGATATTCAGATTGCTTTTATAAGAGAAAAGAAGCCTTTTAAAACCACCTACGATAAGACTTTTACTTAATTCAACTCTATCTTTTAAATTTTTAAATTTAAAATAGAAAGTTTGCAATTTTTTTTCACTACTGAGTAATTGATACCTCCAACTTTTTATTTTATTCTCAAAATTAATAATTAACCTTTTTTTTAACTGATCAATATGGATAGTTATCTCATCTCTACTCTTTACAACCATTTCTGCTGCGGCAGATGGTGTGGGGGCTCTTAAATCAGCAACCATATCTGCAATGGTAAAATCAGTCTCATGTCCTATCGCAGTAATAATAGGTATTTTAGAAGTAAAAATTGCTCTGGCAACAATCTCTTCATTAAATGGCATAAGGTCTTCAAGTGTGCCACCACCCCTTGATAGAATTATGACATCTATATCTTTAAATTCATTATTTATAAAGTTTATCCCTTTTACTACCATCTGTGCAGCTTCACTCCCCTGCACTTTGACATTGTAAATATAAATACCCAAACCACTGAATCTTCTCCCTAAAATATTTAGTATATCCATAATTGCCGCACCTGTAGAAGATGTAATAATTGCAATTTTCGAAGGAAGCAAAGGGATAGGCTTCTTAAACTTATTATCAAAAAGACCCTCTTTAAATAATTTGGACTTTAACATTTCAATTTTCAAAAATAACTGTCCAACCCCAAAAGGCTCAATATAATCAACGATAATATTGTATTCCCCTCTCGGTTCATAAAGGGATAGTCTCCCCCTAACTAAAATTTTGTCACCATTTTTCAAATTAAAGTTGAACAACATCTTTTGAGATTTGAACAGAATAGCTTTTATAGATGAACCTGAATCTTTCAAAGTAAAATAGTAGTGACCTGAAGATGGAACAGATAAATTAGAAATTTCACCAACCACGAATATATCGAAAAAATTATCTTCAATTATATTTTTTATCTTTGAAGTTAATTCTGATACTGTGTAAAATTTCTTCTCTAATCCTTTAAAAAAATCGTCTATCAAAATTTTCTCCTATCTTTAATGATAAAACAAGGATATTATAAAATAATTTTAAATTCAATATTATTTTAATCTTGAAATTAAAAGGTTAATTATGTATATGAAATTTTATAAAATAGGAGGTTTAGAAATGAAATTTACAGGTAAAGTTTGGAAATTTGGTTCAGACATTGATACAGATGCGATTATTCCTGCAAGATATCTTAATACTGCAGACGAAATAGAGCTTGCAAAACATTGTATGGAGGATGCCGATCCTAATTTTGTCAAGAAGATTTCACAAGGTGACATAATAGTTGCTATGGACAACTTCGGTTGCGGTTCATCAAGGGAACATGCTCCTATCGCAATAAAGTATGCAGGCATCTCTTGCGTTCTTGCAAAATCTTTTGCAAGGATATTTTTTAGGAATGCGTTTAATATGGGCTTACCTATATTTGAATGTCCTGAGGCAGTTGACAATATAAAAGAGGGCGATACAATAGAGATAGATGGTGATAAGGGGACAATTACCAACCTTACCACCAAACAAATTTTCAAAGTAGTTGCCATTCCAGATTTTATGGAACACTTATTAAATGAAGGCGGGCTTCTAAATTATGTAATCAAAAATGAAAAAGGAGTTCAAATATGAAAAGCTTTGATATCGCAGTTATTGCAGGTGACGGCACAGGACCAGAGGTTGTTAATGAAGCTATAAAAGTGCTTAAAGCTCTTGAATCAGAAAATTTAAAATTTAATTTTAACTACTTTGATTTTGGCGGAGAGCGATATTTAAGAACCGGAGAAACTCTCCCCGAAACAGCAGTTCAAGAGCTCAAAAAACATAACGCTATTCTCTTAGGAGCAATTGGACACCCTAAAGTCCAACCCGGTATTTTAGAAAAGGGGATACTGCTTAACTTGAGATTTCAGTTAGACCAATATATCAATCTCAGACCTGTAAAACTTTACCCCAATGTGGAGACTCCTCTCAAAGACAAAACACCCAAAGATATAGATTTTGTAGTAATAAGAGAAAATACTGAAGGATTATATGCCGGAGCTGGAGGTTTTTTAAAAAAAGGCACCAAGAATGAAGTAGCAATCCAAGAATCTATCAATACTTATATGGGTGTAGAGAGATGCATTAGATATGCATACGAATATACTCAGAAGAGAAATAAGCTCAACAAACTTATGTTGTGTGGGAAAACAAATGTCCTAACCTATGCTTTTGACTTATGGAAAAGAGTCTTTGAACAAGTGGGGAAAGAGTTTCCAAAAGTTATTCAAGATTATGGACACGTAGATGCTGTATGTATGTGGATGGTTAAAAATCCTGAAAACTTTGATGTTATTGTTACTGATAATATGTTTGGAGATATTATCACTGACCTTGGAGCAATGATTCAGGGTGGAATGGGTATAGCCGCAGGTGGAAATATCAACCCTAATGGGGTTTCAATGTTTGAGCCTATAGGTGGGTCAGCTCCAAAATATACAGGACAAAATGTAATAAATCCGATTGCTGCAATTATGGCTGGTGAAATGATGCTCAGATTTCTTGACTGTAATCAAGACGCTGACAGAGTTGAGAAAAGTGTTGTCCATGTTCTTACAAAACATATCAAAAGTATGTCAGCCGGTAAAATGGGTTACTCTACAACAGAAGTAGGAGATTTAGTAGTCAAGAATTTATAACAATAGGAGGGGGTATTTATGGCTCAACAACTGACTAATATTTTACTTGAAACAGGGACAAACGAATTAGAGCTGATAGAATTTACAATTAAATCTTTAGACCAAGATGGTAACGAGATTATAAATTATTTCGGCATTAATGTTGCCAAAGTCAGAGAGATAATCAAAGCTCCAAAAATCACCGATATCCCCAAGACCAACTCTAATATTGAAGGGATGGTCAATCTTAGAGGCAAAGTCATCCCAATGATTAATCTCCCCAAATGGCTCAACCTAAAAGTAAATGGAACATTAAACAAAGTCATAATTACAGAGTTTAACGATGTCATAAACGGTTTTCTTGTAAATGATGTTTCCCGTATTTACAGAATTAGCTGGGAAAATGTCATTCAGCCAGAAGAGATGACAAAAGGTAGCGACAACAGCTGCATTACTTCTGTTGTAAAGATGGATGACAAATTAATCCTTATGCTTGATTTTGAGAAAATAATTGGGGATATCTTCCCTGAAAGTTACTTCAAACCTGAAAACATCCAATTAGAAGCAAAGGGTAGAGATAGGAAAGTTTTAATTGCAGAGGATTCACCTGGGATCAGAAAAATGGTCATATCAGCAATACAAAAAGGTGCTTATAAAACTATAGAAGCAGAAAATGGCTCTATTGCTTTAAATATTTTAATGGATTTTTATGCTCAACTTAAAAAAAGTAACAAAAAGATTAATGATTTTATCGATGTTATAATTACAGACCTCGAAATGCCGCTAATTGACGGCTCTCATTTAATAAAAAAAATAAGAAATTTACCTGAATTTGATCCTATTCCAATTGTTGTTTTTTCGTCAATGGCATCAGATGAAATGAAATTAAAAATTAAAAAAATTGGAGCTGATGATTTTGTTAGTAAACCTCAGCTCCCTAAACTTGTAGAAATACTTGAGACCCTTATAAACAACAGGAGAGGGAAGTAATTTTTCACCAAAATTATAACTTCCCCTCATCTCTTTATATAAGGAAATATTTATTTTTAGACTTTAATTTTACAAGATATAATTACTTTACAGTTAGCTGCTCAATATTTTACATTTTTTTTACATTTTTTTTTTTTTTATTTAACATTATAAAGGTATTCTTCTTTAAATTTTCTTAAATTAAACTAAAAATTCGAGGAGGAAAAAATGTTAAAAAGATTTTTATTGAGTGTTCTTGCTCTGCTTTTAACTGCAACTTTTTCGTTTGCAGATGAAAAGCAGATAAATGGGGCTGGTGCTTCTTTCCCTTATCCTGTTTATGGGGCTTGGAGCCACTCTTACAACAAAGCTACAGGAGTTCAGTTGAATTATCAATCTATCGGTTCTGGTGGTGGAATTAAACAAATTCAAGCTAAAACAGTTGATTTTGGTGCTTCTGACAATCCATTAAAACCTGAAGAACTTGAAAAAAATGGGTTACTCCAGTTCCCTGCTATTATGGGTGGAGTAGTTCCTATAGTTAATATCAAAGGGGTTAGTAATGGACAATTATCTTTGACTCCAAAAGTTCTTGCTGATATCTTCCTTGCTAAAATCACAAAATGGAACGATCCTGCAATCAAAAGTATCAACAAAGATGTGAATCTTCCAGATGCAAAGATAGAGATAGTTCATAGAGCTGATGGTTCAGGGACTACAGCAATTTTTACATCATATCTTTCTATTGTCTCTCCTGAATGGGAAAAAGCTGTTGGCAAAGGGACTTCAGTTAAATGGCCTGCAGGTATTGGTGGAAAAGGTAATGAAGGTGTTGCAAATTATGTAAAAAAAATTGATAACTCTATCGGTTATGTAGAATTTGCATACGCAGAGCAAAATAAACTTACTTACACAAAACTTCAGAACAAAGAGGGTAATTTTGTTGAGCCATCATTTGATAATTTTAAAGAAGCTGCTGCTTATGCAAAATGGGATAAAAGCAAAGGTTACTATCTTTGGTTAGTAGATTCACCTGGCAAAAAATCTTGGCCAATAGCAGGAGCAAGCTTTATCTTATTAAGAAAAGACAATCCTGAAGCAAACAAAAAAGTTGTTAAATTCTTTGACTGGTCTTTCAAAAATGGGGACGAGGCAGCAATAAAACTTATTTATATACCTTTACCTGAAAATTTAAAAGAAAGTATCAGGGGTTATTGGAAGGATAACGGAGCATACTAATATAAAAACAAAGGTTGGTAACCCAAATTACCAACCTTTGTTTATTTATGATTAATCTTCTTAATTTCTAATTTAACATTATGGTAACTTGGTAAATACACTCTAATTCTAATAAGGCACAAATTCTATGAATAAAGCAAGAACCTTTGATAACATCTTTAAATATATCACATCAGGTGCATCTTTTTCAGTAATTTTAATCATCATTGGAATATTCATAACCCTTTTAATCGAATCAAAAGAATCAATTACCAAATTTGGATTTTTTGAATTTGTAACTACAACTATATGGGACCCTGTTAATGAGATCTACGGAGCTCTTACAATGATAGCAGGGACTATTTTGACTACATTTCTTGCACTACTTATCGCAATCCCAATATCAATAGGAATTGCGATTTTTATTGTAGAACTTTGTCCTAAATTTTTAAAAACAGCTTTTGGAAGCACTATAGAGCTACTTGCATCAATTCCAAGTATAATCTACGGGATGTGGGGGCTTTTCACCCTTGCTCCAATTATGTCTGATTATATTGAACCATCTTTACAAAAAATATTTGGTTCAATCCCCATCATAAAATACCTTTTTCAAGGGACACCACTTGGAATAGATGTACTCACAGCAAGTATAGTGCTAAGTATAATGCTCATACCATTTATTGCTTCAATAACAAGAGATACCTTGTCTCTTACACCTCAGATTCTCAAAGAATCTGCATATGGTATGGGGGCTAATCAGTGGGAAGTAATAAAAGATGTTATGTTGCCATATTCAAAATATGGAATTTACGGAAGTATTGTTATTGCACTTGGTAGAGCTCTTGGAGAGACTATGGCTGTTGCATTTGTTTTAGGAAATACTCACAAAATCCCCCTATCATTATTTGATTCAGCAACTACTATAACAGTCGTTCTTGCAAATGAATTTACCGAAGCAACAACAGATTTATATCTTTCATCTCTATTTTTTCTCGCATTAATACTATTCATTTCAAGCTTTATTATTTTATCGTTTGCAAAATATATAATCAGGAAGAAAAATGTTCGATAATTTATTTAAAAGAAGAATTAAAAATAATCTTTTCCTCTCAATTTCAGCCATATGTGCATTTGTAGGATTCTTTTGGCTCATCTTCATCCTTGTAGACCTTCTCTGGCACGGGATGCATTCAATAAACCTTGATATTTTTATACACGATCCTGCTCCACCAGGGGTAGAAGGAGCAGGATTAAGGAACGCTTTTATAGGACAATTTCTAATTATTCTTGTTGCAGTATTAATTGGAGTTCCAATAGGAATTCTTGGTGGGACATATTTAGCAGAGTATGGGAGAAACAAATTCATTCCTCAGATGATAAGCACTTTAGCAGACATAACTATAAGCATTCCTGCAATTGTTGTTGGAACATTTGTTTATGCAATAATGGTAAGACCTTTAGAACATTTCAGCGGCTGGGCAGGTGGGGTCTCTCTTGCTATAATTATGCTCCCTATAATAATAAGAACAACTGAAGAGATGCTCAGACTTATCCCTGACGAATTACGTGAAGCTGCTTTTGCACTCGGTGCACCATACTACAAAGTTATCATACAAGTTTTATACAAGGGTGCCGCAACAGGGATACTAACAGGTGTTTTACTTGGAATTGCAAGAGTTTCAGGAGAAGCCGCACCACTTTTATTTACTTCTTTTAACAACTCTTTCTTTACACTAAACCTCAACCAACCAACACCTTCACTCACTGTTACTATATTTCAATATGCAATGGGACCTTATGAAGATTGGCATAGTTTGGCATGGGCAGCATCTTTTATTATAACAATAACAATATTATTTCTCACAATATTGGGAAGAATACTTATTTCTTGGAGATATAAAAAATGAACTCAATTTTACAGATCAAAAATCTCAATTTCTACTATGGAAACTCTATAGCTCTCAAAAATATATCTATGGAAATTATTGAGAATAAAATTACTGCTTTAATAGGTCCTTCAGGTTGTGGGAAAACTACACTACTGCGCTGTTTTAATAGAATGCACGACCTATATCATAACAACAAATATGAGGGGAAGATTCTATTAAATGGCGAGAATATTCTTGCAAATAATAACGATTTAATCAAATTAAGAAGCGATATTGGGATGGTTTTCCAAAAACCAACAGCTTTTCCTATGACTATTTTTGACAATGTATCTTACGGATTAAAGCTCAAAGGTATCAAGAACAAAACAGAGTTAAAGGATCGAGTAGAAAAAGCTTTAAAAGATGCAGCTATATGGGAAGAAGTTGAGTCAAGGCTTGAACATCAGGCATCAGGGCTATCAGGCGGGCAGCAGCAGAGACTTGTTATTGCAAGAGCTCTTGCCGTAGAACCGAAAATATTACTCTTTGATGAGCCAACAAGTGCTCTTGATCCAATATCCACTTCCAAGATAGAGGAGTTGATGTATTCCATAAAAAATCTTGTAACAATAATAATAGTAACCCACAATATGCAACAGGCTGCAAGAATATCAGATTTTACAGCATTTATGTATCTTGGAGAGTTAATAGAATTTGATGTTACAGCAAGTATCTTTACCAATCCAAACCAGAAACTTACAGAGGAGTATGTAAGTGGAAGATTTGGTTAAAATTTCTAATCTATTTATAAAATAAATATAACTTTTATAGGAGACATTATGAAACATACAGATCAATTTTATATTTCTCTGAAAACAGAGATTGCTAAAATGTGTTCAAGCGTCAAATCTATGATAGATAGCAGTATAACTTCACTCGTTAATATGGATTCTAATCTTGCTCTTAAGGTAAAAGAGGATGACTCAATAATAGACAGATTAGAACTTGAAATAGAGGATACATGCTTAAAGATATTAGCACTTTATGAACCTAAAGCACTTGATCTCAGATTTATAATCACTGCACTTAGAATAATCATAGACCTTGAACGAATAGGCGATCTATGTGGCAATATATCAAATCAGGTATTAAAATTAAACAATGTCAAACCACTTAAACCTTACATAGATCTTCCCAAGATGGCAAAATCTATAATGGATATGCTTCAAGAGGCTATAGATTCATATTTTAACAAAGATACTGCATTAGCATACAATATAATCTCAAAAGATGATTATATAGACCAATTAAATGACCAGATAATAAGAGAGCTCTTAAAATTAATAAAAGAGGAGCCAGAAAAGATAGAGTGTGCACAATCATTAATGATAATATCAAAAAATTATGAAAGAATAGCTGATCATATCACAAATATAGCAGAACTTGTAGTGTTTATGGCAACAGGTAAAATAATCAAACATAAACACCTAAAAGAGGCTGAAAATATTGAAGACAATACTTCTAATTGAAGATCATAAAGAGTTAGGCGACCTTATAAAATTTAATCTTCAAGCAAAAAATTTTGAAGTTTTAAATTTTACAAATGCAAATGATGCTCTGCTATGTCTTGAGGATATGCAGATTGACCTTATTCTGCTTGATTTAATGCTTCCGGGGCTTAAAGGTTTTGATTTTTTAAAAATAATAAAGGACAACAACTCCTTTAAAGATGTCCCTGTAATAATAATATCAGCTAAAAACAGTGAAGATGATATTGTAAAAGGGATAGAATTCGGAGCGGATGATTATATTGCAAAACCTTTTACATTTAAACTTCTAATCACAAAGATAAAAGCAGTCCTTAGACGAGGGAACAAAGTTGTAATAGAGAATTTTAAATACAACGATATTGAGATAGACCCTGATACATACATAATGACTATTAATGACCAGAAACATCAACTTTCAAAAAAAGAGTTTGACTTAATGAAGATATTTATTCAGAATCCAAATAAAATACTCACTCGTGACCAGCTCCTTGACAGAGTGTGGGGATATTCATCAGATGTCCAGACAAGAACCGTAGATTCACATGTCTCTGCATTAAGAAGAAAGCTGGGTGAGAGAGCAGGAATGATAAAAGCTATTTCAAAGGTTGGTTATTTGCTGCAGTAAGGTAATAAATTATATTAGATTATACTTCAAAAGCTTCTTTTTGAGAGTGTTTCTATTGATGCCTAACATCTCTGATGCTTTTGATTGGTTATTACCAGTTTTTGAGATAACTTTCTTAAAAAGAGATTTTTCTATACTCTCTAAAACAATATTATAAAAATTATGATTGTTGCTCTTGGATGGGTTTACATGCTCTAATAAGCAATCAAATTTATATTCAAGAATCTCTTCTAAAGAAAACTTATCTAAATCTTTAATATTTTTATCCATACATATCTCTATCTGTTTTATAATTTTTTTCCCAATAACTTATTTCTTCTAAAATTTCAATACAATTTTTTATTAATGATATTTTTTTTCTAAAATCAGCACTACAGCTAAATCCTTTTGAGAATAGAAATAGGTATTTTCTGGCTAAAGTAGTGGAAATTTTCTGATTATAAAATAGATTAATGTAATTAAACAGTGTTTTAAATATCTCCATCTTTTTTTCTGGTGTGCTCAATTGATAACTTCCATCTTCCTTGAATTTTTCCCATTGTTGAATAAGTAGAGGGTCTTCAGACAATTTCCTCCCAATCATTACAGCATCACAACCTGTTTGTAAAAACATCTGTTCAATATCTTCAGGTGATTTTATATCACCATTTCCAATAAGAAAGAGTTTTGGAAATTTATCTTTAACCTCTTTTATACAGCTCCATCTTGCACTATTTTTAAAAAATTCTTCACCACTCCTTGGATGAAGCGTTACAAAATCAACTCCTTCATTGTAAAGAATATTTATTATATCAAGATAATTAAGAGTGCTCTCCTTAACCCCAAGTCTCAGCTTAACAGATATTACAACAGGAATCTCTCTTAGCTTATGGATAATCTTTCTAACTGTATCAGGATTATCCATAAGTTTTACACCTGAACCTCTATTATTCACTTTTCTCACAGGACAACCCATATTAATATCAACAAAAGTGTAACCCATTTGATGTAAAATTTTTGCAGCATCAGACAAAATATCAGGATCAGAGCCAAATATCTGCGGAATAACAATAGGCCTCTCATATTTAAGTGTAACCATGCCCAAAGTTTTCTTCTCTCTTCTTATTAATGCATCAGCACTCACCATCTCAGTATATGTAATCTTTAAACCAATATCTTTGAAAAGTAGTCTCAAAGGCTCGTTGGTTAAACCTGCAAGTGGAGCTGAAATAATTTGATTTTTAAGTTTATCAAGCAATTTTATATCTTCTCTCTCTATATAATTTTACAAGAAATATAATCACACCTACATTCCAAAGTAAATCTTAAAGTTTCTCTTATTAATAATTTATAAAAAATCGTTATTAGTTATTAATGAAAAATTGGATTTAAAATTTAAAATCTATAAAGATAGAAAAAATTTAAAGGACAAATTAGTAAAATCAGCATAACTAAATATAAACTACAAAAAGGATACAATAAAAATAAAATAAAGTTCTAAAATTTAAACTTGACAAAATATCAGATTATCGTTTATTAAAACAGTAAATAAAATTAAAGGAGCCACTATTGAAACTTAAAGATTGCATATACTTCTTATCAGCAAGATTATCAAGAAAGTTAAAGAAAGATTTTGATAAAAAATTAGAGCCTTTTGGGCTCACAGCTTCGTGCTGGTGTGTCTTAATGGTATTATTTGAAAATGGGAGTTTAACTCAAAAAGAGATTGCCGATATCTTATTTGTAGAGACACCTACTATTACCAAAATGCTTGATAATCTTTCCAAAAGAGGCTTTGTGGTAAGGACTCCCCATGCAAATGATAGGAGAGCATTCACTATTCAGCTTACAAAAAAAGCATTGTCAATGAAAAATAAAATTTTAACTATTGGGGACAATTTTATGTGTTCAGTAAAAAGTAACATCTCCGACTCTGATATGAATAGTGTAAAAACTTTATTAAAGAGTATTTTTGAAACACAAAGTTAGGATACACGTTAATACAACATACCCAACAATTAAATTTTAAGTATGGCTTTTGCACTCTTTGTAAAAATATCCTCTTTGTAAAGAGTTTCTTTCAAAGAGTTATTTTTCTCTGATGTAACTTTATACTTCAATTTATTTTCAATAAATTTCCTAACCTCAACAAATATATTATCAGGTGTTACTTTATTTTGTATCAACTCAGGGTTATACATCTTTCCAAGCAAGAGATTTGCTATCCCAATGTAAGGGACTTTTATAAGAAATTTAGCCAAAATATAAGACAACATATTTACTTTATAAATTATGATTACAGGCTTCCCAAAAAGTGCTGCTTCAAGAGTAGCTGTCCCTGAAGCAGCTACAACTATTATTGAAGAGGATAAAACTTCATAGCTGTTCCCTTTTATTAAAGTAATATAATCTCTCCTGCTTCCTATCATCCCATTTATACTTTCAAAATTAATATTCGGAGCAACCGGAATAAAGAACTTTGTTGTGGGGTATCGCTCTTTAATTAATTTAGCACTTTCCAGAATAATCGGTAAAAGTTTCTCAACTTCACTCTTTCTACTACCGGGGAGTAGTGCAATATTTAAAAAATCTCTATCTATTTGTGAAGTAGGGGAAAAATTGTGAATCTTTTCCACTAAAGGATGCCCTACAAATTCAACATCTACATCAAATTTTTTATAAAAATCAACTTCAAAAGGGAATAAAACAAAAATTTTTTTGATATATTTTTTTAAGAAAAAAACCCTGCTCTGTCTCCATGCCCAAATTTGAGGACTTACAAAGTAGTAAACAGGTATTTTGTATTTATACGCATACTTTGCAACTCTGAAATTAAAATCAGGAAAATCAATAAGGATTATAAATTCAGGTGAAGATTTTCTTATAATATCTTTTAATCTCCCTAAAAGTTTCAGAATAAAAGGGATATGTTTTAGAACCTCTGTCAAACCCATTACAGAGAGGTTTTCTATGCTTTCTACTATATTTACATTGCAAGCTCTTATCTTCTCACCACCAATTGCAAAAACCTCATAATCTGCTCTGAGCTCTTTTATCTTGGATACAATAGATGCACCATAAGTATCACCTGATGCTTCACCTGCAATCAGTAGATAGTTAGCTGGCATAAAACTCCTTAATTTTTTGGGAAATATCTTTCACACTACTTTCAGACAGAGTAGGATAAAGAGGTAATGATATTACCTGCTTTGCAATATTGGATGCAATAAAATAGCTATCTTTGGGGATAGAGAGAAAAGATAGAGAAGGCTGCTCAGGAATAGATTTTTTATAGTATATTCCACAGCTTATCCCTTTATCTTTCAAATAGGAAAAAAGTTCATCCCTCTTTTTAGCAACAAAAGTTATAAGGTTGTAACTATGGAATGCTCCATCCTCCTCTTTCTGCATAGATATCTCTTCAATATCTGAAAGGTAATTTTTGTAAAGATGAACCAACTTTCTTCGCTTTTCGATAAATTGGTTTAGGTAAGAGAGTTTTACATTTAAGATACCCGCCTGAATAGAGTCTAATCTACTATTAAAGCCTATTATCTTATGCTCACCATCAACTAAACCATGATTTCTATATAGTAGAAATTTATGGAAATGCTCTTTTTTATTTGTAATTATAAGACCTCCATCGCCATAACAACCAAGATTTTTAGTGGGATAAAAGCTAAAACAGCCTACATCTCCAAATGTGCCAACATACCGATCTTTATACTTAGTTCCAAAACTTTGTGCACAATCTTCAATCATAATAAGATTATGTTTGTTGCAAATTTCTGTAAGCTTATCAAGGTTACAGGGATTGCCATAAAGATGAACAGGGAGGATGGCTTTTGTCTTTTCTGTAATAGCTTGTTCTACTTTGTTGACATCAATATTAAACGTATCTTTGTCAATATCCACAAAAACCGGCTCTGCACCTGCATAAAGTATTGCCTCGGTAGTAGCCATAAAAGATAAAGGGGTTGTGATTACTTGATCACCTTTTTGGATATTATTTGCAATAAGAGCAAAATGTAATGCATCTGTCCCACTGTTTACAGCTATTGAAAAATTTGTTTTAAAAAGATGGGAAATACTCTCCTCAAAAGTAGAAACTTCCTCTCCAAGAATAAATTGCCCGCTGAAGAGGATTTTATTGATTTTAGATGTAATTTCGTTCTTTAAGAGCTCAAATTCTTTACTTACATCAACAAATGGTATCATTGATATTTACCTCGATATCTGATAAAATTTTTAAAGCAACTTCAAGTGCATTTCGTGCATCAACTCCTGATACAGCAGGAGATGATCGTGTAATTACAGAATTAATAAATGATTCTATTTCAAGCTGAAGCTGGTCAACATCAGATGGCAATTTTAATTTTTTTATTTTGAAGCACGACAAAAAATCGAGTGGTTTGATAACAGTTTTCCCCTTTTTATCTAACCTATATATTTTGATATTTTTTTTATCATAATCTATTGAAGCATACAAATCACTCTGAAATATACGGATCTTCCTCTCTTTTTTAAAAGAAACTCTGCTTGATGTAATATTTACAACACAACCTGAATCAAAAACAATCCTTGCATTTGCAATATCAATTTTGTCTGTAAGTATAGACCCTCCAACACCATGAACACTCTTGACTTTACTTTTTACAATCGAGAGAATAATATCAATATCGTGAATCATAAGATCTCTCACAACATCAATATCTGTGCTTCTCCCAAAGAATGGAGATATGCGTATGCTCTCTATAAACATAGGCTTTTTAACATACTCTTGAAAAGCTACAATTGCAGGATTAAACCTCTCAAGGTGCCCAACCTGTAAAATAAGTGCTTTATCCTCTGCTATCTTTATAAGCTCATCTGCTTGCTCAACAGTAGAGGTAATAGGTTTTTCAACAAGAATATCCTTACCATTTTCAAGGAAGAATTTGGCAATTGTATAATGATTATCTGTATTTGAAACAATACTTACAGCATCAACATAATCAATAATATCTTTGTAGTTTAAAGATTTAAAGATGCTCTTGTCTCTTACTTTATCTAAAGCACTCTGATTTATATCTGAAACAGCAGTAACAGTGATATTGTTTAATTTAAAGTATTTTTCAAGATGAAAAGAACCTAAATAACCAAGACCTACAACACCAACTCTTATACTACTACCCACATTAACTCTCCAAGCATTAATAAAAATTTATCTAACACCGAATATTGGAAATGTAAATAAAAAAGACGGGTAAGCCCGTCCTTATAAAAGAGATAAACTCAATCAGTAAAAACTATTTAATCCTTTTCAGCTCAACTTTTACTCTATTCATAGAATTTGGACACTCCCAAACCATTACATCAGGATTTTCTCCAATAGGGAATGTTCCATTTAATTGGAGTAAAGTGACCCATTGAAAAATATTATGGTAAAATAAACCACAAAAATTTCCACACTTGTGAAGACTCAACTCAAACTCATCACCAACTTTCATTCCGATAGTGCATTTACCCTTTGTTTCAATTATCTTTGCAATTACTTTGTTCCCTATCTGAGGATAATTAACAGCCATTGTTGCCTCCTTTAATTATTTTTATTAAAGATATTTAAAGATATTAGTTAATAAAAAAAAAGTCAATACTTTAATCCTCTTTACTTAATATAATTTTTTTGATAAAAAAAATCAAAAAGGGGGGGGAAAGATGGAGGGGTTTTATAAAAGGGGGATGCTTATCAATCTTACTTCAAAGATTGTAAGCTCTTTTGACATTGATGATACTACCCTACTTAAATATTCTGGGGGGAAAGGCCTTGCCACAAAATATCTTCTCGATTATTCATCACCCAATTTTGATCCACTATCAGAAGATGCTCCTTTGATAATAGCTACAGGTGTTGTAACAGGGAGTAAAATATGGGGTAGTTCAAGGTATGGATTATTTGCAAAATCACCACTAACTCACTTCTACGCCGAAAGTTATTCTGGTGGTAAACTTCCAGAACATATATCTCTTACCGGCTTTGATACTATTATCTTGACCGGTAAATCAGAAAAACTTTCATATATTCTCATCAATAATAACAAAGTAGAAATCTTTGAATGTCCTGAGCTTGCCAATCAAGGGACATACTATACAGAAGAGTTTCTTCAAAATAAATACGCTGGGATAAAAGCCAGAGCTCTGACTATAGGTCCCGCTGGTGAAAATTGCGTCCTATTTTCAGTTGTTGAGAACGACAAATGGAGAAGTGCAGGAAGATGTGGGCTTGGAGCTGTATTAGGGAGTAAGCGAATAAAAGCTATTTTATTTGCAGGTGATAATAAACGTAATTATCCTGACCAAACCGAAATAGATACCTACTCAAGTAATATTTTTACAACATTTAAAGACTCCCCACCAGTCAACAACTACAAGAAATTTGGCACACCAATGATGGTAGCCTTGCTCAACAAATTTAATGCATTCCCAACCCAATACTGGGAAAAAGGTTACTGTGATTTTTGGGAGGATATAAGTGCAGATACATTGATCTCCAAATTTAAATCAAGGGCAAAAGCTTGTAAGAGATGTTTTATTGCTTGTGGTAAATTGACATCTATCCGTGAAGGTAAATATAAAGGGATAACTATAGAGGGTCCCGAATATGAGACAATTTATGCCTTTGGTGGTCTTTGTCTCGTAAAATCACTTGATGAGATAATTTACCTTAATGATATTTGCGATAATCTTGGCATAGACACCATAACATCAGGCAATATCATAGGATATCTAATAAAATTAGTCGAAAATCGTAAAATAGATTATCAAATCACTTGGGGTGATACAGATAAGATTGCAGATACACTAACAAAAATAGCTTTCAAAAAAGATATCGGCAAAGAACTTTCACAAGGGATCAAATATCTTGAGAAAAAATACAAGATCCCGGCAATGTATGTCAAAGGACTTGAGCCTGCAGGTTACGACCCAAGAATTTTCAAGGGTATGGCTCTGAGTTATGGGACAAGTGATAGAGGTGCATGTCATCTAAGGACAACATTCTACAAACCAGAAATATCAGGCATTATTCCACCAGAGAAGATAGAGGGTAAAGCTGCTCTTGTTATCGAGTATGAAGATAGACTCGCTTTTTTTGACTCATTGATACTTTGCAGATTCTTTAGAGATATATATGGATGGGAAGATCTTACAAAAATTTTTAATACTCTGACAGGGTTGCAGCTTGATACAAACCAAATAAAAAAAATAGCTTCAAATATAGTCAATATTACAAGATTTTTTAATATCAGGGAGGGGTTGACAAGGGATGATGATATCCCATCTTCAAAATTTTTTGAGCCAACTTTTGAGGGGAATTCTTTAAAATATGAAGATTACGATTATATGCTCAAAGATTACTATAAATTGAGAGGTTGGTAGATCTACTTCTTACATTACATTTCCTTTTTTTAATAGGTTTAAATAAACCATTTTTATCTAAAGCAGAAGTAATAAAAATTATAACAGAAAATAAAAAGGGGTAAAGATGAAATATATCATACTTTTAAGTGATGGAATGTCCGGTTATCCACTTGAAGAGCTCAACAACCAGACCACTCTTGAAGCAGCAAAAACTCCATTTATGGATAAATTGGCAGCAAATGGGCAAATAGGTCTTGTTCAAACCACTCCAAAGGGAATGGAGCCGGGTAGCGATGTTACCAATATGAGTTTATTTGGTTACGAACCAGAAATTTACTACACTGGAAGAGCACCACTTGAAGCACTCAGCATGGGGATACAACTATCAGAAAATGATGTCGCATTTAGGTGTAATCTTGTCAATCTTCTGCACCATGAGGGGAGAGTTTATATGCACGACTACTCAGCCGGTCATATTGATACAGAAGAGGGGAATCAGCTCATCCGCGACCTAAATACACTTTTAAAATTAGAAAATATAAGATTTTTCCCAGGTATCAGTTATCGAAATATCCTTGTTTATAATAACTGCCCTGAAAAATTAGCTAATATCAAATTAACCCCTCCGCACGATATACTTGGTAAAGAGGTGAGACACTACCTCCCTGAGGATTGGGGTAGCAACGAAATAATATGGCTTATGACCCAATCCCAAACTTTTTTCCACCAACATAAAGTAAACAAACATCGAATAGAGGCTGATAAACTTCCAGCTAATTCAATCTGGCTTTGGGGACAAGGTAAAAAACCAGGATTCATGAAATTTAAAGATAAATTTGGGATAACAGGGGGGGTAATTGCCGCTGTCGATCTAATAAAAGGTATAGGGATTGCTGCTGATTTGGAGATCAAAAATATTGAAGGTGCTACAGGATATATTGATACCAATTACAAGGGTAAAGCCGATGCTGCTATTGAAGTCCTCCAAAATAATGATTTTGTTTTTCTACATGTTGAAGCTGCAGATGAATCAGGACATGAAGGGAATATAGAACACAAAATAAAAGCAATAGAAAATTTTGATGAAAAAATTGTAGGTTATATGTTGAGCAAATTAAAGGAGAGATATTCTGATTTCAAGATACTGATAACTCCTGATCATCCTACACCTATAGAGAAAAGGACACATGTGGCAGAACCTGTTCCTTTCATAATTTACTCCTCACATAACTCTTCTGATAAGAGTGGGGTTAAATTTTCCGAAAGAGTAGCAGCTGAAAGCAAACTTTTATTCGATACAGGATATCAACTTACAGAATATTTTATGGACAGGAGATAACTATGAAACCTATCAAATTTATATTTTTTACAGGGGGGGTGGTCTCCTCACTTGGTAAAGGGCTTGCTGCTGCTTCACTTGGTGCTTTACTTGAAGCAAGGGGATTAAAGGTTGGGATTACCAAACTTGACCCATACCTTAATGTTGACCCTGGGACAATGAATCCTTATCAGCACGGAGAAGTATATGTTACAGAGGATGGTGCAGAAACCGACCTTGATCTTGGACATTATGAAAGATTTACAAATTCACAAGCGTCCAAAAAGAGTAACTATACTACAGGCAAAATTTACGAAATAGTTCTTAATAAAGAGAGAAGGGGTGAGTATCTTGGTGGGACTGTTCAAGTCATCCCCCATGTTACAAACGAAATTAAACACGCAATAATAGAGAGCCTTACTGACGTTGATGTAGGGATTGTAGAGATTGGAGGGACAGTAGGAGATATAGAGAGCCTCCCCTTTCTTGAAGCAATAAGACAATTAAAAGGTGATATTGGGAAAGATAATGTTTTTTATATTCACCTCACCCTTGTTCCTTATCTAAAAGCCGCAGGGGAGGTAAAAACAAAACCTACTCAGCATAGTGTAAAAGAGTTAAGAGCAATCGGTATTCAGCCTGACATAATAATTTGTAGAACAGAGATGCTTCTTAATGATGATATAAAGAAAAAGATAGCTTTATTTTGTAATGTAGAAAAGAGTTCAGTTGTTACTGCTATTGACGTTGAGAGTATCTATGAAGTTCCTCTTAATCTCCATAATGAAGGACTCGACGAAAAAGTTATTGAAAAGCTCAATATTTGGACAGGTGCACCAAACCTCGAAAAATGGGAGCGTATAATACAACTTATAAAATTTCCTGACTACAAGGTAACAGTTGGATTGATTGGTAAATATGTAGGTTTAAAAGAATCATACAAAAGCCTCAATGAAGCTCTTGTCCATGGCGGGATTGAGAATAATGCAAAGGTAAATATAAAATTTATAGATTCTGATACATTAAATGAGGACAATATAGCTTCAAATCTATCTGATGTTGATTCAATTCTTGTTCCAGGTGGTTTTGGAGAGAGGGGGATAGAGGGTAAAATTATTGCAATCAAATATGCAAGGGAGAACAGTATCCCTTTTCTTGGAATATGCCTCGGAATGCAACTTGCAGTTGTTGAATTTGCAAGAAATGTAGCAGAAATGAAAGATGCAAACAGCACTGAGTTTAACAAAAGAACTGAATTCCCAGTTATCCATCTTATGGAGAGTTGGACAGACAACCATCAGATTGTTCAAAAGAGGGATGAAAATGCTAATTTAGGTGGGACAATGAGATTAGGAGCATACCCCTGCAATTTGGAAAAGGGGAGCAAAATATATAATGCATATCAGGTAGATTCCATAATGGAACGGCATAGACACCGCTACGAATTTAACAATAATTACAGGGATATACTTCAGGAGAAGGGATTAAAAATTTCAGGTTACTCACCCAACGGAGAGCTTGTTGAAACAATCGAACTTGAAAACCATCCATGGTTTGTAGGGTGCCAATTTCACCCTGAATTCAAATCAAAACCTGTTGCACCTCATCCCTTATTTGTAGCTTTCATAAAAGCAGCTCTGGAGTTTAAATGAATAATCTTTACCAAATATTAAAGGAAAACTTTTTTATTATAGCTGGACCTTGCGTTATTGAAAGTAAAGATATCTGCTTTGAAGTAGCAGAGAAATTAGATTCTATATGCAAAAATCTTAAAATTCCTTATATTTTCAAATCATCTTTTGACAAAGCAAATAGAAGCTCAGTTAACTCATTTAGGGGTATAGGAATTTCTAAAGGACTTCAAATATTAGATCAAATAAAATCTCAATTTTCTATCCCTATAACATCTGATATCCACGAAAATTGGCAGATAGATGAATGTAAAGATGTTCTTGACATTATACAGATACCAGCTTTTCTTTCAAGGCAAACCGACCTCCTTGTCAACTCAGCTAAAACAGGGAAAATAGTAAATGTAAAGAAAGGGCAATTTTTATCAGGATACGATACCCAAAATATTGTAAATAAGATAAAACAAAGTAACAACAACCAAATTATTCTTACAGAACGTGGTAATTCTTTTGGATACAACAATCTTGTGGTTGATATGCGAAATATCAAAATAATGCGACAATTCAATACTCCTGTTGTTTTTGATGCAACTCACTCTGTCCAGTTGCCGGGTGGCTACGGCAAAAGCTCCTCAGGGGATAGAGATTTTGTTTTCACACTTGCCAAAGCAGCAGTTGCAGCAGGTGCAGATGGTATTTTTATGGAAGTCCATCCTGATCCAGAAAAAGCCCTCTGTGATGGACCCAACTCAATATACCTAAAAGATTTTCAATCTATTGCAGAGAAACTTCTCCAAATTTACAATATAGTAAAATAATTTTTTTAATGAATTTATAGATTTATCTTTTTTAGTTGTCAAATAAAGTAATAGCAGGAGGATTTGTAAGTGAAAGTGAATAAAACTGTCCAACAGATAAATGAAAAGATAAAAAGAGGTGAAGCTTTTGTTGTAGACGCAGAGGAGATGATAAAGATAGTAAGAGAGAATGGTGCTGTTGAAGCCGCCTCACAAGTAGATGTGGTAACTACAGGGACATTTGCTCCTATGTGCTCTTCAGGTGCTTTTTTAAACTTTGGTCATACCAAACCTAAAATAAAGGCAAGCACTGTTTGGCTAAATGATGTATTATGCTATGGTGGAATTGCTGCTGTTGATTTTTTTATAGGAGCAACTCAAATATCAAGAAATGACCCTGCAAACAATAATTACCCGGGTGAATTTAAATATGGTGGCGGGCATGTTATTGAAGAGCTGATAGATGGCAAAGAAGTTCACCTTGTTGCAGAGAGTTATGGGACAGATTGTTATCCAAGAAGATACTATGAAACAATATTGACCATAGATAAATTTAGAAATGCTTTTTTATACAATCCAAGAAATTGTTATCAGAATTACAATGTTGCTGTAAATCTATCAAACAAAACAATTTATACATATATGGGTGTCCTCAAACCAAAAGCTGGGAATATTAATTACTGTAGTGCAGGACAACTTTCACCACTCCTGAATGATCCATTTTACAAAACCATAGGGATAGGCACAAAAATATTTCTCGGAGGGGGGACAGGTGTAATTGCTTGGCAAGGGACTCAACATAATCCAGATGTCCCAAGATCAGCAAATGGTGTGGTCAAGGGTGGAGCAGGGACAATTGCAGTAACAGGGGATATGAAAAGTATGAGCTCCAAATGGATAAAGGGAGTAAGTATACTTGGCTACGGTTGTAGCCTTTCAGTTGGTATTGGGATACCAATCCCGATTTTAAATGAGGAGATTGCCCTTTATACATCTGTATCAGATGAAGAAATCTATGCAGGTTTATACGATTATGGAAATGATTATCCAAACAAAATTGATAATCTGCTTGCAGAATTTACATACGCAGAGCTAAAAACAGGGAGTGTAGAGTTTAATGGAAGGAAAGTCCCTACATCACCTTTATCAAGCTACAAAAAGGCAAAAGAGATAGCAACTATTTTAAAAGACTGGATAAAAAGTAAAAATTTTACAATAACTGAAGCACAAATTAATTTACCTTCTATCTCTACATAGAAAGGTTAAAGTGATACAAGTAGGCTAAAAGATCAACAACTAAAGATAAGGGATTCCGAAAACTTCAGAATAACATTTATGAGGTATTCTTTTTGAATACAAAAGTAATTGTAACCCTGAACTTACCTGCACACCTATCGGCAGATAGGTTTATGTGTATCATAGTAGCAGAGTTTGGTTATTGCACAAGGGGAAAAGGAACAAAGTAATCCCACAAAAATAGTCTGTAGGTGAAGAGATAGTAGAGTTAAATCTCTATGTTGAATTTTGATAACCGAGCAGAAATTACTCTATAAACATAGCATCGCCATAACTAAAAAATCTGAATTTTTTAGTTATGGCAAGATTATAACAATTTCTAATATTATCAATGCCCCCAAAAGCAGAAACAAGCATTAGGAGAGTAGATTTGGGAAGATGAAAATTAGTAACCAATTTATTTATTACATTAAAAGTTTTACCAGGATAAATAAAAATATCAGCTTCAAATCTTCCAGCTCTGATACATCCAAACTTTTTAAAGTTATCTTCTAATGCTCTTGTGCTTGTAGTCCCGACAGCAATAATATTTTTACCACTCTTTATAGCAGAATTTATTATTTTTTCTGTCTTTTCAGAGATTTCATAAAACTCTTTATGTATTTTATGCTTATTTATATCTTCTTCTCGAACGGGATTAAATGTTCCAATTCCAATATAAAGGGTAACAAAACATATTTCCACACCTTTACCTTTAATCGTATCAAAAGTATCTTTGGTAAAATGAAGACCTGCTGTTGGAGCTGCAATTGCACCAAGTTTTAAATCATTTGAATATATTGTTTGATAGGCAGATTTATCAATCTCTTCATCTCCCCTTTTCAAATAAGGTGGAATAGGCATATGACTATCTATATTAAAAAGATCATGATAATCAAGTTCTCTTGAAAATTTTACAGTAAATAACTGCTCTTTAAAATCTAAAATATCACAAGTAAAATCTTTAAAAAAAATTTTATTTGTGATTTTTAATCTTTTAGAGCTTCTGATTAACGCTTTCCATTTAAATTGATCCTCTTTCTCAGTAAGAAGAAGTTCTACTTTCCCACCACTCTCTCTATTTCCAAAAATCCTTGCAGGAATAACTTTGACATCATTGGCTACAATAAGATCATCTTTAGATAGATAATTAACTATATTTTTAAATTTTGTTGTAGTAATGAGTCCAGTTTTGCTTTTTAAAATCAGTAAATTTGATTCATCCCTCTTTTGACAAGGGTATTTGGCAATAAGATACTCTGGAAGGTAGTAATCAAAAGAGGATAATTTCATTACCTGATCAGATAAAGTATAAATAATCCAAATAAAATAAGTGTCAAACCAATAGTTCTGAGAATTTTACTATCGAGTTCTGAAATGATTTTGACAAATTCACGCATTTTGGCGGGGGATAAGAAGTAGGGTAACCCTTCTATTATCATTACCATAGCAATAACAGAAAGAAAATATTTCATTTAACGATTAAAAACATCATCCATTTTTTTCAAGATACCCTCTGCTTTAGAAGGCGAGTTGGCTAAAATTCTTATTGCTTCAAGCTTTGCAGCTAATGCTCCACCTTGCTTACTAAGAATCTCTACATCCTGCTCCATTCTTTTGCGGCTCTCTTCTCTCAAAAGTTTCTGAGATTCTATCTGCTGCATCACTATAGCTTTCTCTGATTCAGCTTTATAAAGCAAAAATTTCAACTCTTCCTCTTTTACTTTATTTGTAAGTTTGGTTTCATTTAATTTCTTTTCCGATTCAAGAGCAAGCATAGCAATATCTTTATCATTTTGCTTTATCGCTTCATAAATCTTTTTTGCATCTTCAGATATATCAAATTTTGTAATATCAATTTTTGATATTTTAAGACCAAAATATGATATATCTTTGTTGATTTTATCAGGGATATAGGAGTTGAATTTGTGGATGAAATCATTTGCAAAAAAATCATTTATCTTCAAATTTGAAAAATACTCTCTCAAAGAAGTAGAGAGATAAATCTCGATTATTTTGGAATCTTCAGTTGCATCAGCTCTTTTTATAAAATTTAAAATTTTATCTTGATCAATAGAGTAAAGTAGAGATATGTCAAGGTTAATACCCTGTTCTGCTTTATAATTAAGATGAAAATTTTTGGTAGATAATTTCAGAGTGTAAATTTTGTGGATAAGTGGATTAAAGACTGTAATAAAACAGTAATATTTGCCCGGCTGTAAAACTTTGGGGGTAAAATTTGGCTCATTACCACCATTTTTGTATAAAATCCCTATCTCTCCAACTTTTACCTCAGGAGAGTAGTAGTATCCTAAAAATAAAGCTCCACCCACAAAAGAGATAAATAAAAGGAAAATTATAAGATTTTTAAAAAAAATTTTCATTTTAATCCCCTTTTTGAAGATTTGTTAACAAGAAATTGATGTAAAATTCGAGGGTAAAAGAATCAATCTATTTATAAAAATCAGCTAAAAATCAAAGTAAAGCTTTTCTACTTAATTTTAGCTTACCATCTCTTTCTACTTTTATTATTTTGACTTCAACTTCATCACCAATATTAATGATATCTGTAACTTTATTTGTTCTTTGATTATCTATCTCTGAAATATGAAGTAATCCTGATGAATTGGGACCAAATTCAACAATAGCACCAAAATCTAATATCTTTACAACTTTTCCTTTGCATACATCACCCTCTTTATACTCTTTTACTATATTAAGAATGATATTTTTTGTCTGCTCAAGCTTCTCTGCATTAGCTGCAAATATTTTTACATAACCATTATCTTCAATGTCTATTTTAGCTCCTGTAATCTCAATTATAGCTTTTATATTTTTGCCAGAAGGACCTATAATATCCCTTATCTTATCAGGATTCACAGAGAAAGTTGCAAACCTTGGGGCATATTGTGATAACTCTGTTTTGGGAGAGGATATCGTTTCTGCCATTTTGCCTAATATATAAAGTCTTCCTTCCCTTGCTTGTGCAAGAGCTTTTTCTATTATTTCAAAAGTAAGCTCAGATATTTTAATATCCATCTGTATTGCAGTAACACCTTTGGATGTCCCTGCAACTTTAAAATCCATATCACCAAGGTGATCCTCATCTCCTAATATATCAGAAAGGACAACATATTTGTCACCTTCGACAATTAGACCCATTGCAATACCTGCAACAGGGCTACTAATAGGAACTCCTGCATCCATAAGCGCTAACGTCCCCCCACAAACAGTAGCCATAGAGGATGAACCATTTGATTCAAGAACTTCTGAAACAATTCTTATAGTGTATGGAAATTCTTCCGCAGATGGTAACACCGCATTAATTGCTCTTTCTGCAAGATTTCCGTGACCTATTTCACGTCTACCAGGTGCTCTAAGTGCTCCTACCTCTCCTACAGAGAAAGGTGGAAAATTGTAATGAAGCATAAATCTTTTGTATGCTTCACCATTAAGCGAATCTACAAACTGCTCATCCTCCCCTGTTCCAAGTGTAGCAGTAACAAAAGCCTGAGTTTCTCCTCTTGTAAATAGCCCTGATCCGTGAACTCTATTAAAAAGAGATATCTGGCAATTTATATCTCTTATGTTTTCAGGGTTACGTCCATCTATTCTTTTTTTATCTTTTACGATAAATTCTCTGACTCTTTCATCAACAATTTCTTCAAATATAGCTGCAATATCAGAATCAGGATAAGATTGTTGGATAAGAGATTTAAGACTTTTCAGAGAGCTTCTTCGTTCAAGCTTCTTTGATATAAAAATACTTTTATCAATTTCTGAAAGGAACTGCTCCCTTATTTTACTTTTTAGATCTTCATCAAATTTTGATGGCTCAAAAGAAATTTTTTGAGGATTAATCTGGGCAATAAGCTCTTTTTGTAGTTTGATAAAATCTCTTATACTATCGTGTGCAAGTTTTAGAGCTTCTATAATTTGTGATTCTGTAGCTTCTTTAGATTCTCCCTCAACCATAACAAGTGCATTATCACTTCCAGCAACAAATAAATTGATAGCAGCACTCTGCTCCTCTTCAAAAGAGGGATTAATAATGAATTTATCATTAACTAAAATTACCCTTACAGCACCAATAGGTTCACCAAAAGGGATATTAGATATTGATAAAGCAAGAGATGCTCCATTTAGAGCAAGAATATCAGGTTTGTTGATATTTTCGAGTGAAAAAACAGTAGCCATTATCTGTGTTTCGTTTTTAAAACCCTCTGGAAATCTTGGCCTTATAGCTCTATCTATTAATCTTGAAAGCAAAACTTCATGTTCCGAAAATTTACCCTCTCTTTTTATAAAACCACCGGGGATTTTCCCGGCTGCAAAAGTTTTCTCAACATAATTAACAGTAAGTGGGAAGAAATCTATATTCTCTCTCCCTACTTCATCACAAACAGCCGTTATAAGAACAGCTGTATCTCCACACCTTGCAAGGATAGACCCATTTGCCTGCTTTGCTAACTCTCCTGTCTCAAACACATACCTTTTACCTAATATCTCTCTACTTACTTCTATTTTATTCATTTATTAGACCTTACTTTCTTAAATTTAATGATTCTATTGTCTGTTTATATCTATCAACATTTTTACTTTTTAGATAATTAAGAAGCCTTCTACGTTTACCAACAAGTATCAACAAACCTCTTCTTGAATGATGATCTTTCTGGTGTGATTCAAAATGCTTTGTAAGATTATTTATCCTTTCAGTGAGGATTGCAATCTGAACCTCTGGTGAGCCTGTATCTGTCTCGTGTAATTTAAATTTCTCAATTATCTGCCTTTTAACTGACATTTCAATAGACACTTTTAAATCCCTCCTAAATCAAATTTTACCTTTTTGTAACATTAATTAAACTTATTGTAAAGAGTTTTTATAGATAACAAAAGGTTTTATTGTTTTTCTGATACCATCAAACAAACCTATGACACTGCTATTTGTCCCTTTTATTATAATTTCTTCATTATTATTGATATCAGAAATGAAATTTTCAAGATGCTCTGCTTTCAATATTTGACCATTATCTATCAACTTATCAAAATCAGGTTTTATTCTGAATCTTTTATAATTAAATATTTCATCAATATTTATTAAATTTTCTATCTCTATATCGTCAGGTGAAAGAGCATCTTTTACATTAAAAGACCCTATCTCTTCCCTCCTCAAATCTTTTAAATATCCAAAAACTCCTAATTGTTCACCAAAATCATCAGCAATGCTTCTTATATAAGTTCCTTTAGAGCATTTTATAGAAAATTTTACTTCAGGGAGTGTAACATCTAATATTTGGAAACTCTCTATATTTACCTCGCGCTCACCTTTGTCAATAAAAACACCCTTTCTCGCATAATCGTAAAGAGGCTTTCCATTATGCTTAAGTGCAGAGAAAAATGGAGGTTTCTGCTTTATTAAACCAACAAAATTACTCCTCACTCTCTCTATATCATCAACAGATATTTTACTATAATCACTTGAATTAACTACATTACCTGTTATATCGCAAGTATCCCTTTTTTCACCTAAAAATATCGAACCAGTATAAACTTTGAAAGAATCGAGGAAGTGTGGAAGAATCTTTGTGGCACGGTTAAGAGCAACTATCAGCAGGCCAGTTGCAAATGGGTCTAACGTCCCACCATGTCCTACCTTTTTAATATTAAATTTCCTTTTTATTAAACTACATACATTAAACGAAGTAATCCCTGATGGTTTATCAACAAGAACAATTCCATCCATAAATTAAAAAACATACTCCTCTGCAATATTCATAATTAATTTTTCAACTTCAAAAAGAGGTTTGTTAATAAAACCACCTGCAGCATTTCTGTGCCCACCACCATCAAAAGTTCTTGCAAGTGATGATACATCAACTTTACCTTTTGAACGAAAACTCAATTTACAACCATTCTCTTCCTCTCGTATAAAGATAGAAACCTCGACCCCTTCAATACTTCTGCCATAATTTACCAAACCGTCCGTATCCTCACCGGTTGCATTGTAAACATCCAATATATTTTTAGAGATAGATAAAACAGCAATTTTCCCTTTTGTATTTAATTTGAGAGAGTTTAAAGCTTCTTTTAGAAGCATAATCCTTTTATAAGGTTTATTTTCATATATTTTCTGTGATATTTCCCAACTATTAACCCCATATTTTATTAAATCAGAAGCAATATCAAATGTCCTTGAATTGGTGTTTGAGTATCTAAAAGAACCTGTGTCTGTTATGATAGCAGTATATATTGCTTCAGCAATTGAACGATTTACAGGAAAACCTCCATTGATAAGAATATCGTAAACTATTTCACCTGTTGAACTATAATCTTCATATATAATATTTAAATCTCCAAATTTGTCATTGGATTTGTGGTGATCAATATTAATTAATATTTCAGATATATTTCTAAATTCTTGATAATGTTTGGTTCTTTTACTATCTGCACAATCAAGCATAATCATTACATCGAATTTACTCTTCATAATATTTTCAGGAATAGTTAACATTTTAAAATCATTGGATAATAAAAACTGATACTCAAAAGGTATCTTACTATCACAATAGCTAATTACATCCTTCCCAATACTTTTTAGGGAGAGTGATAATCCAATATTTGAACCAATTGTATCACCATCAGGGTTTATATGGGAAATAATTAAAAAAGTTTTACTTTTTTTAATCATATTAATTATCTGTTCCATAAAAAATCTCCAATTCTATAAATTTATATAAAAATAAAATATTGACAGATAACAAGCAGAGTAATTGTAGTTTTTAAAAGATAAGAGTGCAACATTCAAATAAAATTTGATTCTTTAAATAAAATTAGTTGCTATAAAAATTAGATGAACAATGAGTAAAGACTATAAAGTCCTTATTTTCTTGGCTATAGTATAACCCTCGATAATATCCCCTATTTTTACATCATTAAAGTTTAACAATCCCATTCCACACTCATAACCTGATAAAACTTCCTTTACATCATCTTTAAATCTTTTGAGTGATGCAAGTTCACCATCAAATACAATAATGTTATCTCTTAATAATCTTACTTTAGAATTTCTGGTAATTTTGCCATCTACGAGATAACACCCTGCAATAGTCCCTACCTTAGGAACAGAGAAAATCTGCCTTACTTCTGCTCTTCCGTGATACTCCTCTTTATATTCTGGATCAAGCAACCCTTCCAAAGCTTTTCTGATATCATCTATCAACTCATAAATTATGGAGTATGTTTTTATCTCTATCTGCTCTTTTTCAGCAAGCTTTCTGGCCTTAACATCAGGACGAACATTAAATCCTATGATTATTGCTTGAGAAGCCTGAGCGAGAAGAACATCACTCTCTGTAATTCCACCAACTCCAGTGCCGATTATCTTTACACTTACCTCAGATGTTTTCAGTTTTTCCAAAGAGAGCCTTATCGCATCAGAAGTCCCTTGAACATCAACCTTCACAAGAATATTGAGCTCTTTAACTGCTCCTTCCATTATCTGCTTCTGTATATCCTCCAAAGATATTTTCTGTTTTTGGATTAGCTCCCTCTCTTTATCTTTTGTAATTCTATGCTCTATTAACTCTTTTGCTTCTTTTTCGGTTGATATAGCAATTACAACTTCACCAGCTTCAGGCACACCATTAAAACCAAGTATCTCAACTGGTGTAGCAGGTGTTGCTGCATCAATTTTGTGTCCAAGATGATTTGACATTGCCCTTACCTTACAGTATAAATTACCTGCAACTAAAAAATCACCTATTTTAAGAGTCCCTTCTGTAACCAATACTGTAGCAACACTACCTCTATTTTTATCAAGCTTTGATTCAATAATGTAACCTTTTGCTTTTTTGTTTGGGTTAGCCCTTAATTCAAGTATCTCTGCTTGTATTAAGATTGCTTCAAGCAGCTCTTTTATTCCATCTCCTGTTTTGGCTGATACCTTTATACAGATAGTCTCACCACCAAACTGCTCAGTAACTATATGGTGCTCCATTAGTTGAGTAAGTATCCTGTCAGGATTTGCACTATTTTTATCAATTTTGTTAATAGCAACAATAATTGGAACATTTGCAGCTTTTGAATGGTTTATCGCTTCAATAGTCTGGGGCATAACCCCATCGTCTGCTGCAACTATCAAAACTACAATATCTGTTACTTTTGCACCCCTTGCCCGCATAGCAGTAAAAGCTTCGTGCCCCGGAGTATCTATAAAAGTTATCTTGTTACCTTCAAGATCAACAAGATAAGCTCCAATATGTTGGGTGATACCACCAGCTTCAGAAGCTGTAACGTTAGTTTGTCTTATTTTATCAAGGAGTGAGGTTTTGCCATGGTCAACATGACCCATAATAGTAACAACCGGTGGTCTTGGCATCAATTCATCCTCTCTGTCCACCTGCTTTATTTCAGCACTTATCTTCTCTTCAATGTTCCCTATTTTCTCAATTTCAAAACCGTATTCGGTAGCAATCAATGTAGCTGTATCTATATCAATAGCGTTATTTATTGTTGCAGTAATTCCATTGAGCATTAATTTTTTGATAAGCTCTATAGCTTTTACATTAAGGTCTTTTGCAAGCTCTGAAACAGTAATTTCATTTGATAATATTTTTATTTTCTTCTTCGATTCTTTTACAATAGGTTTTGTAGAAATTTTTTTATCAAACTGCTTCTTCTCTTTATACTTCTTTAAATTAGCTTTTTCTTTTAATTTCTTAGAATCCTCTTCAACAACGACTACTTCAACATCTTTCAATTTCTTCCGTTTATCAAATATTGTCTTAAAATCTTTTACTTTTTTTCTGCTTTTTTTCTTATCTTTTGACTCTTCATCAACTGCTTTTTCGGGTGGTTTCTTATCTTTTAAAAATTTAGGGGCTGCTGCACTTTTATCATCTTTGGCTGGGGTAGAGGCAGGCTGCTCTTGAAGAGTTTTATCTTTGTTTAATACAGGTATCGCCTCTTTCTCTTGAGGTTTTATTACTTTTTTAGGTCTTAAAGCTTTTTTGTTTGAAAACTCTTCTATCTTTTTCTCTAACTTCTCTCTTGATTTTTCAAATTCTCGTCTTTGAGATTCTTCATCTATTGGTCTTACTTTTTTAGGTAAATATTCCATTGCAGGTTGACTTTTTCTATCTTCTGCTAAAGGTTGACTCTCTCTCTCTTTTAACACTATCACTTCTTCAGGTTTTGCCAAAGTTGGAGTAGATTCAATCGTTTTATCAAGAGCAACTTCCTCTTTATCTATTTTTTCAGTTTCAACTTTTAAAATTGGTTCTTTTGGTGCTTCTTCGATTTTGGGTTGGATAACTTTATCTTTAATATCTTCTTCCTTTACAGAGGGGATTGGAAGCTTGTCAGGGACTTTTGAAGGAATCTTTCTTCTTCTTATAACATCTGTTGCAAGTCTTTTTTCAATAAAATCACCACTATCTATTTTATGTTCATTTTTTATCTGTTCTGCAACTTCTTCGTCCGATACAGCTGCATTCTCTTTTCTCTTCTTTTCAAGTTTTTTAAGGACTTCCTCTTTACTTAACCCTAAATCTTTTGCTAAACTAATTATTTTTTCTATTTCCATTAGATACAACTCCCTCTGTGTAAATATTTGAATATATTTTTACCTGATCTTTTATATAATCAGTAATAGCAGACTCGAATAATCCAAGAATATTGGTTTCACTCTTTCCAAATATACTTCCCAACTCACTTTTTGAAAAAAATGATGAAAACTGATACGGATCTCTTAGAAATTTTAATACCCTCTCTTTGCTGTTGTCAGATATATCATTTGCAATGAAAAAAAAAGTAAAGACCTTCCCAGCTTTGAGACTCTCCATAATTTTATTCGTTGTTGCAGTAACAAAACCACCTTTATTGGCAATATGTATTTTAGAAAATATATCTTTTATTAAGTTATTTTTGATGGTTATCAATATTTTCTCTTTATCTATTTTTAAAAGATTTTCATCTTTTAGACTTCTTTTAACACTCTTTATAGTCAAATTTTTTATACAACTCTCCCTTTTGCAGGTATAAATCCCCCTTACTTGTAATTTCTGGAAATAGTCAACCATAAGCAAGCCATCATTGATAATATATCTAAATAAATTCTTTTTATCATCTTTGGCATTGCAAGTTAAACATGTCCTTAAATTCTTCATAAATGGGAGTTCAATATTTTAAACTTTTAGTAGCTCACCAGCAGAATCAATAATTTCGTAAGCTTTATTAACTTCAATTCCTAATATTTCAGATATATCATCAGCATCAGCTTCTACAAGCTGTGAAAGCGTTCTATACCCTTCATCAAACAATATTCTCATACTGATAAAATCGAGATCCAACTTCTCCTTTAGAGGATTATATATCTTTTCAAATTCTTCCTCTGATTGAGATTCACTCTTAATATCTATCCTAAACCCTGTCAATTTAGAGGCTAATTTTACATTTTGCCCCCTTTTACCTATGGCAAGTGAAAGATTTTCATTTGGGACTATTATCTCCATAGAATTTTTCTCTTCATCGAGAATAATTTTTGTGATCTGTGCAGGAGACAAAGCATTAATAACAAATTTGGTGGGATCTGGATCCCATCGGACAATGTCTATACGCTCACCATTAAGCTCTCTCACTATTCCATTAACTCTTGAACCTCTTACTCCAACACAAGCTCCTACAGGATCAATATCAATATTTTTTGAGTAAACAGCTATTTTAGCTCTGCTGCCCGGCTCACGGGAAGCACCCTTTACAACAACAAGATTTTCATAAATTTCAGGAACTTCTAATTCAAAAAGCCTTATAAGAAAATTAGGATGAGTTCTTGAAAGTATTATCTGAGGACCTTTTGTGTCCCTTTTTATATCAACAATAACTGATTTTATACGTTCACCTTGCTTAAATCTATCAGCTGGAGATTGCTCTACCTTAGGGATAATACCCTCAGTTTTCCCTAAATTAACAACTATATTCCCAAATTCTGATCTTTGGTAAAAACCGATGACAAGCTGTCCTATTTTATCTTTGTATTCGTTAAAAATTGATTCTTTCTCTGCATCCCTTATTTTGTTGATTATAACATTCTTAGCTTGTTGAACAGAAATTCGCCCTAATTCATTAGCATCTATCTTTAAGCCCAAGTAGTCACCTACCTGAATATCAGGGTCGTGTAAAACAGCCTCATCATACTCAATCTGGGTATAAGAATCTTCAACTGTTTTGACAACTTCTATAAATTCAAATACCTCTATCTCATTTGTTTCTTGATTGTATTGGGCTTCAAGCTCCCGTTCAGGATATTTTTTCTTAGCAGCATTCAAAACTGCTTCTTCTAAACTTTGAATAAGTTTCTCCGGTGGAATATTTTTCTCTTTACTAATTTGTTCTATGACAAAGTGCAGATTTGATAACATTTTAAACCCTTTCTAAAATTTATATACTAAGTTAGCTTTCTTTATTTGAGCAATTGATAAATTGTATATCTGATTATCAACTTGCAGTTCAATAGAACCATCATTAACCCCCAATAGAACACCTTTAAAATTCCTCCTATTATCTAAAGGGGTATCAAGTACAACTTTTATCTCATTACCAATGACATTTATGAAGTGATCCAATCTCCTTAAAGGCTTATTTATACCAGGAGAAGAAACTTCAAGAGAGTAGTGGGCATTTATCAGATTTTCAGCATCAAGTATTGGACTTACTAATTCACTTACTTTTGCACAATCATCAATTGTAACGCCACCATCTTTATCAATAAATAACCTCAAAACTAAACCATGCTGATCTCTTAAAAACTCGGAAAAGACAAGATCGTAGCCAAGAGTCTTGAGATATTCCTCAAATAAAATGTAAGTTTTTTTAGTAATATTTTCAAAGTTTATCATTTTAGTTTAAACAAAAAAAGTGGGTGATTAACCCACTTCTAAAGGAAAAAATATAAAAATTTCTACTTTTTCTAACATACAATTTTACATTAATCAAGATTTTTTTAATCAATTAAATATTTTGTAAAAGATAGGGGATGGACAATGACGATGATAATTCTAAAAATTAATTATAATCTATGACCAATTAGCGTAAATTATCAGTAAATAAAGATAAAATAAGAGCACCTATCGTGTGATAGGCACTCTTATTTTAAAATATATTGTAATACGATTAATCAGATGTAACAACTGAACAAACTTCTCCAAATGGAGTTTTTTTCCATTCACAAATACCACCACCAAAAGCCTCTCCACAAGATGAAGAGCTTTTTATAGAAGTGCAGTTGTAACCACATGTTTTTGTAAAAGGTGTCCATAAACATGTTGGAGAATTATTCATACAACCTTTTTCATCAAGAGTTGTGCAATCAACATTTGTTTGGTTTGAACACTCTTGAACATTTACAGTATAAGCATTGTAATATAGCTGTTTTGCGAGAGTTCTGTAACCATAATATACATAAAACTGAAAACCTGCAGCACCTGAGAAATCTAAAGGTGCTTCAAAATTTGCCATTTTGTGTGGGTCTTCAGAAAGAACTACTTTCTTAGGTGGAAGCATCAATTGAAAACCTGTAGGTGTAGTAATGAAGAAAACATCATAAGCCTCTTGTCCAATCAAAGAGCTATCTACACTGATAGATGGGTTGAGATATACAGATTCACAATTTGCAATATTCACAACTTCCCCCGTAGGATCTGCAACCACATTCTCTTTAGTATAATATATAGGATTCATAGGATTTTGAGGAGCAGCATTCATACCTTCATAACAACACTCACCAGTTGGCTTTGGCTCTTCTTCGTCATCAAATACACACTGACCTGACTCTTTAAATAAAATAGCACCAAATAATTTTTGCACAGAGGAGTCACTACTAACAAGTTCAACTGTTTTGTAACCAGGTTCAACTGTGCATGCATCAAAAACAGCAACAAGACCTGCACTATCTAATGAAACACTCTTAGCAGCAACACCACCTATTTTTACATACTCAACATTATCAAGGTTACTCCCCGACATAGTAAAGGTATTTTCTTCATTATCCATTACCTCTATAGGTGTAATAGATGGAACTGCAACAGCATCATTAGAATCACCTATTTTAATTGTTACAGTGTTACTTACCTTTCCATCACTGTTTTTTACATATACTTCAACATCTTGTCCAACAGTATAAGATGAACCACTGAATAAAAACTGTAAACTATCACCCTGATATTTTGATGTAACTTCCACACCGTTTACATAAACTTTTGTTTCGTTGTTTATATTGTCACAGAAAAGAGATACAAGTTGATTATAATCTGTAGTATAAACTACTGTAGGGTACACACTTTTGATAATTGGAGCATAACCAACTTCAGAAGATGTCAAACTCTTTACAGATACATCATCAATCAACCAACCTCTAAAACCATTGTATAATGAATCTTTAGTATTAAATCTAAATCTGATATTAACTGTCTGTCCTGCATAATCAGAAAGATTAAATGTATAAATTTTCCATTCACCCGGAACACCAACCCCTTTATTACTGTAAGCTATATAAGAGCCTGTATTGTAGTCATCAAAAGGATTAAGATGACCTAACTCTGTATAATTTGTGCCATCAGTAGAAACCTCTACATACATCATATCAAAACTATTTGCATCAACACCCTCTATCTCATACCATGAAGCAAATGAGAGCTCAACATACGAATCTGTAGGGATAATAATACTTGGAGAGACTAAAGAACCAGAATTTGCCTGAGTTGATTTACCACCACTAAGATTTGACTGGGTAGTAGTGTAATCACTACCGATAAAAGTCCCTGTATCTTTTTCACCATACCACCAGCAGTAACTTCCACTATAAGAAGCAGGAAGATAGCCATCATCAGCAAGCTTAACAAGATTAGTGTAAATATTGTCCGCAACCTTTATAGTTTCAGGGTTTGCAATCAGATTCCAGAAACCATCACTTGTCCAGCCAGCATCTGTGCTTTCAAAATTATCAAAGAATGGAAGTGTCATTGCAGTAGCAAATCCGTTCCTTCCACTACCAAGGGGAGTGGGGGTATTCACAACATCCCTTGCATTTAACATTGTTACAGAAAAAATAACTAAAAATAAGACTTTTAAAACTTTAGAAATCATTTGAGCCTCCTTTTTTGGGTTTTTTGGGAACTATATCTTTATAGTTTTACTTATATAAAACAAAAAAATAGAAAAGTATGTAATCGTAATCACATTACATTATATATATTTTAAGAAAGATAACTCTTCTCCCATAAAAATGCTTTAAAAACAATTACTTATAAAAATAACAATATATTTAAAAAATTTTTTATTTGTAAAATTTATATAAAAATAATAGAAAAGCGATATGAAAAAAGATATTTCAATTATTGTTGTTAATTTCTTTACAGGTGAGAAAATATTAAATCTAATAAAAAAATTAAATAAACAATCTTTTGATATTATTATAATAGATAATGGCGACAGCATAGATTTATCTTCAAAGTTGCCTAATCAGAGCAATATCATATACCATAAAATGCCCTACAATTCAGGGTTTGCAAAAGCTTGTAATTTTGCAGTCGACAAATTTATAAATAGCGATAAGATCTTTTTTCTGAATCCTGATACAGATATATCAGTAGAGGAGATAATCAGACTTTCAGAAAAAATATCAGACAAAAGAGTGTCCGCTATCTCCCCAAAAGTCTATTTTGATTCAGAAAAGGAGTATATCGTAACTCCAGCATCAGAAAAGACACCTTTTAAATTTTTTCTTTATAAAATATCAATGAATAATAGCTTATTTTACAGCATTTTTTCCTATATTATCCATCGTAGAAACTACAACTACTATCTTCACAATCAATTATTTTTTACAAATACTTTGTCTGGTGGTCATTTTATGATCAACAGAGCAACATTTAAAAGATACAAATTTGATGAGAGATTTTTTTTATACTTTGAAGATACTGATCTTTTTAGAAGAATGTATACAAATGGGGAAAAACTTGCCTATGACAATAGTGCATCAATTATTCACACATCCTCTTACAGCAACCATAAAGCCCAAATGATAGAAAACTCAAAAAATATCTACTACGAAAAACATTTTAAAAAATTTATTAACTTTTTGAAGTATATAAACTCAATTAACAATAATATCGAAGCTAAATTTAAATTTCTTGGAAAATATTCAGAAAATATGGTAGTAGCAAGGTTTGATACAGAGAAAAATATATTTCTTGAAATAAGCCCTGATTCAACATTTGTTACATCTCTTCTTTACAAAAGTAGAGTGACCGAATTAGTGATAAAAAATGAGGTTGCAAAATTTTTTTTAGATAGAAAGTTTTATTTTAGAGTTACACTACTTGACGAAAATAAAACACTCCTTTACTCTATCTTATTTTAAGTAAAGAGGGATAATTAAGAGTAATACAAAAGTTACTATTATAGGCTTTCATTCACCTATTGGTAGCTATGAGTAAAAAGTAGAGCAATATAAAGAAATAAAACAACATCTAAATATTTATCCATAAATGTTTAATAAAATTTTTTTTAGGGGGAGAAAATGAAAAATATCTTTATTTTACTATTTATAATTCTATCAATAACATCCAATTTATATGCTGTTGAGATCAACGGAGTGACTCTGCCTGAAAGAATAACAGTTGAAAATTCCAATCTTTTATTAAATGGTGCTGGAATCAGAACAAAATTGTTTTTTAATATCTATGTTGGAGCACTCTATCTACCAGAAAAAAGTTCAAATAGTAATCAGATAATAAACAGTGATATCCCAAAACAGATATTTATGCACTTTTTATACGATGAGGTTAAAAAGGAGAAAATAGTATCATCATTCAAAGATGGGTTTGAAGATAATTCACCAGAACTTCTAAATAAGATAAAAGGGGAGCTTGATACATTTTACTCATGTTTCAACCAAGATATAAAAAAAGGTGATCAGATAAAACTTACATTTATACCTAATAAAGGGACTACAATCGAAATAAATAATAATTTCAAGAAACTGATACCAAATCGTGATTTTATGGTAGCACTTTTCTCAATTTGGTTTGGGAATAACCCACCAACAGAATCACTCAAAAATGGGATGCTTGGATTAGAGTAACCAAACGGTATGAATTATAACAAAATAGTCACAAAAGCTGCTCTGGTAATGGGAAGTTCTACATTTATAAGTAGGATACTTGGGTTTTTGAGGGATATGGTCATTGCAAATTATCTTGGGACAGGTTTCAGGGCTGATGCTTTCTTTGTTGCTTTTAGAATTCCTAATTTTTTAAGACGACTATTTGGTGAAGGCTCTCTCACAGCTTCATTTATCCCTGTATTTACACAATATTACACTCAGCAGGGGAGAGAGGAAGGTTCACGAATTGCATCAATATCATTTACACTACTTACGATAACTCTCATCTTAATCACATTTTTTGGAATTTACTTCTCTGAGGAAGTAGTGAAGTTAATAGCCCCCGGGTTCAGTGAAGATATTACAAAATTTACACTTACTGTCAATTTAAATAAGATAATGTTTTCATACATACTGTTTATAAGTCTTGTTGCACTATGTATGGGGATCTTAAACTCATTAAAACATTTCTTTGCTCCTGCCATATCACCCGCATTACTGAATATCAGCATAATCTTAGGGGCATTTTTTGCCGCTTTTTCAGGTCAAAATATAGTCTATGGAGTTGCGTGGGGTGTAGTCGGAGGCGGGATTTTACAACTCTCTCTACAAATGATATATTTAAAGAAATTTGATATAAAAATCACTCCAAATTTTAACTTTAGACACAATGCTATAAAAAAAATTTTAAATCTAATGGGACCATCTATTCTCGGCTTAGGGATTACTCAGATAAATATCTTTATTGGAACTTTGATTGCTTCATTTCTACCAAGTGGAACAGTTTCTTACCTCTACTATGCAGATAGGTTGATACAGTTTCCTCTTGGAATATTTGCTGTTTCAATAGGTTCAGCTTTACTCCCTATCTTGTCAGAGCAGCAGGTAAAAACAGATACTCAAAGTATGATTCAAACAATGAATTACAGCTTAAAGTTACTATTTTTAATTACAATTCCAGCAATGATAGGTCTAATCTTTGGTGGCAAACCTATACTTTCTCTCCTATTTGAAAGAGGAGAATTTGATGAGATTGCACTTAAAAATGTTTATTCAGCCTTGATAGGTTACAGTGTCGCTCTTTGGGCTTATTCAGGGATAAGAGTTGTAATTCCACTATTTTATGCATTTAAAAACACCAAATTACCTGTAAAAGTAGGGTTTTATGCTCTAATTGTAAATATTTTAGTGAGCCTTATTCTGATGAAACCACTTTTTCATTTAGGGCTTGCTCTTGCAACTTCAATATCATCAATCTTCAATTTTATCATTTTACTCTGTTTTCTAAAAACATTTATCACATTTGACATAAGGGATATTTTTAAATATATTTTGAAACTTACCTTCCCCTCCTCTATTTTGATTTTTACTCTAATTATTTATCAGAAAATATTTCTATTCTCAGCAGATTACAACCTGATTATAAAATCTTTATACATAATAGGAATGATTTTTATATCTGTCATTTCATATTTCTGGTCATGCTACATTACAAAAATTGAGGAGATAAAGAATCTAACTATATGGATAAGAAGAAAATTCTAATTGTTCTTCCAAATTGGATAGGGGATGTTGTGATGAGTCTCCCCTTTTTAAATAAATCAAGGGATATTTTCCCTGATTCAGAGATATATATCTTAATTAATGAGCATATCTTCTCACTAATAGAGTATCCTTGCCACAATCTTCGTATCAATCCTATCTTTTACAAAGACAAAAAAATAGGGACAACTTTAGAGGTAATTAAAACAATAAGAGCACATCTTTTTGATAAAGGATTTATACTACCCAGATCATATAGGATGTTTTTTACACTTCTACTTGGTGGAGTAAAAAATATTTACGGATATGCAGATAGTTTTAAAAAGCTCTTCTTTAAAAAATATCTTAATAGGGATAATAATAGCTTAAAACAGCATAGGGTAAAATATTATCTCAATATTCTCAAATTATACAAAGAGTTTCAGGAAGAACCACCCCCTTACTTAGAATTATCAGAATCTCAGATAAATTGGGCTAATTACTTTATACAGGAAAACTCTTTATCTAACAAAATCATCATAGGCTTAAACCCTGGTGCTACATATGGAGAAGCAAAATGCTGGGGGAGGGAAAATTATTTAAAGCTGATAAAATCTCTCTCTAAAAGCATCCCTGAGGTCACTTTTATAATAATTGGTGGCAGGGACAATGTCTCTTACAATCAGATATTTTCAGAAATTCCAAATGTTATAAATCTTACTGGCAAATTATCACTCCAAAATAGTTCAAGCATTATGAGTAAATTCAAGATATTTATAACAAACGATACTGGTCCAATGCATATAGCAGATGCTTTACAAATTAATATTGTGGCTATTTTTGGACCAACTGACCCAAAGGAGACACCACCTTACACAATGAATCAGAATATAATTTACAAAAAATTACCTTGCTCACCTTGTAAAAAAAGGTTATGTCAATATGGACACAACAACTGTATGAAGAGTATCTCTGTTGAAGAGATTAAAGATATAGTCAAAAAATTATTGGGGGTTTAAATGTTTAAGAAATTATTAATTATCTTTGGAGTAATTTTTGTAATCACAATTTTGGGTATAACTTTCTTTATAGGGAAGGGTGACCCCACTATGCAAAAAGAGGGAGATGAATTTGTAAAAACAGCTCTGCCACAAATATTACAAACATTAGATGAAGATACCTTTTTAAAATATTCATCACCAGATCTCTTAAAAAATTTAGACAGCAGTAAAATAAAAGAGATGCTTAATCTTTACAAGAAAATGGGGACTTTCGACCAATTTCTCGGTGCAAAAGGGAAGATAAAAACATCCTACTCATTTAAAGAGAGGAAATATTATTATGGGAAATATGTCGCATTAGCCAGATTTAAAGAAACTGGTCGGGCAGAGATAGAGCTTACAATTATCAACAGAAATGGGAATTGGGGACTTTACCATATAAAAATCAATTCACGTGCATTTAACGAACTTGTCAAAAAGGATGTCGAGGTGGCTAACAAGGAGAAGGATAATGACAGCGGTATTTTTAAAACAGAGGATAAGATAAAATAGAAATTTAAAATGGAGTATCTTACGTTTTAGAATATCTGATGTTTACCGTAGCAATAGCAAAAAAGAATATGGCAAAACCCTTGCAGATATTCAGCTGCTCAAGTGTCCCGAAGGGTCGGAGCAAAGTGGAGAAGCCATTTTTCCACTCGTTATTTTTAGTAGAGAAATTTTATATTATTTCTGAAAATTTAATTTTTTCTGTTTCGATTTTTTCAAAATGGGTCGGGGAAAAATTAATTGTGAATTATGAATTTTTTTTTAATTCACAATTCTTAATTTACCATTCACCATTATCTATTTTCCAGTTAAAAGTAAAATTACCAAATCAATCATTCTTTGCTTGTCCTTTGGATCACTTATTGCAATAAGCAAGGTAATTGCTGTTAATGCTTGAGGTGTGATTTTATCTATAAAACCATATTTTGCTTTTTGCAAAAACCAGATAAAAGCAAAAGCACCACTTCTTTTGTTGCCATCATTAAAGGGATGATTTTTGACGATAAAATATAGTAAATGTGCTGCTTTTGATTCTATACTTGGATAAACATCTTGTCCAAAAGCTGACTGAAAAACATTTCCTAAAATACCTTCTAAACTTCCTTTTTGTTTTTCTTGTGCAAAAAGGCCAGTTGCTTCATTTTTTGCTATAAGTTCCTTTTTTAATATTTCTAAATCTTCATAAAGTTTTTTAGCATCAAGTTTTATAGATTTTTTTGTTATTTTTTTAGTTTGCAATCTTTCCTTATCAAAAGCATCAAGCGAAAACCAAGTATAACTAAAAGTTTTTACCAATTCCAAAATATCATTTGAAAAAAGTTTATTTTGAGAAATCTTTTGTATATCAGAAAGTGCTTGTTGAAAGAGTGTATAGTTTTTGGCAAGTATTTTTTTGTTGATAGTGTAGCCTTGTATTAAATGATCTTTTAGAATATTTGTCGCCCATTTTCTAAAATCAATTGCAACTTTAGAATTTGTCCTATATCCGACAGACAAAATCACATCCAAAGAATAAAAAACAACAGGTTTATCAGAATTTGGAATATGCATTTTTTGCATATTGCTTTTTTGGTCTACTTCACCATCTTTGAAAATATTTTTGATATGTCTTGAGATAACAGATTGATCTACTCCAAAAAGATCTACAATTTGACTTTGATTTGCCCAAATTGTTTCTTTATCAAAATCACCTTTTAGTTCAATGGCTCCATTTGGTGCTTGATAAATTATGATGTTTGAAAGTTTTTGTTCTTTTTTCATAATATTTTTTAGATATTAAAACCAATTTTCGCCAGTTGTTTTTTAATCTCTGATACTGTCAATAAATCTTTGCAATTTTATCACCTTGAGCAATTGTAATAAACTGCTAATCAGTAGTTGCAAGATCATCTGTGACTATAAAAGTATTCTTGGCACTCATTGATTTAACTTTTGTAATAGCATTAGGACTATTAAAAGTAGTTTTGACTACATTCCCCTGATTGAAAGTAAACTCTCTCAATAAGCTCATATTTGGATTTTTTAGTAAATTTTTTATAAAACCTGTATCTACAGCCATCATAACCCCTTAAATACTTTGAAAAAGAAAATCTATTGTTATAAAATAAATTTTTTTATGTCAATAATTAACTTTTCATTTGACCATTAGAGAATAACTTGTTATTTTAATTATTAGAAAATGATTTTCTAACCCCTTCAGAAAATTATTACAATACTTTAAAGCACAATTTAAGATAATCTTATTTTAAGAATAGAAAGAGAGTTGATTTTAAACATGCAGCTCAGTAAAATATCTGATTTTTTATGGGAGATCCCCAAACACGACCAGATGCTTGTTTCTGGCAAAATTTATGCCTCTGAACCCCTTTTAAAAAGTATAAAGGAGGATAGAAGTCTTTTACAGGTAAAAAATGTTGCCACTCTTCCAGGAATAGTATGTAGCTCCATAGCAATGCCAGATATTCACGAAGGTTACGGTTTCCCTATTGGTGGAGTAGCTGCTGTTGATATTGAAGATGGTTATATATCACCGGGTGGAGTAGGATACGATATAAATTGTGGAGTTAGGCTACTAAGGACAAATCTCTTTTATAATGATATAAAAAATGAATTATCTTCTCTAATGGCAAATTTGTATAACAATATCCCTTCTGGTCTTGGCTCTAAACACGCAATAAAAAATATTACAGCAAAAGAGTTTTCAAAAGTTTTAAAAGGAGGTGCACAATGGGCTGTAGAATACGGTTACGGCAGTAACATCGATCTTGAATACACCGAAAACAATGGCTGCATAGAAAACGACTCTGAAAAATTTCTATCTCAAAGAGCAATTGAGCGGGGCAGAGAGCAGCTTGGCACACTCGGTTCTGGCAATCATTTTTTAGAGATACAGGTGGTAGATGAAATTTTTGATTTTGATATAGCAGCTGCTTTTAATATAACTTATGGACAAGTAATGGTAATGATACACACTGGTTCAAGAGGTTTTGGATATCAGGTTTGTGATGATTTTCTAAAGATAATGAGAAAAGATATATCAAAATACAGATACACTCCAATAGACAGGGAGCTTATAGCTTTGCCTTTCAAATCAGAAACTGCTCAGAGATACTTTAATTGTATGAACGCAGCAGCAAACTATGCGTGGGCTAATAGGCAAATAATCAAATCACTCACAGAGGACAACTTAATGAAAACTTTTGCTCTCACCCCAAGAGAGCTTGGATTTTATCAGATTTTTGATATTTCACATAATATTGCAAAAATAGAGACTCATAACGGTCAGAAAGTTTTAGTTCATAGAAAAGGTGCAACAAAAGCACTCGGACCATATTCAGATTCTATCCCAGATAAATATTCCAAAATCGGACAGCCTATAATTTTACCGGGGGATATGGGAAGAGCATCGTATCTTCTCGTTGGGACTGGTAAAGAAAGTGGAACATTCTTAAGTTGCAGCCACGGTGCAGGTAGGAATTTTAGCAGAAAAAAAGCATTATCTACATTGAACAGTCAAGAGATATTAGGGAAATTAAAAGATAAAGGGATACATATTTTAGCTGCAAGCAGTAAAACTTTAGCTGAAGAGCTGCCTGAAGCTTACAAAAATATAGATGATGTTGTAGATGTAATTTGTTTTCATAATATTGCAAAAAAGGTTGCAAAACTAAGACCTATTGGTGTAATAAAAGGTTAAATAAATTTTTAAGGGGGTGGAGAGATGTTTAAGAAAATCTTATTTCCAGTTTTTGGAGAGATAATAGATGATAGTTGTATTGATATTGCTTCAGATATTGCATCCAAATACAACGGAGAAATATTTTTGTTAACAGTTTCTGAAATATACCATACAGGAATTGCAGATCTTAACCTTATGGAGACCCTTCTTGAACAACATAAAAATTTACTTAAAGATTACATCAAAAATTATTCTGAAAAATTTAATCAAAGGGGTATCCCCAATTCAAGTTCTATCAGAGAGGGGATAGCCTATAGAGAGATACTCGATTATGCTGAAGAGATAAAAGCAGGACTTATTATTATCCCTTCTCACGGAAGAGTGGGACTTCCGGGATTTATAATGGGGAGTGTCTCTCAAAAAGTTATCAAACTTGCTAAATGCCCAGTTCTTGTTTTTAAACCTAAATTCAAAGAGGAGTTCAAAAATGAGTGAGTTAGTCAATTTTATAGTCAAGACCAAAGATTGTAAAGAAGCAGACATCAAAAAAGCACTTGAAGCAGCCGGAATCAATCTTATAAGCGTAGCAACTGTCCATAAAGAAATTTCTGATACTGAAAAAAAATAAAAGAAAGGGGGCTTACAATGCCTTACATTGAAGATGTTTATGCAAGAGAAGTTTTAGACTCAAGAGGGAATCCCACAATAGAAGTAGAAGTTTATACAGAATCAGGAGCTTTTGGTCGTGCAATTGTTCCCTCAGGTGCTTCAACAGGGGAGCATGAAGCTCTTGAGTTGAGAGATGGTGATGAAACAAGATATTTAGGTAAAGGAGTTTTGCAGGCTGTTGACAATGTAAACCAGATTATAGCTCCCAAAATTGAAGGTCTCAATGTGCTAAGCCAAAGACATATTGATCTTCTACTTTTAGAACTTGATGGGACAGACAAAAAAGAGAAGTTGGGTGCAAATGCAATATTAGCAGTTTCAATGGCATGTGCTAGAGCTGCTTCTGACTTTCTCGGGATTCCACTTTACTCTCACCTTGGGGGAGTAAATGCTCATATACTACCTGTTCCTATGATGAATATTCTAAATGGTGGTTCACACGCTGACAACAATGTAGATATACAGGAGTTTATGATAGTTCCTACTGGAGCAGCTACTTTTTCTGAAGCTGTAAGAATGTGTGCAGAAATTTACCATACACTCAAAAAAGTCCTCAAAAACAAAGGTTTATCAACATCGGTCGGAGATGAGGGTGGTTTTGCTCCAAACCTCAAATCAAATTTTGAAGCAATTGAAGTAATAATAGAAGCAGCCAAAAAAGCAAATTATGAACCGGGCAAAGATATTTATATAGCTATTGATGCTGCTGCCAGCGAATTTTTTGAAAATGGCAAATATAAACTAACAGCAGAAAATTCTCTTAAATCTTCTAGCGAGATGGTTGATTATTATGAAGAGATGATTACTAAATATCCAATAATCTCAATAGAGGATGGACTTGCTGAAGATGACTGGGAGGGGTGGAAAATCCTCACCGACAGAATAGGGAAGAAAGTCCAGATAGTTGGTGATGACATCTTTGTTACCAATACCAACCGATTAAGAGAAGGTATCTCAAAAGGTATTGGGAACTCTATCCTTATAAAACTCAACCAAATTGGAACAATCACAGAGACAATAGCAGCAGTTGAGATGGCAAAACAAGCTGGTTATACAGCTGTTGTATCACACCGTTCAGGTGAAACTGAAGATACAACTATTGCAGATTTTACAGTAGCTCTTAACACTGGTCAGATTAAAACAGGTGCTCCATGCAGGGTTGATAGGGTTGCTAAATACAACCAGCTTATTAGAATAGAGGAAGAGCTTGAAGATGCAGGTATATATCCTGGGTTAGCTGCTTTTAAAAATAGGTAGTCAGTCAATATTGAAAAATATCTTTAATTACAAAATTTATTATGAAGATACAGACGCAGGTGGAGTTGTATATTATGCAAACTACCTGCGTTTCCTTGAAAGAGGAAGAACTGATTTTTTAGAGCAGGCAGGAATTTCTTCAAAAGAACTCTATGCCAGAAAAATTTTTTTTGCTGTAAAGAAAATTGAATGTGAATATATCAAACCTGTTTTTTATGGAGAAGAGATATCTGTTATACTCTCTGTAAAATTTATCAAAAACAGCAGTTTCTCTCTTTTATACGAAATATATTCAGAAAATTTCCTCAAATTCAAAGCAGAGACACTGCTTGTATCAATTGATGAAAACTTTAAAATCAGCAAAATACCCCCAGAAATAAAATCTTTTTTACAAAGGTATATTTAATGAAGAGTAACATATTAGAATTAATGAATAATCTTGAAGACAAAGATAAATTTGAAGAACTTATAACTCTCCTTGTCCAAAAAGGTATTATCAATACAGAGTCTGAAGAGATAATCAAAAATGTAATTGATATCTCTGATACTATTGTAAGAGAGATAATGGTTCCAAGAACCGAAATGGTAGCATTAAGCTTAGATTCAGATTTAAATCAGGTTCTTGCTATCTTTCACGAATGCAAGCACTCAAGAATCCCTGTATATGAGGAAAATATCGACAATATTGTAGGTTTTATATACTCAAAAGATCTACTTTTATCAAATTTGCAAGATACTCAATTCTCCTTAAAAAAATATCTCCGCCCCGCTTATTTCGTTCCCGAAACCAAAAAAATACTACTCCTTCTTAAAGAGTTCAAAGAGAAAAAGGTTCATACAGCAGTTGTAGTTGATGAATTTGGTGGTGTTTGTGGTTTGGTGACACTTGGTGATATTATGGAGGAGATAATTGGTGATTTTGTGGATGAATTTCAAGAAATAGAGGAATCATTAATCAAAAAATTGGATGAAAAACAATATCTCATTGATGCCAAATGCCCTATTGAAGATATCAGTGAAGAGCTTGACATAGATTTTGAAGAGGGTCCTTACGACACAATTGGTGGTTATATCATAAAAGAGCTCGGCAAAATTCCTGAAAAGAAAGAAACCATCGAAAACAGCAAATTTACAATCACAGTAAATGAAGTCTACGAAAAAGGAATAAAAAATCTAATCATCGATATCAAATAATGAGAAATTTTTGTAATGAGAGAGATGTGGCATTAGAAAATCTATTACAATCTCTAACTCTAAAATAAATCTAAAAGTCTTATTTGTATTACATAAAAATTTCAAAATTCAAATCACCCAAGAACTCTTTTGAAAATATACTCTATATTTTTTGTGTGATAATTTAGGTCAAATAATTCATCAAGCTCATCCATAGATAAAAATTTAGTTATCTCAGAATCATTTTGGAGTAAACTCTTAAAATCTAAATGCTCCTCCCAGACTTTCATAGCATTTCGCTGAACAATCCTATAAGCTTCCTCTCTACTTACACCTTTTTCAGTAAGTAACAACATTACCCTTTGAGAGAAGATAAGCCCTTTTGTCTGATTTATATTTTTAAGCATATTATCTTGATAAACTACAAGATTCTTTATGATGTTAGTAAATCTACATATAAGAAAATCAAGATTGGTAGTCGCATCAGGACCAATAACTCTTTCAACAGAGGAGTGGCTTATATCCCTTTCGTGCCACAATGCAACATTTTCCATTGCAGCAATTGAGTAGCTTCTTACTAATCTTGCAAGACCTGTAACATTTTCTGAAAGAACAGGGTTTCTTTTGTGGGGCATTGCAGATGACCCTTTTTGACCTTTTGAGAAAAACTCTTCAGCTTCAAGAACTTCTGTTCTTTGAAGATGTCTTATCTCTATAGAAAATTTTTCAAAAGATGATGCAATAACAGCCAAAGTAGTGAAATACTCTGCATGTCTATCCCTCTGCACTATCTGGGTAGATACAGGTGCAGGCTTAACAGAAAGCTTTTTGCAAACATACTCCTCTACCTCAGGTGGGATATTGGCAAATGTCCCCACTGCTCCAGATATTTTGCCAATACTTATAGATTCAATAGCTTTTTTTAATCTTTCAATATTTCTTAAAGTTTCATCATACCAAAGCAGCATCTTCAAACCAAATGTAATCGGCTCTGCATGGACCCCATGAGATCGACCTATCATAGGAGTCATTTTGTATTTTACTGCCTTATCTTTCAAAACTTCTGCAAGGTTTTTTAGATCATCAAGTAATATCATACCAGCTTCTTTTAGTAGAAGATTATACGCAGTATCAAGAACATCTGAAGAAGTAAGCCCTTTATGAATGAATCTTGAATCATCTCCCACAAATTCAGCTACAGATGTAAGAAAAGCTATAACATCGTGCTTTACTTCAGATTCTATCTGATTTATCCTATCAATATTAAAATTTGCTTTATTTATGATAATCTCTAAAGATTTAGAAGGGATAACGCCTATATTACTCCAAGCTTCACATGCAGCTATTTCAATATCGAGCCATTTTCTAAATTTGTTCTCTTCACTCCATATTTTTCTCATAACTTCCCTTGAATACCTTTGTATCATTAAAAGCCTCCCAATCTTTAAATAGAAATCATAAATTTGATAATGTTTTTTCTACTATTATCTATACTTATCTCCCAATTATGGGCATCTACAAATTTTTTGACAATAGCAAGTCCCAAACCTGCTCCCTTACTCTTAGTGGTAAAGTAAGGTTCAAAAAAATTATCAGTAGCAGCATCTTTTTCAATACCATCATTTTCAAATATAATCAATTTCTGATTAAAATTTTTTTCATAATAAATTTTTAAATAGGTTGCCTTTTCATTCTCAAATACATTTTTTATAAGATTACCAAATATATGTTCAACAAGAATTTTATCACAAGGGATAATTAACTCTTCAGAAATTAAAACTGATACATCGACAGATAAGCTATTTCTATATGGAAGGAGAATGTTATCAATCAACTCTCTAATCTTTATATCTTTTTTATCTGCTTTTACAGGTTTTGTAAAATCAAGAAAATTATTCACAACACTATTGATTTTTTTAAGTTCATTATCAATAGTCTCGATAAGCTGACTATACTCATCAATTTTGGAGATGTCAGTTTCATACTTTATCCTCTGAATACCCATGCTTACAGCATTTATAGGATTCCTTATCTCATGTGCAACCATAGCAGCACTCCTTCCAAGTGCAGCATCCTTTTCATTATCAAAAAGTTTCTTTTCATAAACTTTTATTTTAGATAAATAGAAATTCTGAAGTATATAAATTAGAATAATCCCAAAAAGACCACTTGATAGAATAACTGAGATAAAAACTATAAGGTTATGCCTAAAATTATCTATGATCCTTAAAGCATTTTTAGCATCTATACGTAACTCCAAAAACCTCTGTGAATCACCCATTACAGGAACCTTTACCTCGAAAAATTTATCTTCTACTAATCTCACCCCGCCATCTGCCACTCCATTTTTTAAAACCGCATCGATTACTGCACCCCTTTTCTTTATATTTTCAAGGAGAGTTTCTACAGATATCTTTTTAATGTTTTGAGTATACTCTCTCCCATCAAAACCAATGATAATATCACTACCAGAAGAGTATTGACCAGAGTAAAAAAGAAGATACGATTGATCCATTTCTTGAAACTTAACAGTAGCTCTATCAAAATTATTAAAAAGAGCTTCAATATCCTCTTGTTTAAACTTGCCCATATTAGAAGATACAATTTTTTTATCTATACTTCTGATAGCTATAAGGTTGATATTTGTCTCAAGTGTGTATTCGTCAAGTTCCTGAGATGTAAAAGGTTCTATCGAATTGAGAAGGTCTAAAAATTTGGCATGTGAGATGAGGTTGTCTCTGATTATTTTATTTACAAACTGGGTTGACTCAAAAGCAATGTTTGCAGCAACTTCTACCCTTCTGGCAACAGATTCAGCCTGTTTAGTAATTAAAACCACAATTTTTCTTTTTAGGTCAGAATAGTGCCTCTGATAATGAAAAATAATAATAGAAATAAGTATGAAGAGAAATAGGAGATTATATATTAGCAATCTTCTACGAGACACTTAGTAAACCAATCCTATGTTGAGCATAATTGTATTTGCGTTGTAATCCTCACCATCAAAATCTGATATATTTTTTTCAAAAGTATCAGAAAGTGTCAATGATAGTAATTTCCCAAGCATATACTCAGCAGATATAGCAACTTTAAACAGATTGTCATCCCTGTCAATTTTGGTATAATTGTAAGAATTATAAGACAACAAAAAGTCAACTAACACTCTATCTATCTGTTTTGAATAAGATGAAGAGAGACCATACAAGAAGTAAGTTTCTCGTGAAACATTACTTTTATTGTATTCAATCAAAGGTGTAAATTTGACATTATCAAGATTTACTTCTAAAGATAGAATATGGTTAAAATCCTCTTGATTAACATCAATAAAATTGACTTCTTTACTCCTTTTTTTTAAAGGTTGTCTATTTTTGGAAATAGAATTTTTAAATGAGCCATATTCATACTCTTCAGAAAAATTTTTAAATGATAAAATATACGATATATCAAAAATTTTATACGAATATTGAGAAATAAGAAAAAGTGAATAAAAACTGTTCTGCCTATCATTATTATCAATTAGCTTATTTACTCCCAATCCAATAAAAGAATTTTCAAAGTTATAATCAATCTCAAAAAGTAAATTACTATTACTACTCCAAGATTCTTCTGTAAATACTTTGATGTTGTTATCTGTAATAAGTGCAAAAGAACTATTGTCAAATATAAAATAATCTGAAAAATTTAAATTGATAAACCCACTGCCTAAACTGTCACTATTTCTCAAAATATTATCTGAATATCCCCACCCTGTTCTAATATCAAACAAATTTTCAGAAAACAATCTACTTGCTATGGTGAGTGCCAGAACCACCATGATTAAGTAGATTACCCCCTTTAAAAAAGGCTCTCTTTTTATCAATATGTTTCATCCTTTCACGGATTTTGCACCCCTTAATACTTTTAACATCAATAATATCACTCTCTCTTATAATACTTTTACCCTCCAAGCCATCTGAATTAATAAAAATTATGCTTTCATTTTGAAGATTTAGGGTGCTCCCTTTATCTAAAATCAAATCGTAAGTTTTTTGATCAAATATATCTATAAGTTTGTATCTACTCTCTCCATCAAATTCTAAAATTTTTGCTTTTATAAAATCTCTTCCAGCTAACTCAGAAAGGAGAAATATAATTAAGATAAGAGCAAGAAAATAAATTCTCATTTTCCATTTTTTATGATGTAATAAATTTTTACAGGTTTGACTTTATTTACTTTGGCAATATCAACAACTCTCTCTTCCATATCGGAAAATATAATGCCGTTACTTTTTAGTCTCTCTGCTGCTATTTTTACATCAACATTTATCATTTTACAGAGCTTTACAAGTGGTAGGAGCTCCCCATGTGGAATAGATGGTGCAATTTTTTTATTTTCCCATGAAGTGTGGATATACTCTCTAAAATCCATAACCTGCTTAAAAGGTGAAACATTCAATATAGTAAATGCAGCAATAATAATTGACAAAGCAATGCTTGAGAAAAGTTCTTTTCTATTTTTAATGAGGTATTGACGGATAGGGTTCCAATTAAAAACTATATGGAAAAAGGAGATAATAACAAAAATATAGCTAAAAATTGTGTGCAAAGCATTCCAGTGAGTCTTATTCAGATTGATAAATCTCCAATCAATCCAATATGCAATCTTCCCAGGAGGCATAATATAAAGAACTATCCCTGAAAAACACATAACAATAAAGGTAAAAAAAAGAAAAAAAGATGTAAATCTTCTAAATTTCAAAATAACCCCCTTAAAAATGGAAATTACTGGCTCTCAATCCTAAAATAGGAGAGAGCCAGTATAAATTTTATTTAAATTTTTTACTTTTACCTCCAACCCATACTGGGTAAGCATTTTCATCCCTCAATTCTAAAGAATCACCATTTGCCAATATCAAACTTTTAGCTACATAATACATTTTCCCATTAATTTCAACTTCATAAGCAGTAATTTTTATATTATCACCAACTTTAGGTCTTGTTAACTGCTTACTCTCCCAATACCATATAGGCCCCAAACCGTAAAAAACAATCCCACCTTGCTCTGTTGAAAGAGTGAGCCCTAACCCCTGCTCCTGACTATACGGAGTGGGAACCGCAACTACATTCCCCTGATACTCAACCTGCTTAGAATCTTTAAGAATCTCATGCTGGTTAAACATTAAACCTTTTGCAAAAAGTGACCCTGTCATTAAAAATGTTAAGATAAAAATGGAACTAATTAATCTTTGTTGAGTAGACATTTTCAAATACCTCCTTTTATTATTGTGTTACAGTTGTTAGAGGACAACTACCATTTTGCGAACCTAATCTCTTCCCACCACCATTTGCTGCTCCAAAACCTGTTCCATCCATAGGTCTCGGCTGTGTTCCATCACCATTGCCCTGCATCAATTGTTGTCCTGACGGCTGTGTAATCCCACTATTCTGACCACCTGCATACCCTTTACCCTTTGCAAATAGTGGCACTGATACCAACATTCCTGCTACTAATACTGATACTACAATTTTTTTACCCTTCATTTTAAATTCTCCTTTTTACTTTTATTTTTATAATTCATTAATCAAACAACTACCATCTTGCAAACCTAACCCATTTCCACCACCATTTGCCGCTCCAAAACCTGTTCCATCCATAGGTCTCGGCTGTGTTCCATCACCATTGCCCTGCATCAATTGTTGTCCTGACGGCTGTGTAATCCCACTATTCTGACCACCTGCATACCCTTTACCCTTTGCAAATAGTGGCACTGATACCAACATTCCTGCTACTAATACTGATACTACAATTTTTTTACCCTTCATTTTAAATTCTCCTTTTTACTTTTATTTTAATACCTGCTGACATTGTAATATCAATAGCTATGCCAACTATAAGTATCTGTAATTATTAATTTTTAGACATTAAGCCTCGACAAAATTGTCGAAAAGTTCGACAATTTTAATATACATCAAGATTATAGACACTATTTTTGGGAACAAATGAGGTAAAATGAGTAGTAATAAACTTACAACTTTGAAAGTTAAATTACTTTAGGGCTATTGATAAATTAATGGAATCAAAATAGATGTGTAAATAAATGAGAGGAGATAAAACAGTTACCCAGCTTAATTAGTTACTATATTTTTAACCTTCAATAACTTTTACATAAAAATTTCTACTTCTTGGACCATCAAATTCACAGAAATATACACCTTGCCATGTGCCAAGTAGCAGCCTGCCAGCAGAAATTATCAGATGCTCAGATGCACCAAAAAGAGTTGATTTTATATGACTATCAGAATTACCCTCCAAATGTGTATAACCACCAAGATGAGGAATAAGTTTACTCAAAAAATTGTTTATATCGTATTGGACAGATGGATCAGCATTTTCATTTATAGTGATTGCAGAAGTTGTATGCGGGGTATAAACAAGAGCAACTCCATCTTTTACCCTTGATTTTATTATAAAGCCCTCTATTTTTTCTGTAATATCAATTAGCTGAATTCTACTACTTGTAGAAATTGAAAATTTTTTTAACATAAAAACATCCTACCTTTAACCCTAAAAAAAATATATTAAATCTTTTACTGCTCAAGCTCATAAACAACTTCAATAACTGCCCTTTTACTGCTATCATCCTTATCAACAGCCGTAATTCTAAATGAGTATATCATAAAAAAACAATCTGCTCCACCTTCACAAGACATCTTTTTCTCAAGTGGATCTGAAAGCATCTCAACAGTTACATTACTATTACCAATAGATGAATAATCACCCAAATCAACATACTCTCCTTGATTGCAGCTCCCACCACTACACTGCAAAATATCTCCACCTTCGTCCCACTCAGCCTGCTTCATCACAAACTCAGCTGCTCCCCTTGCAGCTTCTAATGATGATGTATATTTTTTGGATGAGTATGAGATATAAGAACCAGAATTCGATAAATAACATAGGGCCATTACCAGACCAACTGAAACAAGAGATAAAATAAGAGTTGTAGGTAAAACAAAGCCATCTTTATTCACTTATACTCCCACGAGGTGTCACCTTTAGATATAATTTTTTCCATCTATAATTAATATAATTTGTTGGTAAATTAAGACATACATCATCTGTGTCACAACTCCCATCACTATCTAAATCTTTAAATATTAGATAGTTTCCATCTATATCACCTGAAAATGTATAATTTGGATCAACTTTCCCTTCGTGAAAGAGAAGGTAGAAATTAACAGCTTTTACCCTTTTTTTTATCAAAGAAGCATTATCTGAAGAGGGGATATTTATATCTTTTTCAGAATCTTCAACCAAGCCATCACCATCACTATCGTAATCAAAAGTAAGCATAAAATCTGAAACACATTCGATGACCCTTGAGCCACTTGTATTATTTATTGCA
>DYJV01000064.1 GCA_020722945.1 Candidatus Methylomirabilis sp. | reverse complement strand
TTCCCCTCAATTCAAGGTAAATTGACCACCCCGTCAGGCTCTGCCTGCCACCCCTCCATAGAGGGGAATTTTTAAAAAAACTATAACATCCAAGGGGTGGTCGTTCTTTTTCTATTTTTATCTCTCTCTTCTTCTCTTTTTCTCCTTACAATTCTTTCCCAATAAACCTTCTCCTTAAAGAGATATTTTTACAATATAAACCTGATTATTGGCAGAGAAGTAGAAAGATTCCTCCCCTATAATATTTAAATTCCCTATCTGAATTGAAGTAGAGGTAAATTTTAAACTTCGGTTCTTGCAGAATTCAAATATTTCAGATAGTTTGTTGATTGAAACAAGATTAATTACAATAATCCCATTATCTTTTATAAAATTTAGAACTTTATCAACTATCTCAACAACCCCCCCTGAATTTCCACCAATAAATACTCTGTCTGGCTTTGGCAGAGTGGGAAATATATCAGGAGCACTCCCCAAAATAGGGAAGACATTGTGCCTATTGAATTTTTTTATATTTTGCTCAATTTGAGATACCCTCGCACTACTCTTCTCAATAGCGTATATTTTACCAAAATCTGCAAAAAAAGATGCCTCTATACTTACAGAGCCACTTCCCGCTCCAATATCCCATAGCGTAGAGTCTTTGGCAAGTTCAAGATAAGATAATGTTACTACTCTGATATCTCTTTTGGTAATCAATCCATTTTCATGAATAAAAGTTTCATCATCGTAACCAAATTTTAAATCTTTAATCAAATTTTTGTTTATTAATATAAGTGTGTCAAGTAGTGTAGGCTCTATATCCATTAATAGTTCTGGGGTTGTAAAGATAACTCTCTCATCTTTACTGTCAAGCATCTGCCCAAGTATAATTTCTATATCTTTCAGATTGTATTTTATAAGTATTTCAGCTACTTTTTTTATATTGTTTACAGGGTCAGTAAGAATCGATATTTTATAGTTACTTTTTATTTTAGATATAAAATCAATTTCTGATATACTTCTCCCATGAAAGGAAATATTGATACAATCCTCATAATTGGTCTTGGCTTTTGCTGCAAGGAGTTGGACAGAGTTAAAGTAAGGGTAAAATCTAACACCCTCTCTCCCAAATTTTTCTACTAATTTCTTCCCCACTCCAAAGAACAGAGGATCATTTGAAGCCAGAAAAACTATATTTTTATCTTTTATCACCTCTATTTTATTCAAAAAAGATTCAAGATTTTTAGAAAGAGGAATTCTCTCACCCTTGAAATTAGAAAAAAGGAGTAATAACCTTTCAGCTGCAATTAGAATATCAGCATTTGTAATCTTTTCAGGGTAAAAAGAGCTCCCATCAGGGCTTATCCCTACTACATCAATCATATTTCTGACTCACTGTAAAGAGTTGAATTGTATCCCACAAGATAAGCGTGAATAGAGACTCTACCCGATATAAAATCTGAACAGTTCCGAGCAACTCTATCTGTTACATTTTTTAATAGACCTAAAAAATTTTTATTTAATGCCATCTCAAATACATCTCTTGCAGATATACTCTCCTTAATGAGATTTATAAAATCATCATCCCTCTCATCCTGATTTAAAAAATTTATGAGATTTGAAATAAATATATTTGAATTTTTAACATGTGTTTGAAATTCACCTGATGCTATCTTGGTAAATTTCCCAAACTGTCCAACTAAATGGATCTTTTTAAAACCGTAATCTGCTGCTTTTTTTAGTGAAAAACCGATATTATCAGCAACTGTCACATAAGCCTCGTTATCAAAATTAAGAAAAGATTTTGCTATCTTTTCAGTAGTTCTACCCGTTGTAAAAACAATTTCATCAATATTATACTCTCTTGCTACATTGAGCTCTAACTCAATTGTAGCCAAATATGCCTCAACAGATACAGGCTTGACAATACCTGTTGTCCCTAATATCGATATCCCCCCAACTATTCCAAGTTTATTATTTAAAGTTTTCTCTGCAAGCTTTTCACCATCTATTACAAATATCTCCACTTCATATTTAGGGTTAGGGTCAACTTGATTGATGTTAGTTGATATCATCAAAAGAGGAATAGGGTTAATGGCTGGCTCACCCGGTGGGATTGCAAGACCTTTTTTGGTGACTTTCCCTACACCTTTACCACCTTTTATCACTATGCCTGACTTATCAATCCTCTTTACCTTCGCCCCTATCAATGCTCCATTTGTTATATCAGGGTCATCACCTGCAAACTTTTTAACTAACACAGAGACCGTATCGTTCTGCTTTGCAATGTTAAAAGCATTAAACTGAAAATATATGTTATCAGGAAACCACACATCAGCAGTGAATATCAATTTATCAGTGGATAGATTCATAACCGCCAATTTTGCAGCAGCTGCTGCACAAGCACCAGTTGTAAAACCTTCTCGTAATTTTTTCATCTGCTAAACTTCATATTTTGCAAGTCACCATTAAAATAAATTTTATATTTAGCTGTAATATGTTGTTAAAAAATAGTAATTATAGCTCTCTCCAAAAAATACTCCTCTATCCTCTATATTAATCTCTCTTTGAGGTTCTAAAAATAGTATTGAATATTTCAAGACTATTCAGAATTATTGTCAATATCGGTAGGAATCGTCATACTTACCCTTAACCTGCATTTACCAGGAGCAACAGTAGGGGGGCGGATACCTTGCACAAATATCCCATTTTCCAAAAGTTTGGAGGTGAGCATCATAGCAACCTTTTCATCACCTACAAATATAGGAATAATCTGGGTTTTACTTCCAAAGGTATCTATTGCTGAATCATTTAGTAGCTTTCTTAATTTATCAGATTTTAACATCAAAAGTCTCCTCCTACGTTTACCCTCTTCAGAGCTGACAATATCAATTGCCGCTATTGTGGCTCCCAATATCCCCGGCGGGAGTGCTGTAGTATAGATTAATGGTCTTGATTTATTTATAAGAAAATCTATCAGCTCTTTACATCCTGCAATGTAAGCCCCGAAAGTCCCCAAAGCTTTACCAAATGTCCCCATCTGGATATGGATTTTATCTGATAATCGAAAATACTCCCCACTCCCACCACCATTTTCACCAAGAACACCTGTTGCGTGGGCATCATCTGTCATAACTATTCCACTATATTTCCCTGCAAGAAAAACAATATCAGGAAGTTTTGCAATATCACCATCCATGCTAAATACAGAATCTGTAACTACTATTTTTTTATTGAAGTTCTTCCCACTTTTTAAGAGTGTTTCTAAATGTTCCATATCATTATGCCGATAAACAAAGACTTTGCCCCTTGAAAGCCTTGAAGCATCTATTATACTTGCATGATTTAACTCATCAGAAAATATTGCATCATTACTGCCTATTAATGCATAAAGCACACCCAGATTTGCCATGTATCCTGTATTAAAAATTATCGCTTTTTCAGTTTTCTTAAGTAGTGCAACTCTTCTTTCAAGTTCAAGATGCAGAGATGTCGTCCCAGATATGAGCCTTGAGCCTGTTGAACCAGCACCAAACTCTTTTGCTGTATTTATCTCTGCTTCGATTAGCTTCGGGTGTCCGGCAAGTCCAAGATAGTTATTTGAACAGAGATTTAAAACCCTCTTACCATTTACAGTAATAAACCTATCAGGTTTTGAGGATATCTCTCTTAAAAATCTATATCTGTTACTCTTTTTGACCGATTCTATCTCATCTTTTAGAAATTGTAAAAAATGTTCCATATTTTATATATTAAACCCTAAATCTGAGAGCATCTGAATGTCATCTTCACTTTTTCTCCCCTTTGTAGTAAGGTAATCACCAATCATCAATCCATTTGCACCTGCGGCAAAGAGTAAACCTTGAAAATCTCTCAGATTAAGCTCTCTCCCCCCACAAATTCTTATATCTTTATCAATATTGATAAATCTGAAAAGTGAGACAATTTTGAGGCACTCAAAAGGATCAAGGAAATGGGCATTTTCAAGTTTGGTGCCTTTTATCGGATTTAGAAAGTTAATTGCAATAGAATCAACATCAAGCTCCTTTAATGTGTTTGCCATCTCTACTCTATCATCCCACGATTCACCCAAGCCAAAAATTCCGCCACTACAAGTATAAAAACCAATCTCTTTAGCACTCTTTACAGTCTCAATATCCTCTTTGTAATTATGAGTAGTGCAGATATTATTAAAAAATGATGCTGATGTCTCAAGGTTGTGGTGATACCCTGTCAATCCTGCATCTTTTAACTCATTTAAAAAATCTCTGTCACAAATCCCAAGTGAAGCACAAATTTTAAGAGTTGTGCTGCTCTTTATCAGTTTCACTGTTTCAATTATAGAATCTTTATTATCTCGCTTTTTTATAGAAGTCCCGCTTGTAACAATAGAGAATCTCTCTGCACCAGCTCTTTCTGCAATTTTTGCTCTCTGTAATATATCCTGAGGGGATAGTAGATCAAAAATTTTAATATCAGTCTTATGATGACTTGACTGGGCACAGAATGCACAATTCTCAGGACATTTACCAGATTTTGCATTTATTATCGAACATAGTTTGACATCATCTTTTTTACACTGCTCTTTTAATTTTGAGATAAGATAGAAGATCTGAAAAATTTCTACCCTGTTTGCATTAATAATTTTATCAATATCATCTCTCTTCACTTCTTTTCCATTTAAAATATATTCCATAATTTGACCTTTCTACTTCATTAAAGATGGTATAAACATAGTTATTGGAGTGTAAAATGTTATTATAAGAAGATCAACAATCAGTGCAATTAAAAAAGGGATAACTGCCTGACCAACTTCCATTATACTATTTTTAGATATTCCACACGAAACTATCAGGCATATCCCAAGTGGTGGAGTAAGCATTCCAATAGCAAGATTGGTTACTATAATCAGACCCATCTGTATCGGGTCTATTCCGAGAGTTGGAAGGAGTGGCATTATAATTGGGGTAAGTAGTATCAAAGAGACTGTTGTTTCAATAAAAGTGCCTGCAACAAGTAGTATCAGATTTATGATAAGAAACATAATAATAGGGTTGTTTGTAAGATATAGCAGATTAGAAGCTAATGATTGAGGTATATTTTTTATGGTTAGTATCCAGCCAAAAATAGATGCCGCAGATATTATAAAAAGGATACTTGATGCTAAAATTCCAGAATTTATAAGTAAATTAGGAATTTTCTTAATATCTATCTCTTTATAAATAAATTTCCCAACAACAAATCCATATATGACTGCTATTGCTGCTGACTCTGTTGCAGTAAAAATACCTGCCAAAATACCACCTAATATAATTATCGGTGCTCCCATTGCCCAAAAAGCCTCTTTAAACCTGAGAAAAACATTCATAATTGAAAATTTTGTTTCACTTCCGTAACCATTTTTGATTGAGATAATTATCCCAACAATTATCAATGATACCCCTACCAAGATACCTGGGAGTATCCCTGCGGCAAATAGCTTAGAAATAGATGTCCCTGTTATGAATCCGTAAATAATCATAGGTATGCTTGGAGGTATGATGACCCCTATCGAACCACCTGAAGCTTGAACAGCAGCAGAAAAAGTATCTTTGTAACCCCTTTTTACCATTGAAGGGATAAGGAGTGCACCTACTGCTGCAGTGTCAGCAGCAGCAGAACCAGATATACCGGCAAAAAACATACTTGCCACAATAGAAACAGCCGCAAGTCCACCCGGAAGCCAGCCCACTATTGCTTCAGCAAAATTAACTATCCTTCTCGATATTCCACCAACATCCATCAATGAGCCTGCTATCATAAAAAGTGGAATTGCCATAAGTGGAAAGGAATCAACAGCAGTAAGCATTCTCTGGACAACCATTATAAGGGGGAAGTTACTAAAAATCATAATTGAAAGGATCGATGCACCTGCTATCGCTAATGCAATAGGAACATTTAGTAGGAAAAGAGTAATAAGCAATCCTAATAAAAGGAGAGTCATTTGTATATACCTTCATATATTTCTTCTACTTTTTCAACAAAGTAGTCGTGCTCAATATCATCATTATTTAGAGTAAGTAGTGCTAAAGCACCTGCTCCAACACCCTCTTTGACATAACCATCCTCATACATCTGAAGATTTTTATACTTTGATTTGGAGAAATTGAGATTACAAGATAGCAGAGGGATTGGTAGATCTATATGCTCCATTAATCCTACAATATCAGAATGTTTATCAAGAGATACCCACTTTGTAGTGCCTATTGCAATATTTTTAAAAATATCTTCAGATAAACCTTCATCTTTGATGATCTCTTTAATAAGAGCTGCTACTGCAACCATCTGTGTCCCACCTGCAAGCAACACTTGAACTCCCATCTTTGCAAGCTCAATAGTAAGTTTAGCTTGAATAGGCTGCATAGGATCAGCTATTTTTAAAATTTTGCTGCGTAATGTATCGTCAGGTAAGAGATGAGATAACGCTTTTTTTACTACCTCTATTTTGAGATTATGCTGGTTACCCGGCATACTTCCGCAGATTTTGTTAAAAGAGTTGTATCCAAGACTGTTTATCATAGACATCGCTGTAGTTGTGCCACCGGGGACACTCTCCCCAAGTGTAATAAATTTGGATATTTTCCCAATCTCTTTGGCAAGGGTGGAGGTTTTCTCAAAGATATTGTCAATATTTAGATTAAACAGAGCTTTTCCGTTGTAAATACTTTCACCATATATATCGTTTATCTCTATAAGTGGGGTGAGTGGCTTTATTATAACACCTGCATTTATTGCAAAAAATGGGATATTAAGGATCTTGAGAGCTGCTATTGATATAACTACCGGTGATGGCGGACCTAAAGGATTTTCAGGGATTTTATCAATAGTTTTGCCACTTCCGTAGTAAATTGCCTCTATATCTGAAACAGGGGTATATTTTATCAGATCAACACTTGCACCTGCCGCAGATATACCGGGGATAGAGCTTGTCTCTGTATGTGCTATTGTGCAGAAGAATAAAGATTGCTGAGATTTAAAGTTTTTTAAGAAACGCTGACCATTTTCTGGTAAATAGTTGTAAATAACCTTACCCATACTATCTCTTATATCAAGTTTCATTTATTAATTTCGATTATAAATGCATCATAACCTAAATCTTCAACTTGTTTGAGGACTTTTTCAGCAGAATTCCTATCAGTGAAATCTCCAATTAAGACTCTGTTAAATTGTCCATAATCAAAATTTACACTCTGGATATAAGTATTTTTGAAATTTTTACTGATCTTATTTTTAAAATTGGTAGCATTTTGGCTAATTTTGAATGATCCCATCTGGATAGCATAATATTTGGTAAAATTGAACTTACCCTTAGAATATAAGAATGGGGAATCTGAAATTGTAATTTTGACCTTTGCAATGCCCTTGTTTACCATACCAAGCTCTTTAGCAGCAGCATATGTAAGATCAATTATCCTACCATCAACAAATGGACCTCTGTCATTTATTTTGACTTTTACCTCTCTGTTGTTTTCAAGGTTAAAAACATTTACCTCTGTGCCAAGTGGGAGTGTTTTGTGTGCAGCAGTCATACCATACATATTGTATATCTCTCCACTCGCAGTTGGTCTGCCGTGGAAATCTTTACCATACCATGAAGCAATACCCGTTTCTTCAAAATCTGAAAAAGCCTTCCTTTTACCTGTGGGAGAGGGTTTACCTTTGTCATAAATATAATAATCTTTCTTCCCGCAACCAGAAGCAAATAAAGATATGAGTATAAAAATTGTCAAGTATATCTTAACTTTCATTTATCCCTTCCTCTATCCTATAAGGTAAATGGATTATAAAAGTAGACCCTTCAGAATCTTTTGAACTGATTTCGATAATACCTTTAAGATATTTTTGGATTATTAACCTGATTGTGTATATATAGAGATATTTTGTATCAATCACCTCAGAGAAATATTTTCGGAAGAACTGCTTCTTGATATTATCAGAGATAATAATATCATCACTTTGGAAAATTATAAAAAGAGTTTCCCCATCTACTCTTGCATTAAACTTTAAATGAGAATCTCTCCTCTGGGAGAGGTAATTAAATAGAACCAGTATATTTTTGAGAAGGATATAAAGTAGTCTATAATCTGAAATAAAATTAATATCTCTGCCAATAGATGATATATCTACTTTTGTATTTGAATTATCGGTAGAAAACTCATAGTTGCTGTAATTTTCTAAAATTTCGTTAACAATATCATAAAAATTGATAACAGAAGGTGTAATAGTTATTCTGTTGTTGTAGGCATCAAATATAAAATTTTCAATATTAATCTGGTCCAATATCTCATCAGCATTTTTTGAAATACTGTTTATAAATAGCTTCTGATTGGACGCATCAATTATCTGTGATGCCATCTTGATCTCTGAAATATTATTTTTGAGGCTGACAAAGAAACTTTTGTATATTATATCTTTCATCTTTTTTTCGGTGATATCTTCAAAAGTAAAAAATACAAACTCCTCAGCATCTGCAAAGAAAGGCTCTCCATGGACTTGAAGAAAGATCTCTGTGTAATTTTTGAGGAATATATGACACTCTGAAGAGGCAGGGTTGCCATCTAATGCAGAAAGGATAGTATTGACTGCTTTACACTCCTTGCAAAACTCTGATGTTCCGCAGCCACCTGAGGTAATAGAAGAATTGATACAGTTGAGTAGCTCACCCGGTCTTAACCCATAAATTGTATTTGGGTCATCTATTTTGAATGTTTCAAGAAAAAATTTGTTACAATAGATTATCTGCCTACAATTATTCAGTAGAAGAACATTGTATGGGATAAAGTCAATTATTTTAAAATTAGAGTTTTGTAAAAGTCTCTCGACAGATTGAGCTATTTCGCTCTTTGATAATCTTTTGGCTGGTGCAAAAAATGTCTGTTGTTCCATATAAAATTTATTAATATAAATAACTCTGTTCGTCAATCAAAAAATATTGATATTAAAGTCACTAAAAAATATTTAGTTCAGAAGTAGTTGTCGTAAAAAGAGAGAGGATAAAAGATAAACTTCGGTTTAGCAGAATTTCTCAAAAATGACTGGTCATTGCAATTTATCTCCGCCAGTCATAGATAATTTTAATAAAGTGTAACAATAGAGTATTTATTACTCGATTTTTTTGCATTCTTTTTTACATTTGCAATTATATTAGAAAACTCTATCTCATTGTATATGTGTGCTTTATTTGATATCTCTACTATAGCAGCACTGACATCAAGGAGATTAAAATTCTTATACTCTCCATATCTATCCTTTGATGAGTAAAATCCACTCTCCCTCTCTGATTCAGAGTAAAAGCTATAAATAAAATCCTCAAATTTCTCAAAAATGATTTTTATATAATCTAAAATAGAATTTAAATTATATTTTGAAGTTTCGATATTTATTATCTCTACAAAATCATCACCCCCAATATGCCCAATAAATTTCTCAAATGTTTTATCTTTTCTGAGCATATCAGTAAAACCAAGTATCGCCCTATCACCAACCCTAAACCCAAATTTATCATTAAAAGGTTTGAAGTTGTTAAAGTCGTAATATATTATGTAGTGAAAAGATGCCCCATTATCCTCCATCGCTTTACAAATTTTCTCTGCAATTGCCATATTACCCGGCAATTTAGTGAGTGGATTAAGGTTGCTTGCTTCCATAACATTTTTTTCGTTGACTAATTTGACAATAGATTTAGCACTTATAATCCCAATATATTTATTTTCTCTCTTTACAATTATCCCCTCACTATCAAGGAAATGTGTGTAAATATTCAATACTTTATCAACACTATCCTTTATATCACACACCCCTATACGTTTGGTAAAATCAAGTATTCTGTGATTAAGAGATCTGTTTACAAGAATATCTTTGCCGAAGGGGGAATAGATGTAATTCCTTAGGTCCTTCTCACGTATCACTCCCACAGGAAAACCTGTATTATCAACAACAGGAAGATAATCAGCATTTTTAAGGTTTTTCAATCTTTCAAAAACTATTTTGATCTCATCACTACTCTTTACAGGTTCTATAAACTCGATTTCAGATTTTAAAAGTTCAGAATCGTCATTTCCACCCCTTTTATCAACTTCAAAAAGTTCCTTTATATTTTCATAAGACTTTCTTAATAATTCTCTATCCGTTGTAGGTTTGGCAACAAGATAACCTTGAAAGGCATCTACACCTATTGCCTTTAATGTGTAGTAATCTTTGATAGCTTCGACTCCCTCTCCAATGATAAGTGAACCTATGGTATGCCCTATCTCAACAATTTTTTGGCAGAAAAATCTCTTTTTATTGTCGCTGCTCACCCCATCAACAAAAAAGCGGTCTATCTTGATAAAATCTGGTTCTATGTAGTATAGCATCTGAAAATTGGAAAATGCGACACCAAAATCATCAAGTGCAAAATTAAACCCACCCTTTTTTGCACGGTGATATGTTTTGAGATTAAAATCTGAAAAATTGTATGAGTAGAGCTCACTTGCTTCAAGACAGAAACTCTTACTATCAACTTTAAATTGATCAAGGAGAGTATTTGTTATCCCAAATTCATAATCAGGCATTTCAATAATACGGGGATCGTGGTTATAAAAAAGTTTTACATCTTTAGAGAAAGGTATCTCTGAAAATTTTTTTATAACTTTTTTCCTTAAGATAATTTCTGCTTGAAAAAGGAGTTTCGATTCAAAAAGAAAGTTAAAAAAACTTTGAATAGTTTCAAAACCAATTTTATCAGTATTTCTGATAAGTGCTTCAAATGCAATTGTATTACCTGAAGGTGTAATTATCGGCTGAAAAGCATAATCTATTTTATTGTGAATATTTTTAATTAAATCAGTATTGAGCATTTTGAGTTTCTATTCCTATTACTTTGTAAAAAAGTTAAAGATTTGTAAAATTTTTGTAAAATAAAGCTTTAAAGTAACAAAATCAGCTATCCTCTATTAAAAAATTGCAAACATTTACAAAAAATTAAGGGCAATCTGAAAGATAGGCTGATGTAAATCGGCAAAACTCTCTGAAAATAAAGGGACTCAAATGTAAATATTTATCGATAAATGGGTAGTAATTCTTATTTTAAATTTTATAAATCAAGCTATTTTACACCCAATTTAATTAATTTCTTTCTCAAACCCTCTCTTGATATTCCAAGAATCTTTGCTGCTGCAGTTTTGTTACCATTGGTTGATGCTATTACCCTTTTGAGAATCTCTATCTCATCATTTCTATTATTGTCTGAAACAACTTCACTCTTATTAAAAGCCAATATCTCATCTGAAAGGAGGTCTTTTGAGACAACATTTGAGTATGCCAAAACAGCTATACGCTCAGCTTGATTTTCAAGCTCTCTGATATTTCCTGCCCAATGATAATTTGAAATAATATCAAAAACTTCTTTATCTACCTGAAATCTCATCCGTCCATACTTTTTTGAATAAAAATCGAGAAAATTCTGAAATAGTAGAGGGATGTCCTCTCTCCTGTCACGTAGTGGCGGAATCCTCAAGTGAATAACATTTAATCGATAGTAAAGGTCTTCTCTGAAATTACCTCTCTTTATCTCAACTTCAAGGTCTTTATTTGTTGCTGCAATGATTCTGGCTGTTATATTTACAGCTTTACTGCTGCCTATTTTTTGGAGGGTCTTCTCCTGTAAAACTCTCAAAAGTTTCACCTGAGCATTGAGACTCATCTCCCCTATCTCATCAAGGAAAAGGGTTCCTTTGCCAGCCTGCTCAATTTTTCCTACTCTTTTATCAACTCCTGTTGCAACACCCTTCTCTATACCAAACAACTCACTATCTATAAGGTTTTCAGGTAATGCTCCGCAGTTGAGAGCTACAAAAGGTTCATCACCCCTTATACTCGAATAGTGAAGTGATTTGGCAACAAGTTCTTTCCCTGTTCCACTTTCACCAGTTATAAGAACATTAACAGGAGTGTCTGCTATCTTTCTGATAATACTCTGAATATCTTTTATCGATTTACTTATCCCTGTAATCGTAGGTGGGGCAAATGTATTTTTTAAAGATGTTTTGAGGGTTATATTCTGCCGTTCAAGTTCATTTTTTGCAATTTCAAGATCATCTTTTACTTTTTTTAACTCTTTTATTGTTTTTTCAAGTAAAAATTCTCTCGCTTCAACTTTTACAAGCATCATACCAAATGCTTCAGCAAGACGGGTAACCCCCTCAGGGTAATCCCCCTGCACTGTAAGTTTAAAAAGTTGATCAGGTGCATCGTAAATCCCCGATGCAACCTTCTCAGCAAGAGTTGTCAGATATTTGTAAATATCATTTTCTGTAGGTAAATTCATCTTCTTCTCCAACTAAAACTAATCATCTCCACAAGGTGTCCATCCATCAGCACAATCCTTTTTATCTAAATTAAATGTGGGGAAATTTGCGGAACAACCATTTTTACACTTTTCAGGAAATCTCTTTTTGCACTCTCTATCCCATTTACACTGCTCCTGATGATCATGCTTCTTATCTTTACAATACGCAGGTTTACACTCTTGGTTCCAAAAATTAAAACAAGTTGGAGTTTGAAATGAGCCAACATAGTCCATATTTGGTTTGGTGCAGCAGTCCACCCAATCAGGACAATCAGAGAAAAGTAATCCTGAATAGATAAAGATAGAAAAGATTATCAAGGGTAACACTCTTTGGATTTTAAATTTTCTTTTTAAAAAATTTTTCATCTTATCTCCTTTTTTTTTAAATTTTTAAACTCTAAACCCTTTTATTAACTACCAACTAACAACTATCTTTTCCCATCACACTACTTTAACTCCCCTCCCCATTGAGGGGGGGGCAATTCTTTTATCATTATCATTATAATTTAAATTTTAAACCTTGAAATTGTAGTTTCTCTTTTTAATTCCCCTCTATGGAGGGGTGGCA
>DYJV01000144.1 GCA_020722945.1 Candidatus Methylomirabilis sp. | reverse complement strand
CGCTATCAAAAACTTTCATAATCTCTATTTTCTTCTCAAAATACTCACTAACATCAACGGCAAGTGCTATTTGCATCGCTCCACCATTTATTATTTGTAGTGCTTCTTTTATAGTTGCACTTGGGGACATAGTGATATGTTCAATTTTTTCCATAAAACTCCTTTATGCTCGTAGATATATATTTCATATCATCCATAGAATACCTAGAAAAAAGAGGGATTGAAATCACCTCTTTATAAAGAGTATTGTTTCTCGTTGATTGTAGCCAATGAATTGGCAAAAATATTTTTTTTGAAAATAGATATTTTCTCAAGTCATCTCTTTTTGATATTTTTATGACAAAATAGCTATAAAAATCTACATTATTATTTAAACAATGAGATGGAAATTGTTTATGCAAAAAATCAAAATATTTTTTAGAAATGCTTTGTTCTGTGCCTGTACAATACTGCATCATTTGAAATATACTATTTTTACTCATTTGAAAAATATCTCTTTGCTTATCAAGTAAATTTTCTCCATCTTCAAATAATCTCATATAATCTTTTTCGTAACCTATAAGATTTGTCAAATAATTGTATTTTAAACTTTTTGCTTGATATTTGCTTTCTACGAAGTTAGCTTCTTTTTGTTTTATTTGAGTATTGTCAATATCCAAATTAGTTTTTATCAAACTACCATCTGTAAATGATGATATTTTTCTAAAACTATTAAATCCAAACCAATATTTAAAATTATTTCTATTTTCAAAATCATACAAAAATACATTATCTTCTAAAACAATTTTTTCCTCAAGAGGTAAATGCTTGATGTGGGTTAACTGTCCAAAATAATTAATCGTATAGAAAACATCAAATTGTTCATTTAAAACAGTTTTAGTATCAATAGTTAAATCTTCTAAAATATGGTAAAATTTATAATTTACTTTCTCTTGAATGAGAATATTCTCTATGACTTCACATAAAAAATCAGGTATTAAAAATTTTTTGTTTTGGTTGCCACTTCTGATAAAGAGTCTTAATGAAGAACGACCACTATCAGTAAAATAAATATGCTCATTTAATGGCTTTACTGATAATTCACCACCAATTGGTTTCATTTCATATCCTGAAATTTTTTATAAATAATTTTATCTAAATCGATAGACTTTAAAATATTTTTTGTTTTTGATGAAGCACCAGCACAATAATATGGATTTTCAATGGTGTCTAATGTAGATTGGAATTGCTTACTGTAAAGTTTTTCAAAAGAATCTTGCAATGATTCTTTTGTTGGTACACAATTAATAACACTTCTTGCCATAATTCTTCCTTGTTGTCTATGACCTATGTTGATACTACCTATTTTAAAAGATGGTGCCTCAACTATGCCACTTGATGTATTTCCAACAACAGCATCAACATATTGTAAAGCCGATAAATATCGCAGTCTTCCTAGTGAGCTAAATAGAATCGAATTTTTGTGATTGGAAGTAAATTCTTCTAATTTTTTATTAATAATTCTCCCACCCGAGTCAGAGTTTGCTTTTGTAAAAATAATATTTGTATCTTTTAAAGTACTTAAAAATTCAAGGATAGTATCTATATCTTTAATTATAGTATCTGTACCATCAAGGGTTGTTGGATGATATGTAAATAAAATATTTTTCTTATTCAATTTAAATGAGATAGACTCTTCAAATTCTTGTTTTGTTAATAGTTTAAGATTAAGAATATTATCAAGTCCTATTTCTCCAAAATTAAATACAAATTCTGCATCTTCACCTAACTGAATCACTCTTCTTTTATATTCTTCGGTGGCTACAAAATGTATATGACTCATTTTTGTAATAGCATGCCTTATTGAGTCATCGATTGCTCCAAAAGTCAATTCGCCACCACTGAGGTGTGCTATTGGAATCCTAGATATCATAGCGGCACTCACGGCACTAAATATCTCAT
>DYJV01000143.1 GCA_020722945.1 Candidatus Methylomirabilis sp. | reverse complement strand
AATTCCCCTCTACTCAAGGGGTGGACAGCGAAGCTGGACGTGGAATTCCCCTCTACGGAGGGGTGCCGCAAAGCGGCGGGGTGGTTTAATTTTGAATGTTGAATTATAAATGATGAATGATGAATTATTTTTAAAAGACTATAACATCGTTGGGGTGGTTGTTTTTTTATCATTTCAATTCAAATTTTCACCCTTGAAATTGTATAAAAACTTTGATTAACAGAAGAGATATAAGAAATTTAATTTGCAAGATTATATAATCTGTGGCATTAAAATCACGATATTTACAACCAAAATGTAAAAGGGGGCAGAATTGAAACTACTTCTTGCACAACTCAATCCTACAGTTGGAGATACAAATGGCAATCTCAACAAAATAAAAGAAGCAATAGATTTAAGTATAGATAGTGGAGTTGATCTGATAATATTCTCTGAGTTATTTGTTACAGGTTACCCTCCAAGAGACCTTCTTGATAAAAAGTGGTTTATAGAGCGGACTTTAAACGCAGTTAAAACTATAAAAACCCTTTCAACCAATATAGAGAGTGGCATTCTTATAGGCGTCCCCCTACCCTCAGATAAAGATTTTGGGCTTGGGCTTTACAACTCAGCAATCTTAATACACAAAGGGGAAATAGTATTTCAACAAAACAAATCACTGCTGCCTGTATATGATGTCTTTGACGAGGCAAGATACTTTGACCAAGCTCAAAATATTGAAGTATTTACCTTTAAAAATTTCAAACTTGGTATCTCAATATGTGAAGATGCGTGGAACAGCAGTGAGTTGTGGGGCAGAAAAATTTACAACTTTGACCCGATAGAAACATTAGTTAAAAAAGGTGCTCAAATATTAATAAATATATCCGCATCACCTTTTTTCATAGGGAAAGAGCAAATTAGACAGAAAATTATTTCCAATCATGTAACCAAGCATAAACTCCCTTTTATATTTCTCAACCAGATAGGTGGAAATGATGAGCTGATATTCGATGGGAGAAGTTTTGTTCTCAATCAAGATAACAAAATAGTAGCAATGCTTCCAGCTTTTCAGGAGAAGCTCCAAATAGTTGACCTAAACTCTCAAGATTTTACCCAATTTGAAGCTCAAGATGAGGTAGAGTCGCTTTACCAAGCTCTCACTCTCGGAGTAAAAGATTACTTGCACAAATGTGGTTTTAAAGATGCAATAATCGGACTTTCAGGTGGGATTGACTCTGCTGTTACCGCAGCATTAGCAGTCAATGCTCTTGGTAAAGATCATGTTATTGGAGTTATGATGCCGAGCCGTTACTCTTCAAAAGGTAGCATAGATGATTCAATAAAACTTGCAAAAGCTCTCAATATCAATTACCAAATTATCCCTATCAACGATATATTTGAAGAGTTTATCAAATCACTCAACCCACACTTTAACAATTTACCACCTGATACAACAGAAGAGAATATTCAGGCAAGGATCAGAGGGAACATTTTAATGGCTTTGTCAAACAAATTCAATAGCCTTGTTCTCTCCACAGGGAACAAATCTGAGCTTGCAGTAGGCTACTGCACACTCTACGGAGATATGAGTGGAGGGCTTGCTGTTATTTCAGATATCCCCAAAATAACAGTTTATCAACTTGCTCATTATATCAATAGAAATACCGAAATTATCCCTAATGAAATTATCCAAAAAGCTCCTTCAGCAGAGCTCAGAGCAAACCAAAAAGATCAGGACACTCTCCCCCCTTACGATATACTTGATGAAATATTGAAAAATTATATTGAAGATGGGTTATCTGAAGATGACATTGTCCAACTCGGTTTTTCAAAAGAGATAGTAAAATGGGTAGTAGCTACTGTAAATAGGAATGAATACAAGAGGAAACAGGCTGCACCCGGTCTCAAAGTTACCCCAAAAGCTTTTGGGATGGGGAGAAGGATGCCAATAGCAGCAAGGTATTAAATAGTTGCCTATATAATTTAAAAATGAACGACAATGTAAATATCCCAATAT
>DYJV01000063.1 GCA_020722945.1 Candidatus Methylomirabilis sp. | reverse complement strand
TTATCACTTCATATCTTCTTTGTCAACTAATTTTTTTTATTTTTTTTAAAAAAATTATTTTAGTTTTAATTTCAGAGTCTTACCTATTTCAGCAGGAGTTTTTGCGACATTTATACCTGCAGACTCCAATGCAGAGATTTTTTCAGAAGCTGTCCCTTTACCACCTGAAATTATTGCACCTGCATGCCCCATCCTTCTACCAGGAGGAGCAGTCTGTCCAGCAATAAAAGCAATTACAGGCTTTTTCAAATTATCTCTTATATAGATAGCAGCTTCCTCCTCTGCTGTCCCACCTATTTCACCAATCATAACTATACCCTCTGTATCTTTGTCATCTTTAAATAATTTGAGGATATCAATAAATGAGGAACCTATAATAGGATCTCCACCAATCCCAACACATGTAGACTGACCAAGACCAACTTCACAAATCTGGCTCACTGCTTCGTAGGTGAGTGTCCCACTCCTTGAAATAACACCAATACTCCCCTCTCTATGTATAAATCCCGGCATAATCCCAACCTTTGCTTTGCCAGGGGAGATAACGCCAGGGCAGTTTGGTCCAATCATACAGATATTTTTTCTGTCAACATAATTTTTTGCTTTTAGCATATCAATAACAGGAATCCCCTCTGTAATACAAACTATCAGCTTAACACCTGCATCTGCAGCTTCAATAATTGCATCAGCGGCAAAAGCAGGTGGCACAAATATCATAGATGTATCAGCACCTGCTACCTTCACAGAATCCTCTACACTATTAAAGATAGGGACTACATTTTCAAACTTTTGTCCACCTTTGCCTGGAGTAACACCAGCAACAATATTTGTCCCATACTCCATACAAGCTTTTGCGTGAAAAGAACCCTCATTCCCAGTAATCCCCTGAACTACAATTCTACTATTTTTATCTACGAGTATACTCATAAAATCCCCCTATTGGCTTTTGCAAGTTCAACTGCTTTCTCAGCAGCATCCTTTAACCCCTCAGCCGTATGAAAATTAATTCCAGAATCATTGATAATTTTTCTTGCCTCTTCAGCATTTGTCCCTTGAAGCCTTATAACAACAGGGACATTAATATCCACTATTTTTGAAGCCTCTAATATCCCGTTGGCAATTCTGTCACATCGAACAATGCCTCCAAAGATATTCACAAGAACAGCTTTTACATTTTTGTCATTTAAGATAATTCTAAAAGCATTTGCAACAGCTTCAACATTTGCTCCACCACCTACATCAAGAAAGTTTGCAGGTTCACCGCCTGCATACTTGATGATATCCATTGTAGCCATTGCAAGACCAGCACCATTGACCATACAACCTACATTACCGTCAAGTTTTATATAACTGAGATTAAATTTACTCGCCTCAATTTCCATAGGCTCCTCTTCCTCAAAATCACGAAGTTCAAGGATATCTTTGTGTCTAAAGATAGCATTATCATCAAAATTAATTTTTGCATCAAGTGCCATTATTTTGTTATCATCAGTGACGATAAGGGGGTTTATCTCTGCAAGGGAACAATCATTAGATATAAACGCATTGTAAAGAGCTGTAACAAACTTGGAAAACTCTTTAACCAAATCTTTATTAAATCCAAGTTTATATGCTAATTTAGAGGTCTGATAACCTCTTAAACCAACACAGACATCAATATACTCCTTTAAGATCTTTTCAGGATGCTTTGCAGCAACCTCCTCTATCTCTACACCACCCTCTTCACTTGCCATAATAACAATAGCATTACGACTTCTATCAACAACCATTCCCAAATAAAGTTCTTTCTTTATCCCAACTCCCTTTTCAATAAGAACTCTTTTAACCTCTTTACCCTCAGGACCAGTCTGATGAGTAATAAGCTTCTTGCCAAACATAGATTGAGCAGCTTTTACAGCTTCTTCAGAAGTTTTAACAACTTTGACACCACCAGCTTTCCCTCTGCCGCCTGCATGTATCTGAGCTTTAACAACAACAGTGCCTCCACCTAATAAATCAACCGCATCTTTAACTTGGTCAGCAGAGAAAGTAATTTTACTTTCAGGAACAGAAGCTCCAAAACTTTTGAGGATTTGCTTAGCCTGATATTCATGTATCTTCATGTTACCCCCTATCAGTTTATAAAAATGATTAATAAATAAAATAAAACAGAAAAATTGTATACAAAAAAAATATATCAAAGTCAATCCAAAGAATGTAAGATGAAAAAAAATATTGCTTCATAATAAATATTATGCTATTTCTCACAGCTATTATGAATGCTTTAATTATAGTAGATATGACAGAGGACAACGTTGAAGAGTTTGTCTATGGTCAATGCAACAAAATAATACCTGTTATTAATTATTTATCAGACAAATTTCGTAAAAATGGAGATTTAGTAATATTTGCAAATGATAGTTTTTTAAAAGAGGACTTCCTCTTCAAAAGCAAAATGAAGCCTCATTCACTCAGATTTACCAAAGGCTCAGATGTTTCTCACAAGTTGGATTTACAAAATAGTGATATTATTCTTCCCAAAAGGAGATTTTCAGCCTTTTTTAAAACTGACCTTGACCAAACTCTGAGGACATTTAATGTTGAAAATGTTTTTGTATGTGGGATTACATCGCTTTTTTGTGTGTTAGCAACTGCATACGATTCAGTTTGCCACGATTTTTATACAACAATAGTAGAAGATGCAACTACTGCCCACAAAGACTCTATCCATTCAGAGATGATGAATTTTCTTAGGAGAAATCCTTTGCAACCTTTACTTGAAGTCAAAAAGAGCATTGAAATATCAATATAATAATCATATATTTTTTGTAGGAGCAAAAGATGAAGAAATTTTTTAGAAAGAAATTTTTACTACCTTTAATTTTAACTCTTTTCATTATTGGGCAAACAACTTTTTTAATTGCTGAAAAGAGCAATGGCTCAGAAGAGAACAACATCTTTGAAAATATTGAGCTTTTTACTAAAGTTTTATCTATCGTAAAAAAAGATTATGTTGACGACAAATCATTCAAAGAGCTAATATACGGTTCTATAAATGGAATGTTATCATCACTCGACCCTCATTCATCTTTCATGAAACCTGATGAATTCAAAGAGATGCAGGTAGAGACAACAGGTGAATTTGGAGGACTTGGAATAGAGATCACAATAAAGGACAATATCCTAACAGTAGTCTCACCAATTGAAGACACTCCGGCCTACAAAGCAGGAGTAAAACCGAATGACAAAATCCTCAAAATAAACGGCGAGAGCACTAAAAATATGACTCTTACAGATGCTGTAAAGAAATTACGGGGTAAAAAGGGGTCTAAAGTTACTATATCAATATTCAGAACAGGTGCAAAGAAGATAGAAGATATCGAGATAATCAGAGACATAATCAAAATAAAGAGCATCAAAAGCAAAATATATGAAGATGGGATAGCATATATAAGATTAGCACAGTTCCAGCAGAAAACTACCGAAGACCTAAAAACCACTCTGAAAAATATCAGTAAAGAGACGGGTAAAATAAAAGGTTTAGTATTAGATATGAGAAACAACCCTGGAGGTTTACTCACACAAGCTGCTGATGTATCAGATATATTCCTGAAAAAAGGTAAAATAGTATATACAAGTGGCAGAATTGCTAATAGTAAAATGGAGTTTTTTGCTCATGATGATGGGAATGAGGGAGATTATCCTATTGTAGTTCTTGTAAATGCAGGGAGTGCAAGTGCATCCGAAATAGTTGCAGGAGCATTGCAAGACCTTAAACGAGGGATAATTATGGGGACACAAACTTTTGGAAAAGGTTCTGTCCAGACAATCATCCCGCTTGATGACGGTTCTGCATTAAGATTGACCACAGCAAAATATTATACACCATCAGGGAGATCCATTCAGGCAAAAGGTATTACACCAGATATAATTGTTGAGCAGCAAGAGCTCAAAACCGACAACGACACCAATAACAAAATGTTTTTAAGAGAGGAAGATTTGCAGGGACATTTTGAAGCTATCACAACAATGGAAAAGAAAAAAGATAACAGCAGCACTAAAAACAAAGGCTCAGTTACAAACAGTAGCTCTATCTCCAAATCTTCTGAAGTAAAAGATTTTCAACTTCTTCAGGCACTACAGCTTCTAAAAGCACTCCAAATAATTTCACACAAATAAATATTTATAATATTAAAGGGTGGTGCAACTCTAATATCACCCTTTAATATTAGTTATTTATAGATACTTTACTGTTAAGATTATTTTACAACAAAATGATATTTTATCATCCCCAAACCTTTATGGAGGCTTACCATGATTAGAAAAGCTGCTGTATCTGGAAGTTTCTACTCCAACAATCGATCAAAATTAATAAAAGAGGTAGAAGAGTATCTATCAACTTCTGTTAAAAGTATTGATGGAGATATAAAAGCTATTATATCCCCTCATGCAGGTTACATCTATTCTGGTAGAATTGCAGGTGAAGCATACAAAGAGATTGTGGGTGAGCAATACGATTATGTTGTAGTATTTGCTCCTTGCCATAGGGGAAGATTTCAAGGTGCTTCAATTTTTAGAGGGGAAGCATACGAAACTCCTATCGGACTAATAAAACTTGATATTAATACCATAGATGAGTTGATTAATTCTTCAAATCTGATCAATTTTTATCCTGAAGCTCACAAAGAGGAGCACTCCCTTGAAGTTCAACTCCCATTTTTACAACTATCTATAAAAAATTTTACTCTCATTCCTGTTCTTCTGGGTAGCTTCAATCAAGAGGAACTAAAAGAAATTGCAACCATATTTAAAAATTTTTTCCAGAATAAGAGAGTCCTGTTTGTTGCAAGCACAGATCTATCACACTTTTACCAGCAACAAAAGGCTAAAGAGCTTGATAATGCAGCAATAGACGATATTTCCACCTTAAATTACAACAAATTTTACAACGATATAATATCAGGGAAAACAGAAGCTTGCGGTGCAGGTGCTGTTTTTATAATTTTATATTTAGCAAACCTGAATAATTGGAATAGTTGCAAAGTAATGAAATATGCAGATTCAAGTGATTCTTCTGGTGATAAGAGCAGTGTTGTAGGATACCTTTCAGCCGTAATTTACCAAAAAGATATTTCAGATTTAAACCTTTCTGAGAAAGAGACATTGCACAACATAGCAATGGAGAGCATAAAGGCAGCTATTTATAACAAAACTTTTGATTTAAAATATAATAGAACAAATCTCTTAAAAGAGATTAAAGGTGCTTTTGTTACTATAAAGAAAAAGGGGGAACTCAGAGGTTGCATAGGGTATATACAAGGTCTAAAACCACTTGATATAACCGTAAAAGAGATGGCTTTGGCAGCAGCTTTTGAAGATCCAAGATTTATGCCTGTTACAAAAGATGAGTTGCCTCAAATTGAAATTGAGATTAGTGTGTTATCACCCTTAAAAAAGATAGAAGATATCAATCAAATAATACCGGGGAAACATGGAATATTAATAAAAAAGGGCTACAGAAGTGGGTTACTCTTACCACAAGTTGCAACAGAGTATAATTGGGATAGAGTTACATTTTTAAGCCAAACATGTATAAAAGCAGGTCTCTCTCCAAAATCTTGGGAAGAGAGAAATACCGAAATTTATATTTTTACTGCCCAAATTTTTTGATAAAATTCTAACCTACTAATTTTTAAAGGATAAAATCACTGAAAAATTTTTTATTTAAAAAATTTAAAAAAAAGTTGACAATAGTTAAAAGTTTTGTTAACAAAGCTCTCTCTTTTAGAGATGGGCCGCTAGCTCAGTAGGTAGAGCAGCAGACTTTTAATCTGTTGGTCGAAGGTTCGATTCCTTCGCGGCTCATATAAATTTTGCGTCCCTATCGTCTAGCCTGGCCTAGGACACCGGCCTTTCACGCCGGCGACAGGGGTTCGAATCCCCTTAGGGACGCCATTATCTTATATGTCTGAAATCTCATCTTTATCCATCATCCTCAAAAAAAGTAGTTACAACGATTCTGACAAAATAGTTCTTCTGTTATCAAGCGATTTAGGTAAAATTTCAGCAATTGCAAAATATGCAAAAAAGAGTATCAAGCGGAATCTTAATTTACTTGATGTAGGCTACATTTTAAGAGTCCACCTTCACGTTAGTAAAAATAGTGAACTACTATTCATCAAAAATGTTGAATTTATCGAAAAACTAAATCATAATGACGATCACAACACCTTTTATATTCTCACTTATTTAAATGAACTTATATCTTGTGTGATACAGCCAAAACAAGACAGCAGGCTTCTTTTTAAGATATTAACCGATTTTTTTACCAGCATAAAAGGGAGAAGAAAAGATAAAAGAGTAAAAATATTAATTCTTTTTCAAATAAAGTTTTTAGAACTTGTAGGATACAAGATAAACCTTTCAGAATGTTCAAATTGCGGCAAAGATGGAGATTTTTATAAATATTCCCTTGAAAAATCGGGAATTGTATGCAATAACTGCATTGATGCCTCAGCCATCCAAATATGTAAAGGGACAAAAAAATTAATAACTACAATTGATAGAATCAACTTTAAAAATACTACATTCTCAGAATATATCCAAAAGGAGCTTGAAATAATATCTTTTAATAATATACGGAAATTAACTACTGAAGCTGTTTTTAACAAAATGAATAACTGCTACAATGTATTGAAAAATGGAATATGAAATATCTTTAGAGACAGTCAAGGAAGCAATACTTACAGGACAAGTAGAAGAGATACTTGGATACAATTTTTTTAATAAAGAGCTTCTCCTCATTGCATTAACCCACAAATCTTACACCTATTTTTTTAATCAGGAGTATATGTATTCAAATGAGAGGCTTGAATTTCTTGGGGACAATGTTTTAGGTCTTGTTATCTCTGAAATACTTATGTCAAAATACCCTGAATATAAAGAGGGAACTTTGACCAAAATAAAATCTCATATCGTTAGCGAAATAACCCTCTTTAACATTGCCAAAAACCTCAACATTGACAAATTTATACTACTTGGGAAAAGTGAATTTACTTCAAATAATCACAATAAGAAATCTATTATTTCAGATGCTATAGAGGCTATAATAGGAGCAATCTATAAAGATGGCGATTTAGAAGCTGCCAAATCTTTCATTAAGAAACATTTTAACAACTATATAAACATAATCCACGATGAGGATTTTTTTACTGATTACAAATCTATGCTTCAAGAAATTGTTCAGAAGAGATATAAGATAAAACCTGAATACTACACTTTTAACGAAGAGGGCCCTGAACATGAAAAGATATTTTATGTTCGAGTTATAATAAATAACAGAAATTATGGAGAAGGGGCAGGTAAAAACAAGAAAGAAGCAGAGCAGAACGCTGCTAAAAACACTATCAATATATTTGACGAATAATTGAAAAGATTTATAATTCCAATATTTATTACTCACAAAGGTTGTAAGTTTAACTGTATCTTCTGCAACCAGAGAAATATTGCTGATGATTTTACTCCACCTGAAAGAGTAAAAGATATATGCAACTCTTTTATCAATTCACAAATAAATAAATTTGGGGAAATAAATTCTAAATACAAGATTAAGCAGATATCATTTTATGGTGGCAGTTTTACATGTATAGATAAAACTTTAATGCTCAAATACCTTAATCAAGCATATCACTTTGTTGAAAAAGGTGATATTGATTCTCTCAGACTATCCACAAGGCCTGACTGTATTACTCAAGATACTCTTGATATATTAAAAAGCTATAGTGTAAAAACTATTGAAATAGGTGCTCAAACTCTTAATGATGAAATACTTCATAAATTAGAAAGGGGACACTCTGTAAAAGATGTGATAGATGCAGCATACAAAATTAAAAGTAACAATATTGAGCTCGGAGTTCAACTTATGATAGGTTTACCAGATGAAAATTATCAACTCTTGAAAAACACCCTAAACATCCTTACAAACATCATCAAACCTGACTTTATAAGGCTTTACCCACTTATTGTTATAAAAGGGACAGATCTTGAGCAGAGCTATCTTGACAACAAATTCAAACCTATATCTCTTGAAGAAGCTGTCAAAAGAAGTTCTATCATAGTTGATGCTTGCCTAAAGTCTGGGATAGAAGTAGTAAGAATTGGATTACAGATGACTGAAAATCTATACAAAAATATAGTTGCTGGACCCTACTCTCCAAATTTTGGGGATATGGTTCTAAAAAATATTTCAAAAAAGGAGATAACAAATTTTAATGAAAAATAAAACTATTCCCTACCTTTTCTTCTCATATCTTATTTCGAGAAAATTTAAAGATCCAGAAAATCCCGGTTATTTGTTAGATGTATTAAATATGGTATCCAACAAATTTACAGCCTGTTCTAAAGGGACAGAAGAGGATACATACATTACTGCTATCACTGAATTTGACATATCAGGTTACGAGGGATTTTACTTTTATGTAGTAAAAAATATCAGAGAGAGGAGAAAAATTAAGATAGAAAATGGCGATGTAGTAGAATCTACAGAGTATGCAGATGAAGATAAATTTAACATTCTAATAGTTATTCCCGAATTGAAAATAGTTGCAGTTCAAGATAATCCATCAAACTTTAAACTTGGAGGCAAAACCTCTATAAATAACATTTCAAAGATAATTGAGATCCAAAGTGAATTTAGCTTTAAATTTGAACCACAAAATCCTCACCTGACATACCACTCTTTACTTGAGCAGATGGAGAGCCTCGAATTTCTCAACTTTGACATAGCACCATCTGTAAAAGTAGTAGAAAGTAGTGCTGAAACATTATTAAACATTGTGAACAAAAATTATGTGGAACTAAAAGGTAAATTGGTTCCCAAAAATAGAGAGGATTCAAAGACTCTATTTAAAGATGATGGTATTATAAACTCCCTTCTTCAACTTGAAAATAAAGAAGCAGCCAAGATAAGCTGTAAAGGTTTGCTTCAAAATGGTAACATAATAAGTATTTCAAAGAAGAAAGATGACTCTCAGGAGAGGAGAGTCAAACTCTATATAAACGATGATAAAGATTTCAATATTCACCTTATCAACCTTATAGAAGGTGTAAAACTATTTTTTACAAAAGATGGGATTGAGGATAACTCTTGACATATTTTTGGGTCATATTTAAACACATTTTAGTTACATTGTGGCAGCAAAGTGTCCGCATTTTGCTACCAGAATATACAAATTACCCTCGTTTTCCCTCGATTTACTTTTATTTGACTTTCTACCAAATCCTTGTTAATAAAGAAAATCAAGATTGGAGAGATGTCCGAGCTGGCTGAAGGAGCACGCTTGGAAAGCGTGTGAGGTGTTACAGCCTCCGTGGGTTCAAATCCCACTCTCTCCGCCAATTGGTATTCTGTGGGGATCCCGGCCACCTCGCAAGTTTTAGCAGTTTTGAGCGAAATCGGTTCGAATTTTTTCGAACAGACACAGCCAATTTTCAAAATTCAGATTTTGGGCTTTTGTTCCTTCTGCCTACTTTAGGACTGATACACAATCTTACCAACTGCCCCCAATATTAGAACAGCGTTCACTATGGGGCAGGTTTTAGGTGCAAATATGAAAAATAAACTCGGCATTTCTAAAAATGTATTTGTCTTGGGATTAGTGAGTTTTTTTAATGATGTGGCCTCAGAGATGATTTACCCCATCGTTCCAATTTTTCTCACAAGTATCTTGGGAGCACCGGTGGCTGTTGTCGGTTTGATAGAGGGTATAGCTGAATCAACTGCCAGCATCTTGAAGGTTGTTTCTGGTGTGCTTTCCGATAAATTCCGAAAAAGAAAGCCCTTTGTTATTGTCGGTTATTCATTTTCCACGATTTCTAAAATAATTTTAAGTTTGGCTTACAGTTGGCCGTTTGTTTTATTTGCTCGATTTATTGACCGTTTTGGCAAAGGCATACGCACTTCTGCCAGAGACGCTTTAATTGCCGAAAGCTCAGAGAACGCTGCTCGAGGAAGATCGTTTGGCTTTCATCGAGCGTTTGATACTTTGGGAGCAGTAGTAGGTCCCCTTATTGCTCTTTTAGCAATCCATTTCTTGGATAATAATTTTCGTTTGATTTTCTTTCTCGCCTTTATCCCTGCTTGCATTGGTGTTATCTTACTTATTATTTTTGTTAAAGAAAAGAGGAAAGAGGAAAATCTTCCTTTTACCCTTAATTTTAGCTGGCATAATCTTGATTCTTCTTTTAAGATTTTTTTACTTATTAGCTTTATTTTTGCATTAGGTAATAGTTCGGACGCTTTTTTAATATTGCGGGCACAAAATTTAGGTTTGTCATTGGTATCAGTTATACTTGCTTATGTTCTTTTTAATTTTACCTACGCCATTTTCTCAATACCAGCCGGTATCATCTCCGATAAAATTGGACCCAAAAAAGTGCTGTTGGCTGGCTTTGTGCTTTTTTCCGCCATTTATCTTTTTTTTGGTCTTACAAATGTTACTCTTCTTCTCTGGATTCTTTTCCCACTTTACGGAATTTATATGGCTCTAACAGAAGGAGTGGGAAAGGCTTATATTTCTAATTTAGTTCCTCAAGAAAAGACAGGCACCGCTTTTGGCATTTATCAAACGATAATCGGTCTTTGCACTTTTTTTGCCTCTCTTATTGCCGGATTACTTTGGACTTATATTGGTGTTAGCACACCATTTATTTTTGGAAGTGTAATGGCAGTAATATCAGCTCTTCTGTTTGTTATTTTGGAAAAAAAGATAAAACTTGCCAAAATATAAAAAATTTGCTAACAAAGTCAACCAATATGTCAGAAAATAGTTAACCACATTTTTAAACAAAATTATAGATTATAGCAGAGGTGAAACAAGATTAACTGTAATGAGAAAAATTAATTTGCTTGACAAACTTATTATAATTTAATATATGCTTATTTGACGATATATGAATGAGATGAAAAACTTTATAAAAATTATGAAAGCACTATCCGATCCCAATAGGGTTAAAATGATTAAGCTACTCCAGCGGCGGATGATGTGTGTGTGTGAAATAAAAGAGATTTTAGGGCTTGCTCAGTCCACTGTGAGCAAACACCTCAAAATATTAGAAGACACAGGTTTAGTTACCTTTACAAAAGAGGGACAGTGGGTGAATTATCAAATTTCAGATGGCACTAAAAACCCATATGTTGCCAACCTGCTTGGCAATTTACGTTATTGGTTTGAGGATGATCCAGAGGTGGCTGCACTGGCAGCGAAGTTGCCTGAGATCAACCGCGAAAAAATCTGTAATAGAGTTTAATTTTTTTTGTCTTAAGTATATCTATGTATGGCGAAATAACAATTAATAATGCTATGAGCGTCATTACATTAATTGTTATGCAATAATATCAAAGGGGGTTAATACACAAAATATGAAAGAATACACTAAATTACTATTGATTATTGGAGGTTTTGTGGCAGCCTATTATGTGCCATGGGATCATCCGCTGATAGGCCAGTCAGGGCTTGAAGCCTTTCTAATGCTTCAGGAATATGCCCAAGATCATGTTCTGACCTGTTTGATACCTGCTTTTTTCATTGCTGGTGCCATTTCTGTCTTTGTATCTCAAGCTTCTGTTCTTAAATATTTTGGTGCTCAAGCAAATAAATTTCTATCATATTCTGTTGCTGCTGTTTCAGGAACAGTGTTGGCAGTCTGTTCCTGCACAGTGTTGCCATTGTTTGCTGGTATTTATACGCGTGGGGCAGGGATTGGTCCAGCCACTGCTTTTCTCTATTCAGGTCCCGCCATCAATGTTTTGGCAATCATTCTGACTACCAAGATACTTGGCTGGCAATTGGGCTTAGCTCGGGCTGTTGGGGCAGTAGTCTTTGCCGTAGTTACCGGACTTTTAATGGCATTTATCTTTCGTAAAGATGACACTGCTCGCACTACTGGACAGATTTATGTGCCAGAGGAGGGTAAGAACGAGCGCACACTACTACAGGACGGTCTATATATTTTGACTATGGTGCTAATTTTAGTGTTTGCTGCCTTTGCCAAGCCCGCTGATGGTTCGACTGGGCTGTGGGCAACCATATTTGCTGCCAAGTGGTATATTGCCATCGTCCTATTTATCATTTTGGCACTAATGCTTAAAGCATGGTTTACCATAGACGAGTGTAAAAACTGGGTAGATGCTACCTGGGGGTTTATGAAGCAGATTTTCCCATTGCTGGCAGGTGGTGTGTTGGTATCCGGTTTTCTGTTGGGACGTCCGGGACATCCTGCTTTGATACCTGAGCAATGGATTCAATCATTTGTGGGTGGCAATTCCCTGTGGGCTAATCTGTTCGCCGCTGTTTCTGGTGCATTTATGTATTTTGCCACACTCACAGAAGTGCCAATTCTCCAAGGGTTGTTGGGAGCAGGCATGGGAAAGGGTCCAGCACTTGCTTTGCTGTTGGCTGGTCCAGCTTTGTCCTTGCCAAACATGCTGGTGATTGGAAGCATTATGGGTGTTAAAAAAACTTCGGTTTTTATCAGCATCATAATAATACTATCAACCATTGCTGGGATGATTTACGGAGCTATGGTGGTTTAAAAAATTGCTTTTGAACAAAATTTTTAATTTTTGAAGCATCAATTTATAAAATCGTAACAAAATAATATAAAAAAAGGAGAACAAAAAGATGGAAATTAAAGTATTAGGAACTGGTTGCCCTAAATGTCAACAAACAATGAATGTGGTTAAAGAGGTTATAGCTGAAGCAGGTGTAGCTGCCAATGTTGAAAAGGTAACAGATATAATGAAGATCACCTCATACGGCGTTTTGGGAACACCAGCAGTTGTGATAGATGGTGAGGTAAAGTCTGTAGGAAAAGTGCCTACTAAAGAAGATGTCAAATCTTGGTTTAAAAAATAAAGGTGTTATTTATGGAAAAACTTAAAATTTTATTTTTATGCACAGGCAACTCTTGTCGAAGCCAAATGGCTGAAGGTTGGGCAAAAGCTCTGAAATCAGATACAATTGAGGCATATTCGGCTGGAGTTGAAAAGCACGGGCTTAACACATTTGCAGTTAAGGTAATGGGTGAGGCTGGGGTTGATATTAGTAAGCAGGTGTCAAAGATTGTTAATGATTTACCCGATATTCAATTTGATTATGTGATCACTTTGTGCGGCCATGCCAATGAAACTTGTCCTTTTTTCCCAGCAGGAACCAAAAAAATCCATGTCGGCTTTGACGATCCTTCGGTTTTGGCAAAAGAGTCAAAAACAGAAGATGATGCACTTAGACATTATCGAAGGGTCAGGGATGAATTACGTGAGTTTGTCTCTGGACTACCACACTCTTTAACTTCAATAGCAAAACAGCAAATTAATAACTGAGCATACTTAAAAGCAGAACAGAAAAAAGCTGAATTAAAATTAAAAAGGAGTTTTTATGAGCAATCCTACTGTAAAAAAATTGAGTTTTTTAGACAGATTTCTTACACTATGGATATTTTTGACTATGTTTGTTGGAGTGAGCAGTGGGTATCTGTTTCCTGAAATCAAAAATTTTATCAACAGTTTTTCTGTAGGAACTACCTGTTTAGT
>DYJV01000006.1:56361-56528 GCA_020722945.1 Candidatus Methylomirabilis sp. | reverse complement strand
CCCCTGCAAATTGCTTTTTGAGAGAGTGTAAAGCCAGTAAATTATTTCCTTTGATAATTAGATTTTCTTTTATTGTTCCATCTTCATCTCTTTTAATCTCTTTGACTTCTTGTTCTCCCTCTTTTGTGTATCTTTTCCAATTCACCAGTGCTTTTGGATCAAAAAGC
>DYJV01000006.1:13949-56339 GCA_020722945.1 Candidatus Methylomirabilis sp. | reverse complement strand
AGCCAAAACAGAATTGAAAAATATCTCTTTTCTTTTGCCTTGCTTTTGCTCATACTCATCAGTTTTTTCATCATACTCAAAATATGTGTCTGTGCCTTCTTCTGTACTTTGTCCACCTTCTAGCACACAATCTTTGTAAGGCCAATTCAAAACGATATCATTAGTATCTTTTAAAAATCTTTTGCCATCAGTTAGCCCTATCCTATTTTTGTATGCAGTATAAGAATTATCTATCTTGTTTTCTTCCATAAAAAAACGAAAATCGTTGGTCTTGAAAACATAGACATCTTTGATTTTTACAAAAAATTTTTCTCTCAATTCTTTTTCTTGAAGGAGTAAATCAATGATTTTTTCATCAATATTTTCCACCAAATCTAAAAGAAGAGTTTGATTGAGCTCTGTTTTGTCTTCGTTCCACAGTCTTTCGTCAGATTGTAAGACTTCGAGTATGAGTTGTTTTAGTTTTGTTTGTTGCATAGTGTTATCCTTAAAAGCCTTAAAAGTAAAAGTTTATATTTAGTATAAAGTATTTCTCTTTATTTTCCATTTAAAAAATAAATAAATCATTTTTGCGAATACTTGGAGCAAAAATACCGCTTCCCCCCCTTCTTAAAAAAGAAAAAATTAAATTTTTGTTCCTTTTTAAAAATCTCTCTGCATTCCACTTTTAGAGGGAAAAAATGATTACACATATAATTTGGTAAATAGATACGGTTTAAAATTTTATCTGATGTATAAGATAGTGTTATAAGGTTTGTGGTAGTTGAAATTTCTAAAATATTTTTGAAATTGTCTATGGTGGAGCATCTATTTTTTGGGGTAAACATTAGCAATATCTCCTATCCACATTTGATAGTTGGTCGAGGTAAGGGGTATAATGTTTGCAGTATCCTATATTTTTAAATCACTCTTTTTCAGTAAAGGATATTTATAAAAAAATGGAGTATCAGCACCAAATAAAAAGATTATTCTCAAATCTGTTTTTTATGAATTTGTGTTTTGGGAAAATACCAAAGGTAACGCTAAATCTTCCGGGGCAACTCAAGATAATATCTTTTTCAAAAAGTGAAATTAAATCTGATTTGCCGATAAAATCAAGCTCGACAATTTTATTAGGATCCTCCTCAAAGCTGCAGCTCCTTCCAAGCATTGCAATAACAGAGACTTCATTTTGAGATAAACCATTTAGGTTAACTTTGACTATTAGTTTTGCGGTATCACCAATTTTTAAATTTTTGTAATCAAGGTATGCATCGTAAACATTTATGGAATTCCAAGTATTTTTTATATGTTGAATCCATGATACATAATCTTTTAGCTCTTGGTAATTGTTGTTAGAAAGCTGGTAGTTCATGTAATTGAGGTCGTTGTAATACTTTTCTGTGTATTCTATTAACATTCTGGTAGTATTGAAGTATGAACATACTGATTTGATAGAGTTTTTCATTACCCGTATCCACTCTCTTGGGACATTGTTTTTGTCCCTATTGTAAAACATTGGGACTATTTCGTTCTCCAATTTGTCATACATCTCTTCACTTTCAATATAATCTTGGTATTTGCTATTTTCATACTCTTCACCTGCTCCGATAGACCAGCCGTTTTCACCGTTGTAGCCTTCAACCCACCAGCCGTCAAGAATAGAGAAATTTAATCCACCATTGATCGCAGCTTTCATACCGCTTGTCCCACTTGCTTCCATAGGTCTTAGTGGATTATTGAGCCATATATCAACTCCTCTAACTAAAAATTTAGCAAGCTGAATGTCATAATCTTCAACAAATACTATTTTGTCTCTAAATTCAGCTTTCTTTGCTATGTGATTTATCTGTTTTATGATCTCTTTACCTTCGTTGTCTTTAGGGTGGGCTTTACCTGCAATAACTACCTGAACAGGCATTTTGGAATTGGATAGTATATTAAATAGTCGTTTGGTATCAGAAAAGAGTAAAAATCCCCTTTTGTATGTCGCAAATCTCCTTGCAAACCCTATGGTAAGAACATCAGAACGCAATTTTTCACTTGCGATAAGTAGCTCATTGTATGCACTATCCCGTTTTTTGATACTCTCCTTTAATCTTTTACGAATAAATTCAACCATTCTTGTTCTTAAAATTTGTTTGGCTTCGTAGAGCTCAAGATCAGGAATATCATCTACATTGTCCCAGATTGCAAAATTTTGTGGTTTGAGATACCACTCCTCTCCAAGATATCTATTGTATAAGGTTTTGAACTCGTCAGCAACCCATGTAGGCAGGTGGACGCCGTTTGTAACATGGTCAATTGGAATGAAATTTTTTGGGATAGATGGCCATAATGGAGTAAATATATCTTTTGAGACCTGCCCGTGCAATTTGCTTACACCATTTCTGTAAGTGCTTGCTTTTGCAGAGCATATTGCAAGAGAAAATCCTTCATGGATGTTAGATTCGGTTACTTTCCCTAACTTGAGTATGTCATCTATTTTTAATGGTGTTTTTGAGTAGATAGGACCGATAAATTTGTTTATGTCTGATGTGTCAAAGACATCAAAGCCTGCCGGAACAGGGGTATGGGTTGTAAATAGGGTTGTTTTGTGAACAAAAGTAAAAGCCTCTTCAAATGTCAAGCCATTTTGTTCCATAAGATTTTTTACTCTTTCAAAAACTGAAAATGCAGGATGTCCTTCGTTGATATGGTAAACTGAAGGTGAAATATTTAATTTCTCCAGAGCCCGTATACCTCCGATACCAAGCAGTATCTCTTGTTTGATCCTCATATCAGGATCACCGTCATAAAGCTTGCCACTTATCTTTCTTGCCTCTTCAGAATTTTCTGGGATGTCTGTATCAAGTAGGATAAATTTGACATATCCTATATTGAGAAGCCATATTTTTACTTTGATTGTTTCGTTGAAGGTGTCAATATATATGTAGATATTTTCACCATTTTCATTGAGTGCACTATTTATAGGCATCATTGAAAATTCATTGTATGGATAAGATTCAAGCTGCCAGCCATCAGAGTTGAGGTATTGGTGAAAGTAACCATTGCGGTATAAAATCCCAACAGCAACAAATGGTAACCCTATATCACTTGCTGATTTGCAGTGATCTCCTGACAATATTCCAAGACCTCCTGCGTATGTCTGCATAGATTCGTGTAATCCATACTCCATTGACATATAGCAGATAAGCATATTTTGGTTTTTACTTGCTTCTGAAGAGTTCATCTCAAACCATTTTGGAGTAGAGAGATACTCTATGTAGTGATTCCATACACTTTCGAGCCGTGATAAGAATACAGGGTCTTTTTCAAGTTTTTCCATTTTTTCGTGACTCAGGGATGAAAGCACTGCAATTGGATTGTTTGCACTCATTCTCCAGAGGTCAGGATTGATCATTTTGAAAAGGTCTTTTGCAGCGTTGTTGTAAGTCCACCATAAATTGTAGGCGAGAGATTCAAGTGGCTTGAGCTTTTCGGGGAAATTTATATTTACATAAAACTCTCTATACTTCATATATTGCCCTCCCTTTGACTAATTACAATAAAATATCTAAATTATCAATTCAAAAATAAATCTTTATATGAAATAGTATAATCAAAAATTCTAAAGTAAAATTTAATTTTAGAAGTGTTGTTTTAATTTTATAATGCGTAAATTGCTTTACGCCGAATCTGGAGTAAGTATGTCTAACATATTGTTATTAATTGTAAATTATTTATTTATAACGATTCAAATTCTGCTAAAAATAAAAAATTGCAATTTTAAGTTAGATGATATATTATTTTTTTAAATATATGAAATATTGTTTTATAATTTTAAGGGGGGTCAAATGCAAAGTAAACTTACTTCACTATCTGATGCAATTTCTATTGTCAAAGATGGGGATAGTGTGGCTCTTGGGGGTGTAGGGAGGAATAAAGTCCCTTTTGCTGCTGTAAAAGAGCTTATAAGGCAGAAAAAGAGAAATCTTTATATTATTGGTAGAGAAAAGGGTATCGATTTTGACATACTTATTGGTGCAGGTGTTGCCTCAAAATCATCTGCAGCATATGTAGGGCTTGAAGAGTTTGGTCTTGCTCTAAATTTTAGAAAAAAAGTTGAAAATGGTGAGATAAAATTTATAGAGCATACATGCGGTTCTGTTCTTGCAGGATTTAGGGCAGGGGTGATGGGAATACCGTTTATCCCACTAAAAGGTCTATACTGCTCTGACCTTCTCAATGTAAGGGAAGATTTTAAAGAGATCAACTGCCCTATTACAGGGGAGAAGTTAGTAGCTGTTCCTGCTATTAATCCTGATGTTGCGATTATTCATGCACAAGAGGGTGATGAGTATGGAAATATAAGAATCAGAGGGACAAGATTTGAAGATGAGCTAATGGTAAAATCTGCCCAAAAATCTATCGTTACTGTTGAGAAAATAATCTCTAATGATGAGATCCGTAACAATCCAGATCTTACTACAATACCTTACTTTTATGTTACCAAAGTAGTAGAAGTCCCAAAAGGTGCTTATCCAACTTCCTGTTACGGGTATTATGAGAGTGATGCTTCAGAAGTTTCTGCTTATGCAAAGAGTCTCAAGAGTGAAGAGACTTTTCAAGCATACCTAAAAAACTTGTTATAAGGAGAGTAACGATGATTCATATAGCTGATATAATGGCGTATTCTTTAGCAAAAGAGATCAAAAATGGTGAAATATTTTTACAGGGGTTATCTTCACCGTTACCGATGCTTGCTGCACATATTGCAAAGAAGTTTTTGGCTCCTGATGCAACCTACATAAATGTAGCAGACTCTATCGACCCTGATACCCAAAAACTCCCTGCTTCGACAGCGGATGTCCTGCTTACACATAGACCCGTTGCATTTTCTGATCTCTACTCTGCATTTGATCTTGCACAGCGGGGGAAACTTGGAATGATATTTCTTGGTGCGGCACAAGTTGATAAATATGGGAATACCAACCTCAGTGTTATTGGTGATTACCACAAGCCAAAAGTTAGACTGCCGGGTGGAGCAGCTTCATCATTTTTATGTGCAATTGCACAAAGGACAGTTCTTTGGCTTACAAATCAGAGCAATAAAATTTTTGTTGATAAAGTTGATTTTATTACAGGGCAAGGTTATCTGTCAGGGGGTGATTCAAGGAAAAATTCTTGTTTATCTGGAGCTGGACCTGCCAAAATAGTTACAAATCTTGCAGTTTATGATTTTGAGCCTGTTACCAAAAATATGAGGCTTTTTTCTCTTCATCCAGGTGTGAGTATTGAAAAGGTAAAGGAGAATACAGGTTTTGAGCTTATTATTGGTCAGAATATCCCTATTACAGAGGAGCCGCCAGCAGAAATATTAGAATTTATAAACAAAATTGACCCTGATGGTGTTAGAAAATCTGGTGTAAATGATATAAGATTAGAGAAACATTAGATGATAGTTGATTTTTAGGGGGGGTATTGTGACAAAAATAGCACCATCAATACTTTCAGCAGATTTTGCAAATCTTGGTAGAGATATAATCTCTCTTGATAGAAGTGGAGCAGATTATATCCATATCGATGTAATGGATGGAGCTTTTGTTCCTAATATAACTATTGGTCCATTAGTAGTTAAATCAATACGAGGGTTGACTTCTCTCCCTTTTGATGTTCACCTTATGATAAAATCTCCTGAGTATTTTGTAAAAGATTTTGCTGATGCTGGAGCTGATATAATAACTGTTCATTATGAAGCTACAAATCACCTTCATAGATTGGTAGAGCAGATAAAACATCTTGGGAAGTGTGCTGGTGTCTCCATAAATCCTGCCACCCCTGTTGAAGTTTTATCCGAAATATTACCATATCTGGATCTTGTTCTTATAATGTCTGTAAATCCCGGGTTTGGCGGTCAGAAATTTATCGAAACTTCCACAAAAAAGATAGCTAAACTTTCTAAAATGGTATCTGAACTCTCCATAAAACCACTTATAGAAGTTGATGGAGGGATTACAGCTGATAATGTAAAACAAGTTAAAGATGCTGGTGCAAATGTTATAGTTGCAGGTTCGACTATTTTTAAACATCACGATTATAGTGAGATTATAAAAATTTTAAAAGAATGTTAGAGCTTAAAGAGTATTTTATCAAGTTACTATTATCAGCTATTTTGGGTGGTTTGATTGGTCTTGAAAGAGATGTAAGAGGTAAAGCCGCAGGTTTAAGGACTCATATCCTTGTGGCATTAGGTTCTACCTTATTTATGCTTGTTTCGATGGAAATTTATACTTTATACAGAGATAGTAACTCTGATTCTGTTCTCAGAATCGATCCCGCAAGGGTTGCAGCTCAAATAATAGCAGGTATCGGTTTTATAGGTGCGGGTGCTGTGATAAGAAATGGGATTGATGTTCGTGGTTTGACCACTGCTGGTTGTATATGGGTTTGTGCAGGTGTGGGGATGGCTGTTGGAGTAGGTAATTTTTATTTAGCCTCTTTTGCAACTTTTGTAGCACTTTTCTCACTTCTCTTCCTCAACAAGGTAGAGCAGATGTATTTTAAAGATTCTTATGTAAAACTCGATCTAATATTTGATGATTATCCACAATTACTTGATAATATTAAGCTTTATATAAAAAATAAGAATCTTGATTTGAGACTTTTTGAATTTGAGAAAGATATTATTTTAAAAAAACTTAAAATATCTATAGTTTTCAAGTTAAAATTTAGAACTAGAAAAAATTTCTATCTTAAAACTTTTATTGCTGATATAGAGAGAGATTTTGTTAACGATTTAAAGTTTATATCTTGGAAAGAACCTACTATATAATACAAATTTTAACCTTCCAATTTTATAGTTTAAAATTTATATTTTATGTGGTGCAATCTACAAAAGGGTGCGAATAATGAGAATTTGTTGCAAAGAGTATTCACTTGAAATGGAACTTCTTGGTTTAAAAAGAAAGATAGAAAACAACACTGTCTCTGAAAAAGAGAGGGATATAATATTAAAAAGGATAAAGGAGATAGAAAAAAAGTTAGGTATGTAAAATATTTTCAAGCATCTTATCTACCTTATCAAAACTGAATCTAAATCCTTTGCTAACTATTTTAGTTGTTGAGACTCTGCTCCCTTCAAGAATTATCTTAGCCATCTCACCAAAAATTATTTTCATCGCAAATGATGGAACAGAGGGAAAGATAAAAGGTCTATGAAGTTTCTTTGCAATGGTTCGTAGAACTTCACGATTAGTGAGCTGCTCAGGTGCCGAAGCATTAAACGCTCCTTCTATATCATTTGTAACTGCAAATTTGTAAATATTACAAATATCGTCAATGTGTATCACAGGCATATATTGCCTACCTGAGCCTACCGGTGAACCTAATCCGAGTTTGATAGGGAGAAGTAATTTGTCAATTATCCCACCCTTTTTTGCAATTACAGGAGCAGTCCTTATCTTTACAACTCTCAAAGATAGCTCTTTGAATTTATCTGCTGACTCTTCCCATAATTTGCAAGTGCTACCAAGAAAATCTTTTGCAGGAGGCTCATCTTCAGAGAATATTTTGTCAGATGTAACTGCACCGTAATAACCTATTGCTGAAGCTGATATAAAGGTTTCAAGAGATTTACCGCAATTTTTGGAGTAATTAAAAATAAGTTGGGCGGATTTTGTCCTGCTTTGAAGGATCTCCTGCTTTACTTCTGGAGTCCAACTCCTCTTGCCAATATTTGTCCCTGCAAGATGTATAATTATCTGTGTCCCTTTGAATGCCTCTTCTTCTATGAAATTATCCTCAATATTCCAGAGAAAATTGGAATATTCGGATGCACCTTTTCTCCTTGTAAGTATTGCAACTTCGTAACCACTACTTTTGAGTAGCTTGGCAAGAGAACTCCCGATTAGACCTGTGCCACCTGATATAAGAATTTTTTTCATAATAGTCTCCTTAAATTTTAGTTAACATATTGAGGATAAAATTTTTTAACTGCTCATCTTTCCCGAGATAATCTGTAATTATAATATTTTTAACACTAAATTGCTTTCTTACACTATTTATAATCTCAGGGATATCTTTGGTTATGTGGTTGCCAGCGGTGAGGAAGTATGGGAATATATAGATATCTGAAATGGATTGATTGGAACATAATATCAATAGTTGCTGCTCTATTGAAGGTTGGGCTATTTCAAGGAACCCATAATCTACAAAATCAAAATTGGTAACACTATCTTTGAGTTTTTTGGCAAGCTCTCTGATTTCGTTGTTAGCATCCTCTCTTCTGCTACCGTGAGCAATTATTAGTAAAGCTCTCAAATTTTTCTCCCCATTCATAAATAAGATTTTTAAAAATAACATTTGGTAAAATTATGGTCAATAATATTATTTTTATTTAATTTTATAGAGGGGTCATCGTATTGATTTTTATTAGAATTTATAATATTTAGAAAAATTATGAAGGATAAGTTTTCTAAACCAATTATTACTATCAGCAAATGCCTCACATTTTCACCTTGCAGATATGATGCTCAGATAATAAACAATGATTTTATTGAAAGACTGAAACCTTTTGTCAACTTTCAAGTTGTTTGTCCTGAATTTGAAATAGGGCTTGGGATTCCAAGAGCACCTTTGAGAGTGATATATTTTGATAACCGTAAACATCTTTTTCAGCCAAATAGTGATAGATTTTTTACAAAAGAGATAGAAGATTATACTCAAAAGATGCTTCCTCTTTTTAAAGATAGTGATGGATTTATTCTAAAAGAGTCTTCACCAAGCTGTGGATTAGGGAGTGCAAAATATTACACTAAAAATAGGGTAGGTGTCTATGCACCTTGTGGCAAAACAGATGGATTTTTTGCAGAGAAGGTAAAGGAGTTTTACCCATATTTACCTATTGAATCTGAAGCAAGGTTGTCCAACTTTAAAATAAGAGAGAAATTCCTAATATCTATTTTTATACTTGCAAAATTTAAAGAGATAAAGAAACGCAAAATTATTAAAGAGCTTATAGAGTTTCAATCAGAAAATAAATTCTTATTTCTTGCAATAAATGAGTCAATAATGAGGAAGCTTGGTAAAGTAGTTGCATCTAATTTTGATAATGTTTTTGAAGCTTATCAGGATCTTCTATTTATTTTAATAAAGAGTCAATGGCGTATATCTACCACCATTAATAGTATTGTCCATATTTATGGGTTTTTTAAAGATATTTTGACATCCTCTGAAAAAGAGTATTTTTTCCAACTACTTGATAACTTCAAAAAGAGGAAAGCTCCTCTTTCGGTTTTATCAGCACTTCTCTATTCGTATGCTGTGAGAAGTAGCAATGAGTATATACTCAAGCAAACTTTTTTTAATCCTTATCCATTTGATTTACTTGATATTACTGATTCTGGAAAGGGACGAGATTATTAAAATTTTCTAAATAAACTTTAAAAGGGGGGTAAGATGTTGAACGAAGGTGATAGAGCATCAGTTTTTTCATTGTCAGGGTTGTCTCCATCAGGGGAGGAGAAAGATTTTTCTTTGGGAGATTTTTTAAATCAGGGGAAGATAGTTATTTTATATTTTTATCCAAAGGATAATACCCCCGGATGCACCACAGAAGCTTGTGATTTTAGAGATAATATCAATAGGCTTACATCAAAATGTATAGTTGTGGGAGTTAGTCCCGATTCTGTTGGAAGTCACAAAAAATTTAAAGAGAATCATCTTCTTAATTTTTATCTTTTGAGTGACTCAGAAAAAAATGTTATGAAAAATTATGGTGCTTATGGAGAGAAAAAAATGTATGGCAAAACAATAGAAGGAGTTATAAGAACTACTTATGCGATTAATCCTGATGGGACAATTTTGAAGATATGGAGAAATGTAAAAGCAAGGGGACATGTTGATAAAATAATAAATGACCTTAATCTATAAAAAATACTTGACTTTTGTAGTGCGTTATAATAAAGCCTTCTTCTATTTTCAGAATTTTATAGAGGGAGTTTCTTTAAGATGAAGACTTTTATGGCAAAAAAAGAGAGTGTAGAGAAAAAATGGTGGATATTAGATGTGGAGAATAAAGTTCTTGGAAGAGTTGCATCTAAGCTTGCTACCATACTTAGCGGGAAGAGTAAGCCAATTTATACGCCTCATGTTGATACGGGTGATTTTGTTGTAGTTGTTAATGCAGACAAGATAAATCTTACAGGTAAAAAATTTCAAGATAAAGTTTACTATTCACATACAGGGTTTACAGGTGGGATCAAAAAGATAACAGCGAGTAAGCTTTTAGATAAAAATCCTGAAGAGATTCTTCGAAAAGCTGTAAAAGGGATGTTGCCCAAAAATAAATTAAGCAGAGATATGTTAAGTAAGCTTAAAATTTACAAAGGGACAGAACACCCTCACTCAGCACAACAACCAGAAAAATTAGAAATTTAATTTAAAGGAGTCTTTTAATGGCAACAAAATTTTATGCAACTGGTAAAAGAAAAAGTGCTGTCGCAAGAGTATGGCTTAAACAAGGTAGTGGTGAAATAAGTATAAATGGTAGAAAAATAGAGGAGTATATTCCGAGAGATACTTTAAAAATGATAATAAACCAGCCTTTAAAAATGGTTGAATCAAGCGGCAAATTTGATCTTGACATAAAAGTTTACGGTGGCGGTCTTTCAGGACAAGCAGGAGCGATAAGACATGGGATCTCAAAAGCACTTGTTGTGTTTAATTCAGACCTAAGAACTACTCTCAAAAAAGCTGGTTTTCTTACAAGAGATCCGAGAGTTGTAGAGCGAAAAAAATACGGTAAAAAGAAAGCAAGAAAAAGTCCTCAATTTTCTAAAAGATAAAAATTCCAAAAGATACAGAGCATATCTGTATCTTTTCTCTTTAATTCAAATGAAAATAAACGCATCTATTATCGGAGCAACAGGGTATACAGGTCTTGAGCTTGTCAGGCTGTTGCATTTACATCCCAATGTAGAGATATCTTCAATTGTATCAAGATCAAACGATAATGTTTCTATTCAGAGCCTTTACCCATCACTTAATGCTATCCCCCCAATATCTTTTGAACAGCTCGATATAGAGAAGATAGCAGCAAAGAGTGATGTTGTTTTCTCGGCATTACCGCATAAAGCATCTATGGAGATAATTTCACAGCTCAATAACTTTAGTGTCAAAATAATTGATCTTAGTGCAGATTTCAGATTTTCTAACATCGAAACCTACGAAAAATTTTACTGTGAACATATATGTAAAGATATTTCAGCTAATGCTGTTTATGGCTTGCCTGAAGTTTTTAGGGATAAGATAAAAGATGCCAAAGTAATTGCAAACCCGGGTTGTTACCCCACGAGTGCAATACTTGCTCTTTATCCTATTTTGAAAGAGAAGATTAAAATATCACCCAATATAATAGTTGATTCCAAATCTGGTGTTACTGGTGCTGGGAGAAATCCTTCCCTCAAAACGCTATTTACAGAAGTGTATGACAACTTTTCAGCTTACTCTGTTGGGAAGCACAGACATCAGCCAGAAATAGAAGAGAAACTTACAGAGATTTACAATAGTCCGCTTAAAGTTACTTTTACGCCCCATCTTCTCCCTATAAATAGAGGTATCCTCTCAACTTTGTATATAGATACTCTCGATGATTCACTCTCATCTGATAAATTGTCCCAACTATATATTGATACTTACAAAAATGATTATTTTGTAAAAATTATGCCTAAGGGTGAGACCCCCTCTACTGCATATGTTAAAGCATCCAACTTCTGCTTTATAGGGTTTTTGTATATCCCTGAATCTAAAAAGTTAATAGTTGTCTCTGTTATAGATAATATTGTCAAAGGTGCATCTGGGCAGGCTATTCAAAATATGAATATTTTGTTTGGATTGCCTGAGCATACAGGATTAACTGCTATTCCAACTTTTTTATAGATATTTCATTTCCAACTTCCAAGTTCCACCTAAAATAAAACAAAAATGTTTTGTCGATACATAATTGTTTTTATTTTTAGATATTACTTTTAATCTTTTTTCTCTTTATAATTTGCTTGAATTTTGTGTAGCTCTGTATATCTAAATTTTTTCTCCTCACATTTACCCCTTAATAATTTTTTAATCTTGTAAAAAATAAGTTTTTTATATATTAACAACTAAATTTGTCTATCTTTTATTTTTTAAAAATCCATTTTTGTATCACTATATTTTTATAGTTACAGTTTGATACTAAAATCTTTGATTTTTATCATAGGCATAGTAATTGCTCTATCTGAATGAAGTCAATAAAGGAGAATCTATGAGTTTTAAAAAAATTGAAGCAATCATCAAACCATTTAAGCTTGATGATGTTAAAGATGCATTACAGGAGATAGGTGTAAGTGGGATAACAATCACAGAAGTAAAGGGTTGTGGAAGGCAGAAAGGTCATGTAGAGCTTTATCGAGGGGCTGAATATGTTGTTGATTTTTTACCCAAAATTAAAATTGAGATAGTAGTCAAGAATGAAGATCTTGATAAAGTTATTGAATCTATTATTAATTCGGCTAAAACAGGTAAAATTGGCGATGGTAAAATTTTTGTTTATGATGTATCTGAGATACATAGGATAAGAACAGGTGAGAGAGATGAGGATGCTCTTTAAATTCTTAAATATAAAGATATAAAAGTAAAAAAGGAGGAGTGTTTTATGACACCAAAAGAAGTAATAAATTTTGCAAAAGAGAATGATGTAAAGATGGTAGACCTAAAATTTACAGATTTTGTAGGTATGTGGCAACATTTTACTATCCCTCTATCAGAGGTTGACGAAGGATTTTTTGATGATGGACATGGATTTGATGGCTCAAGTATTCGTGGTTGGCAGCCTATACATGCAAGTGATATGCTTGTTATCCCTGATCCCAAAACTGCTAAAATCGACCCTTTTCCCGAGGCACAGACTTTAAGTTTGATATGTGATATAGTTGATCCTATTACAAGAGAGCCTTATGAGAAGGATCCTCGTTCAATAGCTAAAAAAGCTGACAGTTATCTCAAATCAACAGGGATAGGTGATACTGCATATTTTGGTCCTGAAGCAGAGTTTTTTATATTTGATGATGTAAGATTTATTACTACACAGAATCAGGGATTTTATCAGATAGATTCAATAGAGGGTAAATGGAATACTGCAAAGGATGAAGCTCCAAACCTTGGTTACAAGCCAAGATATAAAGAGGGTTATTTCCCTGTGCCTCCAACAGATAGCCTAAATGATCTAAGAAACGAAATGGTTATGGAGATGGAGAGAATTGGGATGCATGTTGAATGTCAGCACCACGAAGTTGCAACAGCAGGTCAGGCTGAAATAGATCTTAGATTTGCTAAACTTCTTGAAATGGGTGACAACCTTATGTGGTTTAAATATATCATAAAAAATGTTGCTTTCAGAAATGAAAGAACTGTTACTTTTATGCCCAAACCACTCTTTGGTGATAATGGAAGTGGTATGCATGTTCACCAATCTATATGGAAAAATGGTAAGAACATCTTTGCAGGCAACGGCTATGGTGGATTGAGCAAAGAAGCATTATGGTATATAGGTGGGATACTCAAGCATGCTGCTGCTCTTTGTGCCCTTACTAATCCTACTACTAACTCATACAAGAGACTTGTTCCTGGTTATGAGGCTCCTGTAAATCTTGCATATTCAAGCAGAAATAGAAGTGCATCAATTAGAATCCCTATGTATTCAATGAGTGAAAAAGCAAAGAGAATAGAAGTCAGATTCCCTGATCCTTCATGTAATGGCTATTTAGCGTTTGCTGCAATGCTGATGGCAGGTATTGATGGTATTGAGAACAAAATTGATCCGGGACAGCCTCTTGATAAAGATATCTATTCATTATCTCCAGAGGAGCTTGTGGGTGTTCCATCTACTCCTGGATCACTTGATGAAGCACTTTGTGCCTTGGAGAAAGATCATGCATTCTTGTTAAAAGGTGATGTTTTTACAGAGAGAGTAATTACTGACTGGATAAGCTATAAGAGAACAAAAGAGGTTGATCCTATGAGAATGAGACCTCATCCACACGAATTTGAGCTTTATTACGATATTTAATATTTTAATATGAATAAAGCGGGGGTTTCCCCGCTTTATTTTATTTGAGGTAATGTAATATAAATTATATTTCTTTCTAAAAAATATACAGCGAAAGAGTAAGATTGTTGTATATTCACTTCTTGGTTACTTGATTTCAATTTTTAAGAGCATTTTAAACAAAAAGAGCTCTCTAATATTATCTTTTATTGAAGTCTCAATAATTTGTAGTGTATAGGTGAGATTTAATAACCATCTATTTTAATTCTATTTTTTTCAATTAAAACAATTTCAATGTTTAAAATTTAAATTGTAATGATACACTCTAAAAATAGGTTAAAGGTTGAAGTGTGTAAGGCTCAAGGAAAGATAAAAACAAAAATTAAAAACAGAAAAAGAAGACACAGAGATAAAAGAAAAGAACAACCACCCCGTCCAGCTTAGCTGCCCACCCCTCCATAGAGGGGAATTTACATTGGTTAGCAATATTTTAAATTCTAAATTCATAATTCTCAATTCAACATTTATCATTTTATAAAATGTGTTCAGTTGCCCCAGCTCTATACTCCTTGAAATTTTGAAGATTAAAATTATATAATATATAAAGATTTATAATAAAGGGGATAAGTGACAATTTGATAATATTGGTATTAATAGTAAAATAAAAGTTGACAGATAGGGGAAAATAAATTAGAAAAATGCCGGGTCTCGGAATTGAACCAAGGACACGGGGATTTTCAGTCCCCTGCTCTACCGACTGAGCTAACCCGGCATTGAAGTAACTCTGATATAGAAAAATTTTAAAATTGTCAATAAAAATTTTATAGAAAATGAGTGTTCAAAACCTTGAAAAATTATTCAAACCTAACTCACTGTTAATAATAGGTAATCTATCTTCTGATCTCTGTAAGGGTAATCTCCTTCTTCAAAATGTTAAATCTTTTGGTTTTAAAGGTGAAGTCCACCACTCCTCCGATATTAACGAAATAAGTAAAATTGATAAAAATTTTGATATAGTTGTTTTTACATTAGAGATAAGTAAAATTATTTTCTACCTCAAACGATTAAAGCTCTCAAAAATTGCAAACATTATAATAACTACCGGGATTAAAAGTGATAAAGACAAACTTATACTTCTTGAAATCAAAAGAATAGTTTCAGAAAACAGTGTAAGATTTGTAGGCTTGGATTCTATAGGGTTAATTATACCTGAGCTGAATCTCAATTTATCTTTCTATCCAAAGATGCCTAAAACAGGTAAAATAGCTCTTATCTCCCAAAGTGGAGCAGCTATGGCTTCGCTACTTGATTTTGCTGATAAAAAGGGTATAGGATTTAAGTATATTATAAATGTAGGGACAATAGTTGATGTTAATTTTGGTGATCTGATAGATTTTCTTTGGGGTGAAGAGGATGCAAGAGCTATTGCTCTTTATATTGAAAAAGTTAAGAATGTTAAAAATTTTCTCAGTTCTGCCAGACATACTTCAAGGGTAAAACCTATTATTGCTCTTAAAAGTGGGAATAATCGGAAAAGTTACGAAATTATTGCTGAAAGATTTTCTGAACCTGTTGGAAGTTTTGAAGTTTATGAAAATGCTTTTAGACGAGCAGGGATTATACAAGTCGACCAATTAAATGAATTGTTGATTTCAGCAGATATTCTTACTAATAGTAAGATACCTGAAGGTGATAATCTTGTTATTATTACAAATTCTGCTACCTCAGGGATTATAGCTGTTGATGAGCTTCAAAACAGAAATTTAGAACTTAAAGATATAAGTTCTGATTCTATTGCAATATTGAAAAATATAATACCTTTTACGGGCTACCTAAAAAATCCTGTTGACATATCAGGTAATTGCACTGGGGTTGAGTTTATCAATGTTGCTGATGTCTTCCTAAAATCAAAGGATGTTGACAGTATAATAGTTATAATTGATCAAAACTGGCATCTTGACCCTATTTACATAATAAATCAAATCACTAAAATGAACATATATAGAAAAAATATTATCTTTATATTACTTGGTTTGAATGAAGATTTTTCTCATAGATTAGACTCACTCTCAAATATTTTTTTTGATTTAAAGTATGGGATAGATGCTTACTATTACGGTGTTAATTACCGTTTTAAACTTAGAAAGCTTATATCAACTCCTAAGAGCTTCAACTCTGATTTCTGTTTTAACTCTGTATTGGTAAGGGAGATACTTCTTAATAACCTTTTCGATGGTAATAATTTACTCCCATTTTTAGATACGAGAAGGTTATTGGAGGCTTATCAAATTCCGGTAGTAAAAAATGTAGCTGTAGAAAATATGAGGGATATATTTTTTTATGCCGGTAGTATAGGTTATCCGCTATATTTTGTTCAGTTAAAAAATCTTTTTGATATTGAGCGTAAGAAAGTTGAAACTCCAAAGCTACTTAAAAAAATATTGGAGAAAGAAGATGATATTAGAAGTATCAGCTCATCAATATTTTTGGAGAAAAGGATTGAGAAGTTTGAAATAGTTTTGAAAACAGGTATCAAAACTGACAAAGAGTTTGGACCATATATTTTTCTTGGGTTAGGGACACAATATAGTAAAATTAATCCGAGTGTATCTATAATGTTGCCACCACTCAATGAATTTCTCTCAAAGAGATTGATAGAACATTTCAATATATACAGCTTCCTAAAAGAGCTCAATATAGTAGATAAATTAGTTGAAATACTTATAAAACTTTCCAATTTAAGCAGTGAATTTGCAGAAATTGATGAGCTTATAATTGACCCTTTAGTATGTTGCAATGGTGAATTTTTTGCTTTAAATTCTTATGTTAAAATAAAAAAATCTGAAATTGCAGCTCCTAATCATTTTGTGATTACTCCCTATCCAAATAACTATGAATTTGAATGTTTGCTTAATTGCGGCACAAAAATACTTATAAGAGCAATTATGCCTGAAGATGAGGACATGCTTGTTAATTTTATAGCATCTCTCTCAAAAGAGAGTAATTATTACAGATTTTTCAGCTACAGAAAAGTTTTGACTCATGAGCAAATTGCGAGTTTCACACAGATAGATTATGACAGGGAGATTGCTTTGGTTGCAATACAAAAGAGTAATAGCGTTACTTCTATTGTTGGAGTGATAAGGCTTGTTTACTATCCAAATGATGATAAATATGAATTTGCAATAGTTGTCTCAGATGATTTTCAGGGTAAAGGTGTTGCAAAAGTTCTTATGGAGAGATTAATATTTATTGCCACCCGTAAAGGAATAAAGACTTTTTTTGGTTCTGTTCTTGCCGAAAATACCAAGATGTTAAAATTTGTAAAGAAATTTGATTTTAAAATAGCAGGTTCTGAGGGGGAAATAGTCTATATAAGGAAAGATCTTGCCCTTCCAACTTCTGATATTAACCAAATTTAATATTTGAGTGTTCTTACTGGAATGGTGTTTAATATTGGTTTAGATTGAATTGTGATTGCTCTAATCAACAATTATAGGGACAAATTTCTGATTTTTTATATCTACAAGTCCTTTATCTGTCAATCTTATAAATGGTAACCCTGTAAATGATAAAGTTTGTAGTATCATAAATGAATTATCTATTGTGCATCCCAAATCTTTTAATTTTTTTACAAGGATAGCTTCCCTCTCTGCAAGCTCCTCTATTGATAAATCTGAGATTATTCCTCCGATACTAAGGGGGATCTCAGATAATACTTCACCATTATTTACAAGAACAATCCCTCCATTGATATCGATGAGTCTGTTGATTGCTATTACCATATCTGACTCTTTTTTCCCAAAAACAATAGGCTGATAATTTTCCCAATTGAAAGTTGATGCAAAAGCTCCTGATGAGATTCCTGTGCCTATTAGAAATCCGAGATTTTTTCTGTATTCTCCATATCTGTTGTAAACTGCATATTTTAGAAGGTCGTTATGAGAAGATATATCTATATCACCTTTATTGACGGGTAATTCAATTACCTCTTCTTGAGTTACCAGTTCTTTGAATAATCGAACTGCTCTTACTTTTACACTATTTCTATTTTGAATATTGAATTTAAAATCTTTAATGCTCTGCTTCTCTATCCCTATGTTGTTGTAAAATTCTTTTGGATATTTGAGATCATGACTTGTAAAATCTATATTTTTGCTGCTGTCAAATATAAGTTTACCTTTTGAGAAAACTTTTTTGATGTTAAAATCTTGTAGGTTTTCCACTATTGATATATCTGCTGATTTATTGGGAGCTATCCCTCCAAAACGGTGATGTATATTGAAGAAAGTTGCAGGATTTATAGTCAACATCCTGACTACTTCTATTGGGTCAATCCCAAATTTAACAGCTTTTTTAGCAATGTTGTTAAGTAGTCCATCATTTATCAGATCTACCGGAGTTACTCCATCTGTGGCGATTGCAACCATTCTGTAATCGGCTAATTTAAAACCTTTTGAGAAAATTGAGGAAAAATCTCTCCTTACGCTCCCCTCTCTCAGGATAAGCTCTAAACCAAGTCTCATTCTATCTATTATTTCTTGAGATGTGACAGGCTCGTGGCAACCTGAAACTCCTGATGTTATGTATGCGTTTAGTTTGTTCCCCTTTGCTCCTGCTGAATGAGCTTGAAGGATTTTATTTTTATTTAAAGCATAAGAGTATAATTCCATTACAGGTTTATCGCAAGATATGACCCTTGGCCAGTAAGACTCTCCCAAACCAATAACAAGAGGATTGTCAAGGAGCTCTTTGTAATCGTTGAGAGTAAGGCCTTTGCTTGTTTCAAACTGGGGGAATGGGGGAGTAAGTGGTGGCAAAGTAAGGAAGATATTTATTGGTTGTGATGATATTTTTTGTAGGTAAACATCAATCCCTGATTTACCAAAAACATTTCCAAGCTCACCACACTCTGTAATTACAGTAGTTACTCCATTTTGAGCCGCATATTTAGAAAAGTAAGATATTTTGAATAATTGAGCTATATGAGTATGTGCTTCTATAAAGCCCGGGATAGCATAGCAATTCTCTCCATCAATTATTAATGTGTCGTTGCCGATTAAATTTTTGTCCTCTTTCCCAACATAAACAATTGTGTCATCTTTTATTGCAATAAAAGTATCGGGTAATATCTCTTTGCTGTATACATTTAGAAGTTGAACAGAAGAGATCACTTTGTCAGCTTTTTCTTGGCCCATAGATGTTTTTATAAGAGAAGCAAGTTTGTCTGGTGTCATAAAAAGTAACTCCATATAGTAAAAAATAGTTTGAATTTTGTGAATATTTTGTTATATAAATTTACCTTTGTATAACAAAAGGTATTTAAGCTGATTTTTTACTCTGATAATATTTTTTAATTGTATTGTAAACCAAAATTTAATATTAAGGTAACATTTATCTGATTTATAGAGGTATATGGATGGTAATTGTAGTTGTTGGAGGGGGAGTTGTAGGTAGCTGGATAGCTCTTGAGCTATCAAATTTTGCTGGTAACGAAATTTTTCTTATAGAGAAAGAACCATCTCTATGGTTTCACACCAGCACCAGAAATAGTGGGGTGATCCATTCTGGGATATATTATGAGTATCACACACTTAAAAGGATATTTTGTATAGAAGGTGCAAAGAAGTCTTATGAATTTTTTAAAAAATATAACATAGAGCATAATATATCGGGGAAACTCATTGTTGCATCTTCTGAAGAGGAGATTGACACTCTTAAATCTCTTAAAGAGAATGGTGATTTTAATGGAGTTCCTGATTTAAAACTTATAAGCCGAAATGAGATTCTCAAAGTAGAACCTTTTTGTAAATCAGAGTATGCTCTTTACTCCCCATGGACTGGTGTGGTTAACTGCTCCGATTATTATAGAAAGATGGAAGCACTACTTCAAGAGAGAAAAGTCAATATTATCACCAAATGTGAAGTAACAAAAGTAGAGCAAAATATTGTTTACAGTAGCAGGGGTGAGTTAAAATTTGATTTTCTTATTAATGCTGCTGGGCTTCACTCTGATAATATTGCAAAAAGCTCTGGATTGGAAGATTTTCAGATAGTTCCATTTAAAGGTGAGTATTACTCGCTCAACGATCCTAAAGTTAATGGGATGATCTATCCTGTTCCTGGTCAGCAAAACCATCTTGGAATACACCTTACAAGATCGGCGTATGATGAGATATGGATAGGTCCCACTTCGTATCAGACTATCAGTAAAGATGATTATAGTCTAAGTCAGGGTATTGATATATTTATTGATGCTTGCCGAATGCTTTTGAATGATTTTGAAGAGAGAAAAGTTAGTGAAGGTTTTTCAGGTATAAGACCAAAATGTTTTCACCAAAGTAGTTATATAAAAGATTTCCTTATTTTTAGGAAAAGTAACAAGATTCATCTTCTTGGGATCGAATCTCCCGGACTTACTGCAGCACCAGCAATAGCAAATTATATTAATAAATTAATAAATTTTAATTAAATTTTTATTTTAAAAAAAATAAAATTATTGACATAATAAAATAAAAATATTATAGGATGAATTATGGAAAATGAAAAAATTATAGAAAAAGCATTAGCTTCAAGGTCAAAAGTTAAAATACTCAATTTCCTTTCTAACAATGTAGGTATCTACTCCGCTAACTATATCTGTAAATATGCTGATATTAGCCCAAGATCAAGTTTGCTTTCACTTAAAGAGCTTATTGATATAGGCATTGTAACCTACAAAAATAGCAAAGGTTATCAGCTTAATTATGATAATTTCTTTGTAAGAGAGATTATTGTCCCTATCTTTACAGCCAAACTAAAGCAGCTTGTTTTTGAATTTAAAAAATTTATTGTTTCCTCTCTTGAATCATATATTGATCAGATATTTTCTATTCTTGTCAATAAAGATTCAGAAATTATGGTTGTATTGAATATTAAGGCTCCAGATGATGTATTCACCACTTTAGCAGAGAAGAAACTCCCATCATTAAAGAAAGAATTTTTCTCTAATTTCTCATATACCCCTAATATTATGATTTTTAAATATAATTTTATCCCTCATGATATCCTTGATAGTTGGATGAGTGTAAAGCCTACCTATGGGAGCAGCTTAAAGAGTATATCTGTTGAAGAGTCTGTTTCTACTGTAGAGATTAAAAAGGCTTTAGAGTATTTCCAGCTTAATAAATAACTTTCATTTTTATGTCATTTGATAAGAGTAAAGAGGCGTCTATACTTCAAATTTTAAATCAAACCATTGATTTCTATCTTTTAGGAAGGTTGTTGTCTTCTGTTACTCATGATATTAATTCCCCACTTACTTATATAAGGGGAAATGCTGAAATTATTCCTCTATACGTTGAAAAAACATTTGATTTACTTGAAGATATAGATAATACTGATTCCAAAAGAGAAGTTTTAAGTATCTTAAACTCCCTAAAAACTTTAGGGGGTGAGATGTTTCAGGGCACAACCCTTATTGCTGATATTGTTTCTGATCTTACTGATTCACTTTTTTTGTCATCAGCTTCACAATTGATTAAAAAGAGTCTGTCTGATATAGTTGATGATGTTTTAATAAAGCTGAAGTTTAATTATTTTAGAGATATCAAGTTCCTTAAAGATTTTTCTCAAGAAACTTCTGAACTGAAAATTTTTGATCAAATTTTAAAATTAGCTATATTTGAAATATTTCTTTACTTTGTCAAATTGGTAAAGTTTAACCAAAACATTGAAGAGAGAGCCATTCATCTAAGATCTTTCAATGCTGGCAAATATCTTCTTTTCAGTGTTGAGTGTCCATATTATCTTCAATATGAGTTGTTTTTTGATCAAAGAGATGATAGTAGTATTAGAAATGTTGAAAAATATAACTACTATACAGCTAATTTTAACCTTATTAAATCTATCCTTGATTTTTATGGTGCTGTATATACTTTTGCTAAATCTCCAGATCAGCGAGTAAAATTAGAGTTATTTTTTCCTTTACACAAAATAAATAATTAAAAAGGGTGAGCAGATGAAAAACATTAATATTCTTATTGTAGATGATGATCCATTGATATTAACAACTCTAAAAAATTTTTTTGAGTTAAAAGGTGGCATTAATGTTTTTACCGAGAAAAATCCTATAAAAGTTGTTGATACAATAAAGCGAGAGAATATACACATTGCACTTATAGATATTCAAATGCCTGAAAAAAGTGGACTTACAGTCTTAAAAGAGATTAAAGAAGTTAATCCTTTTATCCAGATAATTATGACCACAGCCTATGTCTCTTATGAGAGAATAATAATCTCTTTTAAAGAGGGTGCAAATGACTTTATTATTAAGCCTTTTGAATCTCTTGATGAGGTTTACGAGATACTCCTTCACTCTATCAAAAAAATTGAAAGATGGAGAAAGGTTTTTGAGAAAGGTGAAAAATTTAATATAGGTTTATTTAAGTAATAGGTTCATTTTTGCGTGATATTTCTTTTTATAACTAATAAAGATAAATTATTCTGCCTATTGGCAGACAGGAAAATTTTAATTTTTAATGTTATATAATACGTAGGTAAAAAAACAACAATGTATTACTTTTGAAAATATCATATTTTATATTAAAAGCAGGAACTATTTCCTTGTTTCTATCTAAATTGATATATTTTTATTTTAAAATTTATTTCATATTATTATAAAAATTCAAAATTAAATTTTTTCTGCCTAACTTCAGCCAGATCATCTAAAACTAAAAAATAAATAAATTAAAGAATTTGAGAATTATTATCTAAAATTTCAAGTTTGTAACAGGTTATATTTCTACTACAATTCCTAAAGCTATATCGAAAATAATTTTACTATTATGTGAGTTTTTTACTTTTGCTCCTCTTTTTTTATTAAATTCAATTTAAAGCTAATATTTAATATTCAAAATATTAATATTTTAAAATTTGACATTGTGCTCTTTTTAATTTATAGTATTTCCTTAAATTTTAATTGTATCTTAAAGTAAATTTTCTCTCTTCTTTTTTGGAGGTTAACATGAAAAAATTTCTAATTTTGTTATTCATTTCATCTTTTTTTATTACTCATTCAATTTTTGCATGTAGTGGTTCGTGTCTTCTTTGTCATCCCAAGCTTAATCTTGAAAAGCCTGTAGAACATAAATTTATCACTCAGTGTATATCGTGTCATAAGGGTGGGTGTGGAGAGCAATCTTTGTCAGGTGACAAAGAGAGTAACACTGCTTGTGGTTCTGACTGTTTTGATTGTCATACTACTCTTCCAAAAGACCAAAATCATGCTATTATAGCTAAGTGTGTGAGTTGCCACAACAAATTAAGTGTAGTTAAGTAAATTTTTTAATAATTTTATTAAAAAGTTGGGGTTAATAGTGCAATACGATTTTAAACAACTTATAAATGATAAAGATTTTGACAAAATAATTGAAATATGTGAAGAGACTCCCCCACCCTCTGTTGCTGAACTAATAAGCACTCTTGAAGATTCTACTATATACACTGTTTTATCTATTATAAAAAATATAGATGTAAAATCTGAAATTTTTACATACCTGCCTATTGACCACCAGATACAACTTTCTAAAATTATTAGCAAATCAGAACTTGCTGATATTATTACAAATATGTCTCCTGATGATCGAGTTGACTTATATAAAAAATCTCCTGATGAGATAAAAGATCTCCTTACTCGCCATTTAGCAAGAGCAGAGAGAGAAGATATAATAAAATTAAGCTCTTACAGTGAAAGGACAGCAGGTGCAGTAATGACTTCTGATTATGCTGCTCTGCTTGCAGATTTCACGATTAATGAAGCTATTGACCATCTCAGAAAAGAAGCCCCAGACAAAGAAACCATATATTATGCTTATGTTATAGACCATAATAGGCATCTTATCGGATCTGTTTCTTTAAGAGAGCTAATCTTGGCTCCATCTTATCTAAAAGTCAAAGATATTATGGCAACAGAGGTTATTTTTGCAAATATAAATGATGACCAAGAGGATATTGCTAAAAAAATTGAGAAATTTGACTTAATTGCTATTCCTGTTGTTGACGATAGCAATGTTTTGCTTGGGATAGTTACTCACGATGATGCATTTGATATAATCCGTCAGGAGCAGACTGAAGATGTTGAAAAAATGATGGGTATTACAGGTTATCACCAAACTGGAGTTTATCTCAAAACCCCATCCCTAACCCATTTCAAAAACAGAGTTACATGGATAGTTATACTTGCTTTTTTAGGTTCTATTACTGCTATGGTTGTTCATAGATTTGAAAATGTTATTCAGCAGTTGACGATCCTTACTGTTTATATGCCTCTTCTTACTGAAACAGGTGGCAATACTGGCAGCCAGTCTGCTACTGTTGTTATAAGGGCTTTGGCACTTGGAGAGCTTTCATACAGAGATATTCCAAAGGTCTTATTTAAAGAGTTTAAAATATCATTTTTACTCGCAATTATTCTTGCTCTCTTTATACTTTTGAGAGTCTATATTTTTAATTTTGAAAACTCCTCAACCATTCTCACACTTGATCAGGTTGCTATTATTGTTTCTGCTGCAATAGCTATCCAGACAATATCAGCCACACTTCTTGGTGCACTCTTACCCCTTATTGTCAACAAATTAAAGCTTGATCCTGCTCTGATAGCAAGTCCGGCTCTCACAACCATTGTTGATATATCGGGACTCTTGATTTATCTTTCTATAGCACAATTTTTTTTAAATAACACTGTATAATTATCCATTTGTATTTATTTATTTTTTTCTATTAAACTTACTCTTTTTCTGAAAAATTGCTGTATATAATATTTTGTATTTTAAATCTTTTTTCTTGACAAATGATTTTAATTAGTTTAATCAAATCTCCGTAAATTAGAAAAAATTCACAAGGGGTTAATCATGACACCTTCAATTACATCCTATCTTGGAAGTTATGTTTCAGTTTTTATTATTTTATTTTTAGGTGCTTTTGCAGCTGTTGCGATGCTTTTTTTATCTGCACTGTTAGGTCCCCGCAGGCATAATCCATACAAAGATGTTACTTATGAGAGCGGTCTCCCTACACAAGGAAGGATATGGTACTCTTTTGATGTTAAGTATTACATCTTTGCACTTCTCTTTCTTCTGTTTGATATAGAGTGTGTTTTTATGTATCCGTGGGCAGTTTACTTTAAACAGCTCGGTTTTTTTGGTTTAATTGAGATGTTTGTTTTTATGTTTATACTTTTAGTAGGTTTTATATATGTATGGAAAAAAGGAGCATTAGAATGGGATTAGAATATTTATTGCCAGAGGGTTCAGTTGTTACTACAACATTAGAGAAGCTTGTTAACTGGGGAAGGAAAAATTCTATTTGGCCATGTACATTTGGTCTTGCATGCTGTGCTATTGAAATGATGGCTACAAGTCTTTCACATTACGATATTGCAAGATTTGGTTCTGAGGTTTTCAGACCATCTCCGAGACAATCTGATCTTATGATCGTTGCAGGGACCCTTACCAAAAAGATGTCTCCTATGGTCAAAACAATTTATGAGCAAATTTCTGAACCTAAATGGGTTTTAGCTATGGGTGCATGTGCTTCGTGTGGAGGTATATTCCAAAGTTACGCAGTTGTTCAGGGTGTTGACCAAGTTATTCCTGTTGATGTTTATATCCCAGGATGTCCACCGAGACCAGAGGCTTTGCTTGCAGGGATTATGAAGTTGCAGGAGAAGATAGAAAAGGGTAGATTTAAAGAGTTGCCTGATGTAATCACTAATGAAGAAGTTGCTAAATATTGTGAAGCAAGAAAAATAAAAATAGCATAATAGGGTAGGGTTTAACAATGGCTCAAGCAAAAAAAATAATAGATGCAATCAAAAAGAAGTTTAAAAATGAAGTTATTGAAGCTGAAGAGTTTAGAGGTGAACCGATAGTTAAAGTCAAAAAAGATAAATTGCTTGATATTGCACAATATTTATTTAAAGAAAATTCTTTAAAATTTAATCTTCTTGTTGATATTACTGCTGTTGATTTTCTTCCAAAAGGTAGGACACCTCGTTTTGATATAGCGTATATACTTGTTTCAATAGAGAAAGATGAAAGGTTAATCTTAAAAACAGAGGTTAACGATGGTGAATCTGTTCCTTCTGTTTACTCTGTATGGAAATCTGCTAATTTTCCTGAAAGGGAAGTTTTTGATATGTTTGGTATCAAATTTGACGGACATCCTGACCTCAGAAGATTGTTAATGTGGCCAGGTTACGAATATCATCCTTTAAGAAAAGATTTCCCTGTTAAAGGTTACGATTTTGATAAGCAGTGGAATCCAGAAACTATCAAAGATAATGTTTTGAATTACTAATAAATATTTTTAGAAAAGGAAGATAAAATGGCAGCAGAGAAAACCTGGAAATTACATATGGGACCTCACCACCCATCTACGCATGGGGTTTTGAGGATTGAGTTGGAGCTCGAAGGTGAGAAAGTAGTAAAAGCTACTCCTGTTATAGGTCAACTTCATAGGGGTATAGAGAAGATAGCCGAAGATTTTACTTTTCATCAGGTAATACCACTTACAGACAGGTTAGATTATACTGCAGCAAGTTTAAATAATCTCGGATATGTTTTGGCGGTTGAGAAACTTCTTGGAATTGAAGTTCCGAAAAGAGCACAATATTTAAGAGTTATAATTTCAGAGCTTTCAAGGATTATGGGTCATCATTTATGGATAGGTAGTTCTGCTCTTGACCTTGGTGCAATGACAGTTGTTTTTTATACATTTGCTGACAGAGAAATTATTATGGAGTGTATAGAGGAAGCAAGTGGTGGAAGATTGACTCCTACATATATGAGGATAGGTGGGGTTGCCAAAGATGTTACTGACAAATTTATAGAACGAGTCAAATATTTTTGTAAAATGTTTCCTGAGAAGATAGATGGTTATGAGACTCTTCTCACTGACAATATAATCTGGAGGCAGAGAAACGAGAATTTAGCAGTAATATCGCACGATGAAGCTATTAACCTTGGTCTTACTGGTGCAGTTGGAAGAGCTTCAGGGGTTAATTATGATGTTAGAAAGGCTTTTCCTTACAGCAGTTATCAAGATTTTGATTTTCAGATACCTGTTGGGACACGCGGAGATGCATTTGATAGATATTTTTGTAGAATGGAAGAGTTTAGGCAATCAATCAATATAGTAAGGCAAGCAATAGAAAATTTACCCGATGGACCAATTATGGCAGATGTTCCTTATCTTAACCCTCCTCAAGAAAAGGTGAGGACAGATATAGATGCACTTATCAGAAGGTTTAAGTTTGTTCTATCAGGGTTTAATGCACCTAAGGGTGAAGTTTATCAAAGTGTAGAGGGTTCTAAGGGTGAGATTGGGTATTATATTTATAGTGACGGAGGTAGTAAGCCTTACAGACTCAAAATAAAATCACCATGTTACATACATGTTTCAGCTTTGCCTGCTATGATAGAGGGTTATATGTTTTCTGATATAATCACAGCAATTGGCGGCTTGGATATAGTTTTAGGAGAGATAGATAGATAGGATTTTTATTTTGAATATAAATTTAAGGAGAACTATCAATGGCAAAAGTTCTATTTAGTAGCTGGAAAGAAGACGTTGTTGACAATAGAGGCAAAGGTCCTATAGATCTTGAAGGATTGAAGCTACCTGAAGAATTTAATTCTCAGAGAGTAAAGGCTTTTATGGGCTGGGATGGTTTTGTTATTTTAGATTCTGATGTTGATATTGTTGAATTGTGCAAATCGTATATGGAGGAAGCTCAAAAGTACTCTTGTGGTAAATGTTTTTTATGCAGGGTTGGGACTAAAGTCTTGGCTGATATCTTTAATAAAATATATAATGGTGAAGGTAAGGATAGAGACCTTGAAATTGTAAAAAAATTAAGCAACTCTATAAAAGAGGGGTCAAGGTGTAATTTAGGTCAGACAGTTACGAAGCCTATTATGGATGCACTTCAATACTATGAAGAGGATATCAAAGCCGCTTTAAAGGGTATAGTAAAGAAGTCAAATCTTACCTATCATTCCCATCTTACTGCTCCATGCACAGATGCTTGCCCAATACATTTACCTATCCCAGAGTATGTTGAAGCCATAAGAGAGGGTAGATTCCAAGATTCACTTGATGTCATAAGAACAAGGTTGCCACTCCCAGGTATTGTTGGAAGAGTCTGTGTTAAACCTTGCGAGGACAACTGCAGAAGAATGCTTCTTGATGGACCTATCGCTATTAAACATCTAAAAAGATTTGTCGCTGATTTTGAATTTGACAAAAAAGGTGTAGCTAATTTTAAATCAGTAGAATCTGCTAAAAATAAAAAAATTGCGATAATAGGTGGAGGACCTGCTGGTCTTACTGCAGCTTATCATCTTGGTATGAAAGGTTACAAAGTTAAAATTTTTGAAAGGCTTGGAGAGACTGGTGGTATGGCAGCAGTTGGTATCCCTGATTATAGACTTCCAAGAAATGTCATCAAAATTGAAACCGAAGCCATAAAGTCTCTCGGTGTTGAGATTCAGTATAATACCTATGTTGGTAAAGATATTATGTTGAAAGATTTAGAGAAAACTTTTGATGCAATTATAATTGCAATAGGTGCTCATGACAGCTCCAAAATGGGTGTTGCAGGTGAAGATGATGGTTATGCAGGTTTTATTACAGGCGTTAAATATCTTTTCGATATAAACAGTGGAGTAGATCCTTACCCTGATGGGAAAAGAGTAGTAGTAGTTGGTGGTGGTAATGTTGCTATGGATTGTGTGCGATGCTCTTTAAGGATGAATAAAGATGAGGTTAATCTTGTTTACAGAAGAACCAAAAATGAAATGCCTGCAAATATTGAAGAGATAGAGGAAGCTGAAGAGGAGGGTGTCAATTTCTTATACCTCACAAATCCGACAAAGCTTATTGCCAAAGATGGGAAAGTTGTAGGCCTCGAACTTGTCAAAATGGAATTAGGTGAGCCTGATGCTTCAGGGAGGAGAAGTCCTGTCCCAATAAAAGGTTCTGAATATATACTTGATTGTGATATTGTTGTTCCTGCAATAGGTCAGGCAATCAATCTTGAAGTTCTTTCAGGTGATTCTGATATAAAAGTTACCAGAAAGGGGACAGTAGTTGTAGATGCCAATACGTATATGTCTTCCAAAAAAGGTATATTCTCAGCAGGTGATGTGGTTACATCTCCTTCTGCTCTTATTAGAGCATGTGCGGGTGCAAAAAGAGCAGCTGATAAAATTGATAAATATTTAAGAGGTGAGAAGATAGATAGAAATTTAGAAGAGAAGATGGAAGATTTTCTTTCTGAAGTTAAAGTTTTTAACTCCTCTGAAAATGTAGGGATAGTAGCAGGAATGGAGAGACTCCATTTTAAGCATATGTCCCCCGAAGAGAGGAAAAAAAGTTTTGTTGAATATACTGAAGGATACTCTATAGCAGAAGCAAGAGCTGAGGCTGAAAGATGTCTCAAATGTTATAGGGTGGGAATGATTGCAATTTAGTTAGGCAAGAAAATTTTATCAGGGGAAGATAGATGTCACAAGAAGCTATGTTCAAATTAAAAATTGATGGTAAAGAAGTAGAGGTTAAAAAAGGCACTACTATACTTCAAGCTGCAAAAACTGCAGGGATAACAATCCCTACATTCTGTTATCACGATAGACTTACTCCGATAGGATCATGCAGATTGTGTGTAGTTGAGGTTAAAGGTTACGAGCATCCTGTTCCTGCTTGTATGACTCATGTGGATAACGATATAGAAGTAATTACAAATTCTGATCTTCTTTATCAGATGAGAAGGGATGCATTAAAGCTGATACTGTTGAATCACCCTCTTGATTGTCCTATCTGTGACAAAGCTGGAGAGTGCACACTTCAAGATTTAGTGTACCAGTTTAATATTGAACAAGTTGAGTTTCAGGAGAAGCTTCCAAAAAAAGGTATGCCTGAATATGCTACCCCTTTTATAAGACAGTGGGCTGACAGATGTGTAATGTGTCTCAGGTGTGTTACTGCTTGTAGGGAGATAACAGGGAATCAGGCAATAAATATTGTTGGCAAAGGTTGGGATGCAAAGATACAAGTTGTTAAGCCAGAACTTTGTAAATCTTGTGGAGAGTGTCTCTCAGTATGTCCTACAGGAGCTTTGACCGACAAATTGACAAGTCTCAAAGGTAGAAAATGGTTTATTAATAGGGTTCAGACTACATGTTCATATTGTGGTTGTGGTTGTCAACTTGAACTAAATGTATTTCAGGGGAAAGTTATAAAAGTTACAACAAAAAATGGTGTGGGGGTTAATGAAGGTTCACTCTGTATTAAGGGTAGATATGGTTACGATTTTATCCATAGTGAAGATAGACTTACAAAGCCTATGATAAAAGAGAATGGGAAATTCAGAGATGCTTCATGGGAAGAAGCTCTGAATCTTGTTGCAAATAAATTAAAAGATATTAAAGATAAGCATGGGGCTGATGCCATTTATGGATTGACTTCTGCAAGAGCAACAAATGAGGAGAATTATCTCTTTCAGAAACTTTTTAGGAGTGTAATAGGGACTAATAATATTGACCATTGTGCCCGTCTCTGACACAGCTCTACAGTGGCCGGTCTGGCTGCTACACTTGGAAGCGGAGCAATGACAAACTCTATAAAAGATTGCACTACAAAAGCTGATGTAATATTGGTGACAGGGTCCAACACATCGGAGTGTCATCCAATTATAGCAAATTATATCAGAGAAGCTGTAATGAAGCATGGAACAAAGTTGATAGTTGTTGATCCTAAAAGGATAGACCTTGTTGATTATGCTGATATATGGTTGCAGCCCAAACCTGGTAACAATATAGCTTGGATAAATGGTTTTATGAATGTTATCATTAATAACAATCTCCAAGATGATGCCTATATAAATGAAAGAACAGAAGGTTTTGATAGACTTAAAGAGGTAGTTCTCAAATATACACCTGAGGAAGTTGCAAAAATTACAGGTATCCCCCAAGATAAACTGATAAAAGCCGCAACTCTTTATGGGAAAGCTGAAAAAGCTTCCATTCTTTATGCTATGGGTATTACTCAGCATACAACTGGCACCGACAACGTAAAATCACTCTCTAACCTTGCACTGATTACCGGTAATATTGGGAAAGAGGGTGCTGGAGTCAACCCTCTCAGAGGACAGAACAATGTTCAGGGTGCTTGTGATATGGGTGGCTTACCTAATGTTTATCCAGGTTATCAGCCTGTTGATAGTGAAGAGAATTGTAGCAAATTCTCTGAAGTATGGGGTTCATCTTGCAACCTTAAAAAAGGGAGACCACTTACAGATATCCCAGAAATGGTAGAGAAAGGTGAGCTTAAAGCACTATATATTATGGGTGAAAATCCTATGCTCAGTGAACCTGATTTATCTCATGCTGAGCACGCTTTTGATAAACTTGATTTTATTGTTGTTCAAGATATATTTTTTACAGAGACAGCTCAGAAGGCAGATGTTGTTCTTCCTGCTGCTTGTTTTGCAGAGAAAGAGGGGACATTTACAAATACTGAAAGACGAGTTCAGAGAGTTAGAAAAGCTGTAAATGCTCCGGGAGATGCTAAGGAGGATATATTGATACTCTCTATGTTAGCTTCTAAATTAGGAGCGAATTTCTCTGATGATGCTCAAAAAGTATTTGAAGAGATAAGAAAAGTTACTCCACAGTATGCAGGAATTTCATATAGTAAGATAGAAGCAAATGATGGTGTATGCTGGCCTTGTCCTGATGAAGAGCATCAAGGGACACCAGTTCTTCACACTGCAAAGATTGCAAGGGGTAAAGGTTTGCTTGTTCCTATAGAGAACAGAGCTCCTAAAGAGCTTGCTGATAAAGAGTATCCTTTTATTCTTACAACAGGGAGAAGATATGAGCATTATCATACAGCTACAATGACAAGGAGGGCTAAGGCACTCAATTATTATAGTCCATCACCTGCTCTTGAAATTAATCCTTCAGATGCTAAAAAACTTGGAATATCTGATGGTGAAAAAATAGTTGTCTCTTCAAGGAGAGGCTCAGTGTCCACTAATGCCAAAATATCTAATAAAGTCTCAGAAGGAGTTGTTTTTGGATGTTTTCATTTTTCAGAATCAGCTATTAATAGGCTCACAAATTCTGTTCTTGATCCTGTTGCAGGGATCCCAGAGTATAAAGTTTGTGCAGTTAATATAAAGAAAGCTTAGGTGGAGGTTTAATTAATGGATTTTCTAATCGATATAAGCATTACAGTTGTTCTTAACTTGATTGTTTTTGTTGGATTGCTTCTTATTGTAGCCTACTCAACCTGGTTTGAAAGAAAACTTCTTGGAGGCTTTCAATTAAGATATGGTCCAATGAGAGTTGGTTATAAAGGATTGATGCAGCCACTTGCAGATGCAGTTAAGTCTTTTTTTAAAGAGGATGTCATTCCTGAAAAAGCTGACAAAATAGTATTTGTGCTTGCTCCAATGATAAGTTTTGCATGTGCTCTCGGAGTTATTGCTGTTATACCATTTGGAGACAAAGTTACTCTTTTTGGCAGGGAGGTAAAGCTTATTCTTGCTGATATAGATGTATCTGTTTTATATATATTTGCTCTTGCTGCAATAGGTTCATACGGTTGTGTGCTTGGAGGCTACGCTTCCTACAACAAATACAGTCTTGTAGGTGCATTGAGAGCTACAGCTCTTATGATAAGTTATGAACTTCCATTTGCACTAACAATAATAGGTGTAGTTTTGGTAAGTGGGACACTCAGTTTTAGTGGGATAGTTGATGCACAAGCAGATTTGTGGAATATCATAAAACAACCTTTAGGATTTGTTTTGGCAATAATAGGTGCACTTGCAGAGATAAACAGGACACCTTTTGATATGCCTGAGACAGAATCTGAGCTTGCGTGTGGATTTAACGTAGAATACAGCAGTATGAAATTTTCAATGTTTTTTATGGCTGAGTATTGCCATTTATTCACAATTAGTGCTTTAATAACAACTCTTTATCTTGGTGGATGGCATGGTCCATTTTTACCGGGGACAGTGTGGTTCTTGCTAAAATCAGTTCTCTTAATGTTTTTCTTTGTGTGGGAGAGATCTACATATCCAAGATTAAGGATAGACCAAATATTGACTCTTGGTTGGAAATATCTGATGCCTCTTGCATTAGCTAATCTTGTTGTTACAGCTATTGTAATGTCATTTTTCAATTAAAAAGAAGGATGGTTAAAATGAAAAAAGGGTATTACTCTGTTGATAGTATAAGAGATTCTTTAAGAAATCCTGGTTTGATAACTCCTCTATTAAAAGGCTTGGCTTATACTTTTAAAATTTTCTGCACCAAGCCGCCAACTATCCAGTATCCTACAGAAAGAAGAGAAATTTCTGATAGATGGAGAGGAATTCACAGATTTATAAAAGATAGTAACAGTAAATACAAATGTGTTGGATGTGGTCTATGTGCTGCGGTATGTCCACCCAAAGCAATCACTATTGTTACAGAAGAATCAGAAGATGGTGAGAGATTCCCATCAAGATTTATGATAGATGAGTTAAGATGTATTTTCTGCGGATATTGTGTTGAAGTTTGCCCCAAGGATGCAATTGAATACAGTAAAGTTTATGATTTTGTTGGTTATACTAAAGAAGAGTTTAAATTGGAGAAAGAAGATTTAGAAAATCCTGAAAAATATATTTATCAAGGGAAGTAAGGAGATAGAGATGGCTGTTATAATATTTTTTATGGCTATTGTTTTTGCAATGGGTTCGGGAATTATGGTTGTTTGTGCAAGGAATCCTGTTCATAGTGCTTTGTGGATGGTTTCTACACTCTTCTCAACAGCAGTTATATATCTGCTACTTGAGTTTGATTTTATTGCTGCAATACAGATTATTGTTTATGCCGGAGCAATTATGATGCTCATTATTTATGTAATCATGCTCACAAGCATAGAAGAGGATTTGAAAAAAAAGATCAAAATCCAGCTCTCTGCTATTGTAGGGGTGGCATTTGTCGTAATACTTTTTATACAAACAATGCTTTCAGGTTGCTCTAAATTGATTGGATGGGAAGGTTTGGATTATAAGAAAATTCCAGAAACTTTTGGTGGAGTTAAATATATTGCTTATGAGCTTTTCTCAAAATACCTTCTACCTTTTGAGGTTACATCTCTACTACTTTTAGCAGCTATTGCAGGTGCAGTTGTTTTAGCGAAAAAAGATAAAAAAAATTAAGGAGATAATAGATGCACAGCCATGAAATAGTAATTTTTTTAGGAATATTCCTATTTTCTCTTGGAGCCATTGGCGTAGTAGTAAGGAAAAATGCAATTGTAATCTTTATGTGCATAGAGCTTATGTTTAATTCCGCAAATCTTGTCCTCATAACATATTCACATTTTTTAAGATCTATAGATGGTATTATGCTTGTCCTTTTTGTATTAGCTATAGCAGCTGCAGAAGCTGGTGTAGGGCTGGCTCTTTTCTATTTAATATTTAGAAATAAAGGGACTATCAATATTGATAAATTAAATATTTTAAAATGGTAAAGGAGTAGGGGATGATTAAGTTTGTCTGGTTAGTTCCGTTTTTTCCTCTAATAGGTGTTTTAATTAATGGCATTTTAGGGTGGAAGCTTGAAAAATTCAGTAAAAGTATAATTCATTGGGTAGCTTGTTCTGCCGCAGGCCTATCTTTTTTAGTTGTATGGATGATTTTTAGAGAACTCATATCTCTCCCCCCTGACCATAGACATTTTGAAGTAGTAGTTTATAATTGGTTTACCTCTGGGGAGTTAGGGGTAAATGTTGCATATTTAGTTGATACACTTTCAATCACAATGGCTATGTTTGTTACAGGTGTTGGATTTTTGATACACATATACTCTATTGGTTATATGATGCACGATGAAGGTAGATATTATAGATTTTTTACATATCTTAATCTCTTTATGTTTTCTATGATAAATCTGATATTAGCTAACAACTTTGTATTAATGTTTTTAGGTTGGGAAGGTGTTGGTGTCTGTTCATATTTACTTATAGGATTTTGGTTTCAAAACAAAAGTTATGCAAGTGCTGGTAAAAAAGCTTTTGTTTTTAACAGGATAGGTGATTTTGCATTTATACTTGGAATGTTTCTTCTATTTTTTGCAGTAGGTAAAACTACTAATCACTACTCTTTAGATTTTTATAAAGTGTTGAGCCATTCAAGTTTAATCCCAGTAGGCGTAGCAACTACAGTAGGAATACTTCTGTTTATAGGAGCTACAGGTAAATCTGCTCAAATTCCACTTTATGTATGGTTGCCTGATGCGATGGCAGGTCCTACTCCTGTAAGTGCATTGATCCATGCTGCAACTATGGTTACAGCAGGGGTCTATATGGTTGCAAGGTGTGCTCCTCTTTATCTTCATGGTCATCTTGCTCTTGAAATTGTTGCAATAGTTGGTTGTTTAACATCATTTTTTGCTGCTACAATGGCATTAGCACAAAACGATATAAAGAAAGTAATAGCATACTCCACAATCTCTCAGCTTGGTTATATGTTTCTTGGTGTTGGAGTTACTGCTTTTTCAGCAGGTGTGTTTCATATTGTAACTCATTCATTTTTTAAAGCTCTCCTCTTTCTTGGTGCTGGTAGTGTAATACACGCTCTATCAGGTGAGCAAGATATGAGATATATGGGTAGTCTAAAAAATAAAATTCCAATAACATATTGGACATTTTTAATAGCTTGTCTTGCAATTGCAGGGATTCCCGGACTTTCAGGTTTTTTTAGTAAGGATGAAATACTTGCACAGACATTTGCCAATGGACATTATTTCTTATGGGCACTTGCTACAATTACAGCAGGATTGACATCTTTTTATATGTTTAGAGTTTTATTTATGACTTTCTTTGGTGAAAGCAGAATGAAGCCTGATGTTGCAAAGCATGTTCATGAGTCCCCTGCAACTATGACTTTCCCAATGATAGTTCTTGCAATATTATCTATTTTTGGTGGTTATATAGGAGTTCCTGCTATATTGGGTGGCTCAAACAATATAGAACATTTTCTCCATACATCTTTCTATTATGGGCACTCTTCAGCTCACCATGCAGCTCATCTCTCTCATGGGACAGAGTTTATGCTGATGGGTATAGCTGTCTTGGTTGGTTTAGCAGGTATTTATACTGCGTTTCTAATGTATGTTAAGAGTAAGAGTATCCCTGAAAATCTTGCAAACTCTTTTCCACTTCTCCACAAACTCTTTTACAACAAATGGTATGTTGATGAGATATATGAAGCAATTTTTGAGAAACCGGGTAATTTTCTCGGGAGTATTTTATGGGTTGTTTGGGATGAGCTTATTGTTGATGGGATAGTTATGGGAGTTGTAAATTGTATAAAAGGTATTGGATATGGGTTGAGATTTTTCCAGACAGGATCTATTCAATATTATGCTGTGAGTTTACTATTGGGGATTGCGATTGTTGTTACATACTTTATTAATATTTAAGGCTTAAAGGGGAATAGATTATGGAAATTATAACAAATAATCTTTTATCAATTATGATTTTTTTGCCACTTGTTGGAGCGATTACTCTTCTCGGTTTTCAAAGAGATAATGACGGTGGAGTTCAGCTTACTGGTTCTTTCTTTGGTTTTTTAAACTTTCTGCTTGGATTATGTCTCTTTTTTGCTTATTCAAGTGAAGGATCTGTATTTCAGTTTATAGAAAAATATCAGTGGATAAAATCTCTTGGTATCCAATATTATCTTGGTGTGGATGCAGTGAGTATGTATCTTATTGTTGCGACTACTCTTGTTACATTTATATGTTTGGTTGCAGCGTGGAACATCAAAAAATATATAAGAGAGTTTTATCTGTGTGTTTTATTTGTTGAATCTGGAGTTATAGGGTCATTAGCTGCACTTGATCTTGTTTTATTTTATATATTTTGGGAAGTTATGCTTGTTCCTATGTATTTTATAGTAGGTATATGGGGTGATTATAAGAGAATTTACTCTACACTAAAATTTTACATATATACAATGGCTGGTAGTGTTCTTATGCTTGTTGCAATATTTACACTTTACTGGTTACAAGGTAAAGGAAACTTTGAAATACTTGAAATGTATAAAATGAATATTCCTGTTGCAAAACAGACATGGCTCTATCTTGCTTTCTTTGTAGCATTTGCAATCAAGGTTCCTATTATTCCATTTCATACATGGCAGCCTGATACCTATGTCAATGCACCTACTGTTGGCACAGTTCTTCTCGGTGCTGTTTTATCAAAGATGGGTCTTTACGGATTTTATAGATTTGCAATGCCACTATTTCCTGAGGCATCTTTAAGTTTTACACCATTAATAGCTACATTAACCTTAATAGCTGTAGTATATATCTCTTTGATTGCCATTGTTCAGAAAGATATGAAGAGACTTATAGCATATTCATCGATTGCACACCTTGCAGTTATTGTTTTGGGGATGTATCTCCTCACTGTTCAGGGAGTTCAGGGTGCTATTTTCCAAATGTTGAATCATACAGTGATTACAGCAGCACTATTCCTTCTTCTTGGAATCCTTTTTGAAAGAAGTTCATCTCGCATGATAAAGGATTATAGTGGTCTTGCAAAACAGATGCCTCTTTATGCAACATTCTTTATGATAGTAATGCTTGCATCTGTTGGTTTACCAGGGACAAATGGATTTATTGGTGAATTTTTACTCTTTATAGGTATCTTTAAAGCTAAAATATTTTATGCTGCTATTGCTGCTACATCTACTGTTCTTGGTGCAATATATATACTTTGGATGTATCAGAGAGCCTTTTTTGGTCCATTAGATAAAGAGAGTAATAAAAAGCTTAAAGATATGAATGTAAGGGAGTTTGGTTATCTTATCCCCCTTATTCTTCTTATATTTATAATGGGAATTTTCCCTCAATATTTTATTAAAAAGTTTAATAATACTTCAATCAATTTCATAAACACAATTAAATGTAATCATTCTGTTTCAATGGTAATAGATAAATAGGGAGGAAAATATGATTGATTTTAAAGCTATTGCGGATCCAAAGTTAATAGTTATATTGCCTGAACTTACACTTTCAATATTTGCTATGATTGTTCTGATTGCCGGAGTATTTGGTGAATCTAAGAAATCAAAAACCTCCTACAATGGATATATCTCTTTTATAGGTGTAATTCTCACATCTCTCTTTATGATTCCTCTTTTCGGGAAAAATATTACAGCGTTTAATCATATGGTAGTTCTTGACGGCTTTGCTTGGTTTTTTAAAGCTGTTATCCTTGCTATTACAGGTTTGACAATACTCTCTTCAATGAACTACACAGTTAAAAAAGGTATAGAGTTGGGAGAGTATTATTCATTGATACTCTTTGCATCTGTTGGAATGATGCTTATGGCCTCATCTACTAATCTTATAATGATATTTATAGCCCTTGAGATGATGTCTGTGGCAATATACTCTTTGGCTGCATTTAAGAAAACAGATATAAAAAGTGTTGAAGGTGCTGTTAAATATTTTATTTTAGGTGCATTCTCAGCTGCATTTCTCCTTCTTGGAATAGCTTTTATTTACGGCTCTACTGGCGTGTTAGATCTCAAAGAGATATACAGATACATAACAATATATTCAGAATACAGAACCAATCCTATGCTTATATGTGGTATCGCTCTTATCTTTACAGGTTTTCTTTTTAAAGTATCGACAGTTCCTTTCCATATGTGGACACCTGATGTTTACGAAGGTGCCCCATCGCCAATCACAGGATTTATGGCAACAGGTGTAAAAGCTGCTGCTTTCTCTGCATTTTTGAGAATTTTACTCTCATCATTCTCATCTTACCATTCAGAGTATGCTTCATTGATAGCATTTTTTGCGGTAATTACAATGTTTGGTGGGAACCTTATTGCTCTTAATCAAAGCAATGTCAAAAGAGTTCTTGCTTATTCAAGTATAGCACATGCAGGTTATATACTTGTTGGAATAGTTGCAGGGACTCCTATTAGCAGCTCTGCAATTCTTTTTTATCTTTTAGGTTACGGATTTATGAATGTTGGAGCTTTTGCTGTTCTTGCTGCAATTGGTAAAAGCAACTTCGATGATATAAAGGGAGTTGGTTTGAAATATCCATTTCTTGGTATTGCAATGTGCGTATTTATGTTCTCTATGGCAGGGGTTCCACCAGCAGTAGGATTTCTTGGGAAATTTTACCTTTTCTCTGCTGCAATAAATGCAAAGCTCTATGGACTTACTATTTTAGCTGTTATAAATAGTGCAATATCTGCTTACTACTACTTGAGAATTCTTGTTTACCTATATTTTAAAGGTGAAAGTAGTGCACCTATTGAGTATAATGCTTCTACTGTTTTAGCACTATCTCTTGCTATGGCAGGTGTTTTATACCTTGGAATATTACCATCCTCAATAATAGAATTTTTACAGAAATCAGTTACAACTCTTCTTTAACATTATTACCTACAATATATAGCTAAAAGAGCTTTCATCTAAAAGTGAAAGCTCTTTTTATATTTACTGGAAATTAGATTAGATGAATTCTTACTTAATAACAATAGTAATGCTCTTCTTAAGTAATATCTTTATGACCTTTGCATGGTATGCCCATCTCAAAAATTTATCAGATAAACATTGGATAGTTGCTAGTTTTATAAGCTGGGGAATTGCCTTTTTTGAGTATATGATACAAGTCCCTGCAAATAGGATAGGGTATCAGGTTATGTCCACAGGGGAGTTAAAAATATTGCAAGAAGTTATTACTCTTACTATATTTATACCTTTTTCACTCTTTTATATGAAAGAGAAGATAACTCTTGATTATATTTACTCTGGATTATGTATTATGGCAGGTGTATATTTTATGTTCAGAAGTAAATTTTGAACTTTTTTATCTTTTCTCAATATTCTCAAGATAATTTTAAATATTTAAAATTTAGTTCTACTGTTTTATATCACTCTAAAACAAAACCGAAACCTGCAACAGTTTTTATAGTAATGTCATCAGGAAGTTTCTTTCTGAGGTGAGTAATATGTATATCAACTGTTCTTGACCAGTTGTATATATCTTTATCTTTCCATAAAATATCTATTATTTCTTTTCTGTGTGAGACTTTTGTTCTATTCTGAAAGAGATAAATAAATAAATTGTATTCTGTTTTTGTTAATTCTATCTTTCTATCGTTTTGTAGAATTTCATGTTTTTCAAGATTAATAGTCAAACTTTTATACTTGAGTAACTCTGTATTGGCATTAATATTGATCTCTTTCAGTCTTCTAATGCAATTTTTTATTCTTGCATTAAGTTCTAAAAAATTAAAAGGTTTAATTATGTAATCATCTGCACCACACTCCAAACCTAAAATTTTATCTGAAAGAGAGTCTCTCGCAGTCAACATTATTATTGGGATATTTATATCCTCACTTCTTAATCTTTTACAAAGCTGAATCCCGTCTATATCAGGTAGGTTAAGGTCAAGTATAATTATTTCAGGTGTATAGGTAGTTATCTTTTCGTATGCTTCACTTCCACTCTCTGCGGTTACAACAGTGTAATTCTCAAAAGTAAGATTTGCTTTTAAAACTTTTAAGATATCTTTATCATCATCAACCAGCAGAATTTTAATCATATATACCTCTAAATATCAATTCAAAGGAGATTTTTTGTTTATCTATAATTTTTACTTTAATATCACCTTTGTGTGCCTCCATTATAGCTTTTGCGGTAGCAAGACCAATTCCACTTCCCTTTTGACTTCCAGTAGCAAAATATTTGTATTTTATAAAAAATTTTCCAACATCTTGGATAGATATTTCTGAGTAAGTGTTGTTACTTACAGTAAGAGTAAAAAAAGTTTGACTCTTGGACATCTGTATTATTATATCTTTATTCTCAGGTGAATATTTGATTGCATTATGAATTATATTAATTAAAACCTGATTAATTCTATTTTTGTCTATTTTAATTGTGTAATCAAAGGGATTCTCATATTTTATTGAAATGTTTTTTTGGCTACTGTATCCTTTAAAAAAAATAAGAGCATCTTGAACTAATTCTTTGATATTTACAGGTTCTAAATTCAGCTCTAATTTACCTAATTCAATTTTTGCAATATCGAGCAGGTTATTCACCATTAAAATAAGATTCTTTAGATTGTTATCTACTATTGTCAAAAATTCAATATTTTCATCCCTCTTTGTAACTTTAAAAAGATACTCTATCCCCCCTTGTATAGTGGTAAGGGGTGTTCTCAATTCGTGAGATATTGTAGCGAGAAAATCTGTTTTTGCTTTATCTTTCTTTTTAAGTTCTGAAGTAGCTTTTTTGATCTCATCCTCCATTAAATGATAATTCTGTTTGATTCTTTCAGCCATGCTGATAAAATTTCTCTGAAGGTTCCCAATTTCATCATCTCTCTTTAAAAAGTTTATCTCTGTATTCATATTTTCTTTAAATCTGATAAGTGTATTAGTAAGTGATGTAATAGGTTTTATTGTCAAAAAATAATTGACAAAATATATCAGTATAGTTGTAAATAAAATAATAAATATGCCAGCTATAAGGAAATGTAGTTTCATCTTCTCTATATCACTGATAACTTTATCCATAGGGATGAATATGCTAAAACACCCTCTTAATTCTCCAAGAGAGTAACCTTGATAAAAATGACATCCAAGGCAGCTATTATCAACATACAATGGTTTTAAAAGTCTAAAAACTTTTCTGTTATTTATTGTTTCAATAGTGCTGTATTGATCTATATTTTTATCTTTAAAAAGTTTTAGAGCTTTTTTTTCAACATGGTCAGGAGCATTTGCAGGATTTATAATATGTTCACTTGTTAACCTAAATGAATATAAAGTTCTGGTTTTTGAGTATTCTGATAACTCCTTTGTCACAATAGCAGGATCTTTAAGAACGAGAGTTGTGTCCCCACAAGATATTTCTGGTTTCTGTAGATATTGATTTGGCTCAATACCATCCTTTTTTATAACAAAAACTCCTTGCATATCTGATAGCCATTTCCTTGTAAGAATTATCTGATCGACTACTACTTCAGCTTTTTGATGGACAAGATCTAATAGTCTCTTTTTTTGTAAATTGTAGAAAAAATAAAAGATGAGAGTAAATATTATGGATAGAATAAGAGAGATCGTAATAAAATATTTAAAATTAAGAGAGTTAAATAAATTTCTAAATTTCATATCTACTTCTATCTAATAAAAATAAAATTTTCAAGATATTTACAGAATATTTACAGAATATTTATAGAATATTTACAAGATTTATATTAA